>DATIGS010000106.1:0-35536 GCA_035481425.1 Cellvibrio sp. | reverse complement strand
GCCTCGAAGAGGCTATGTGGATAACGCGTCTGTGGCAGCTTGTTGCCACAAACTCACTTGATTGAACACCCAGTTGGGGGGATTATGAAAAAGCAGCGATTGAAAGCGGTGGCTCTGACCACAATGCTTTCTGCCGGCGCGCTAATGGGTAGCGTTGCCATGGCAGATCAAACTCTGGATGCGGTACTCCAGGCAGGTCAAGCCAAAACCACTTTGGCGCAAGACTCCCAGAAGCGTATTGATAGATTGGCTCAGGAAACTGACGATCTGACGCAACAATTCAAACAACAAAACAAACTGATCGACGATTTGCGCGTGTTCAACGCTCAAATGGAAAAGCAAGTTGCCAAGCAATTGGTTGTTGTTCAAGAGCTGGAGCAATCAATCGAGAAAGTAACTGTTATTGAGCGTCAAATCCAACCGTTGATTTTCCGCATGCTTGATGCCCTTGAGCAATTTGTAAATCTGGACAAGCCGTTCTCGCTGGAAGAGCGTCAAGCTCAGGTCGCAATGTTGCGTGCAAACCAGGATCGCGCTGATATTTCTGTTTCAGAAAAATTCCGCCAAGTACTCGAAGCTTATAAAATTGAATCTGCCTACGGCAGTACAATTTCTGCATACAAATCTACTCTTTCACTTGATGGCCAGGATCGCGAAGTAAACATTCTGCGCGTTGGTCGTATTTCTTTGATGTATCAAACAACTGATGCACAAGCCAGTGGTTATTGGGATGCTGCCCAAAAATCATGGGTTGCATTGGACAGCTCATACAACGCTCCAATTTTGAAAGGTTTGAAAATTGCGCGTGACCAAGCTACCAAAGATATTCTGACTATGCCCATTCAAGCACCGGAGGCAGCACAATGAAAATGAAGTTTGTTAAAAACTGCCTGATGCTTGTTACTGTTGGTCTGCTGAGCAGCAGCTTTGCGGTAGCTCAAGAAAAGGCACAAACCCTTGACCAACTGTTGGACATGGTAAAAAAATCACAGATCAGTGAGTCTGCAGAGCACAAGCAGCGCGAAGCTGAGTTTGCTCGTGATAAAGCTGCACAGGCTGGTTTATTGGCCCAAGCTAATGCCACTCGTCAAGCGGAAGAAGGCCGCTCTGTTGCTTTGGAAAAGAAGTATGCTGAGCAGCAACTCTTAGTTACTCAGAAAAAAGCACAGCTTAATGAGCGTTTGGGTTCAATGCGCGAACTCTTCGGTCACCTGACTTCTACTGCTGGTGATTTGCGCGCTACTCTCGAGACCTCTTTAGTAAGTGCCCAATATCCTAACCGTGGTGACTTCCTTGATGCATTGATTGAAAAGATGAATGGCAGCACTCAGCTTCCTGACATCGAAGAGATTGAGCGTCTGTGGTTTGAAGTTCAACGTGAAATGGTAGAAACCGGTCGTGTAGCTAAATTTAACGCAACCGTTATCAAGCCAAATGGCGAACAATCAGAGCAAGAAATCGTTCGTATCGGTACCTATAACCTGGTGTCAAACGGTACTTACTTGACCTACGACGGTAGAAAAATTGAAGAACTTGCTCGTCAACCAGATTCAGGCATGCTTTCAGCGGCTGCAGCGCTGCAATCAGCTACTAGCGGTGTAGTGGATGTTGGTATTGACCCGACAGGACCACTCGGCGGTCAATTGCTTGGTGCCTTGATTCAGCAACCAACTTTCATGGAATACCTTGATCAAGGTGGCTCTGTAGGTTGGGTAATTGTTTATGTTGGTATCTTCGGTATTTTGTTGGGCTTGTGGCGTATGCTGGTGCTGTTCGCAATGAGTGCAAAAGTAAAAGCACAGCTGAAAAATGTGAACAATCCTAACACCAACAATCCACTGGGTCGTGTTTTGAAAGTTGCTCAGGAAAACAAAAATGTTGATCCAGAAACTTTGGAACTGAAGCTCGAAGAGGCTGTTCTAAAAGAGCGCCCATCCATTGAAAGTGGTTTGGCAATCATGAAGATCATTGCTGCCGTAGGACCGCTCTTGGGTCTGTTAGGTACAGTAACCGGTATGATCACCACCTTCCAGGCAATCACCATTTTCGGCGCTGGCGATCCTAAGAACATGGCTGGCGGTATTTCTGCTGCCTTGGTAACCACTGTACAAGGCCTTTGCGTAGCTATTCCTATGGTGTTAATGCACACCATGGTTAATGGTCGTGCTAAGTCAGTTGTTCACGTTCTTGATGAGCAAACTACTGGCATCATCGCAGAGAATGCTGAGCGTAGCGGCAAGTAGGAGATAAACCATGCAGGCTTTGACGGATACTTTAGGAACCCTAGAAGCCTTTTTGGATCAGGGCGGCATATTGATGTATGCAATTGCGGCCTTAACCCTTTGGATGTGGGTGCTCATATTTGAGCGCCTCGTCTACTTCAAAGGTAGTCTGAAAGGCGATATACAGCAGTCACTTGCTCAATGGGAGTCTCGCAAAGAACGCAAGTCTTGGAATGCCCATCAGATCCGCGGAGCACTTATTTCCAGAATGGATGAGAAGATTACCTCTAATCTCGACATGATTACTGCGCTGGTGGCTTTATGTCCTCTTATGGGGCTGCTTGGAACTGTAACGGGAATGATTGAGGTGTTCGGTGTATTGGCTAATACCGGTGGTGGCGATGCCAAGTCTATGGCTGGTGGTGTATCAAAGGCTACCATCCCGACTATGGCGGGCATGGTCGCCGCAATTTCCGGGGTATTTGCAAGCACTTACTTGACTCGTATAGCAGATAATGAAAAAGCTTTATTTGCTGACCATCTGACAATGGATCACTGATTTTGGGTGATCCATTGTAGGACGACTAATTTCAACCTGTATGAAAGAGATGTCTCATGAGCAGGAAAAACCCAAGGCCAGAAGAAGAAGCTCAGGCAATTGATTTAACGCCCATGTTGGACGTTGTATTTATTATGCTGATTTTCTTTATCGTTACGGCCACTTTTATCAAAGAAACTGGTAAAGAGGTTGCAAGGCCTGACGCTAACACAGGTGAGAGCAAGCCTAATGCCAGCATTTTGATTGCAATTGGTGCTGATAATGAAGTCTGGATGGACAAGAAAGAAATAGATCCGCGCAATGTGCGTCAGGCAATTGAGCGCATGCGCGCCGATAACCCCAAGGGTTCGGTGTCTATTCAAGCAGACAAAGAGTCAGACATTAAGTTTGTAGTGGATGTTGCTAATGCTGCGCGTAAAGCTGGCGTTACCGATATAAGTGTATCTACTGAGAAGAACTAGACAGCTATGAACCCTATAAAAGTCGCCATAGCAGGATTACTCGGTGTTATTGTCACACTTGGCCTCCTGTACTTAATGAATAGTTTGGTAAATACGGAATTCGCGCAACCTGATGCATCAAAAGTTGTAAAAATTCCCGATATCCGTATGAGCAACACCAAAATTGAAACCAGGTTAGATGAAGCCAAGCCTGAAAAGCCTCAGGAGCCTGAAACTCCACCTGAGTTACCGGAGCCAGAATTTGATGCGCCAGATGTTTCTGGTGAAGCACTCAATATGACTGCGCCTGTAGCTAAGGCTGGTATCGATGTAGGTTCTAACTCATTGGCGTTTAGCGAAGGTGAGTACCTGCCAATTGTTAAGGTTCCTCCTGAGTACCCAAGTACAGCATTATCTCGCGGCATTGAGGGTTTTTGTACAGTTGTTTACACCGTGACCGAAACGGGTACAACACGTGACCCTCAACCAATCGAGAGTGAATGTATAACTAAAGATGGCAAGCCTACTTCTGTATTTAATCGTGCTTCTGTAAAAGCGGCATTGAAGTTTAAATACAAACCAAAAGTGGTTGACGGGAAGCCGGTTGAGGTTCCTGGGGTGAAAAACCGTTTCACCTACACGATGCAGAAATAAGGGGTAATTAAATGAGACAAGTTTTTCCTGCTGTTTCAATTGCTCTAAACCGTACTTTGCTGGCCGGTATTATTGCTGTGTCTCCATTGTTTGTAGGTAAGGCAATTGATGTGGTTGCGCCTGGGGCGTTGGAGATTTCCAGCGCTGCCGCTCAGGTTAAGGCAAAGAACAAGTATGCGGGTGAGCAGCAGCGTAAGTTCCCCAATGTTTCGGAATCGTTTGGCAAGAAAATTACTGAGGCTGCTAATTATCTGCAACCACAAGACGAGTCAGTAAAGCCTGATCCACGTAAGGCTATGCAATTGCTAAACGAGATGGCCGCTAATTCAGCTAAAGCAAATGCATATGAGTTGGTTTTGCTTAACCAATATACTGGTTACGCACATTTGGGTAATGAGAACTATGCTAAGGCGATTGAAAGCTTTAACAAAATGCTCGCACAAACACCCAATATGCCTCTTGCAACTGAAGCATCTACTATTCGTATAGTTGGACAGCTTTACTCGCAAATGGACAACCCCAAAAAAGCATTGGAAACATTGCTGAAGTGGACTGAGTTCGCAGATACGATCAAGCCTGAAGACTCTTACATGTTTTCAACGCTCTATTATCAGCTTGAAGATAACAACAATGCGCTCCTCAATATTAATGAGGCGGTAAAAAATCAGGAAGCAGCTGGGAAAATTCCGGCTGAATCATGGTATGTGCTGCAGCGCGGACTGTATTTCGATAAAGAAGATTATAAGAGCGGCTTGGTAGTTTTAGAAAAGCTGATCAAGCATTATCCAAAAGCACAATATTGGAAACAATTGTCTCAAGTTTATTATGTCGTTGAGCGTCCAAAAGACTCGTTAAGCGCGCTTGAAACTTGTTATCTGATGGGTGGTTTGGATAGCGAGAAAGACATTGTTCGTTTGGCAAGCATGTTCTTGGAAGCGGAAGCGCCTTATAAGGCAGCCAAGGTGCTGAAAAAGGGCATCTATACTGACAAGATTGTTGAGCCAACGGCTAAAAATCTCAAGCTACTCGCTGATTCCTTACGTCTTGCACAAAACGCTAAAGAATCACTGGTTGAATACGAAAAGGCTGCTGAAAAATCTACTGATGGCGATTTAATTATTGGTCTTGCACAGGCTTACCTTGCAACTGATAGATTTAAAGAAGCGTCTAAGTGGGGCCGTCAGGCACTTAAGGCCGGTAAGTTAAAGCGTGTTGACTATGCCAACTTAACAATTGCTCAGGCTGAGTTTGAGATGAAAAACTTTGACGAGGCAATTAAGTTCTTTAAAGAAGCTGGTAAAGATGCCCGTAGCGCCAAAGTGGCAGGACAATGGGTTACCTTTTCTGAGAAAGAAAAAGAGCGATTGGAAGTTCTCGCTAATCAATAGTGCTCTGTATTTCCTCTCTTAAAAAATGCCCATCTCGAAAGAGGTGGGCATTTTTTTTATCACTACAGATTTTGGATTGTTTCCACGGAGCGTCTGTTACAGATGTTAATTGTTTCTCATGTTGCCGATCGTTAATAAAGCGCTTAGCTGGTCTATTTACTCGTCATCTAGCCCCAGTTTTTGTAACCTGTACCTTAGTGATCTGAAACTGATTCCCAGATGTTTCGCAGCCAATGTTTTGTTCCATTTGGCTTGTTCAAGTGCATGACAGAGAATTTCTTTTTCCACATCTTGTAGATATTCGTCCAACGAAGAATATTCTGCACAGCGCGCAGGATAGTCCACGTTGCCGTTATTTGATCTCGCATTTGGTTTGCTTGATGAATAGGTTTTATCGACATTGTGATCGAAAGAGTGTTCTCTGCTGCGCAATTGTAGATCCTGCGCATCAATCAGGTTACCTTCGCAGAGGGTGAAGGCCCGCTCAAGGATGTTTTCCAGTTCGCGCACGTTACCGGGAAAATGATAAGTCTCCAGCGCGCGTTTTGCCTCCGGTGAAAGTTTCGGTGAGGAGAGGCCTATGTCGCTTGCGAGTTTATTTAGTAGATGTTGCGTGAGAAGGCTTATGTCTTCACGCCTTTCGCGGAGCGGTGCCACGGCAAGTTGAATAACATTGAGTCGATAAAATAAGTCCTGACGAAAACGACCTTCCTGTACTTCTATTTCAAGATTCTTATGCGTCGCACAAAGGATGCGCACATCTGTGGCGATTTCTTCTGCTGCGCCAATCGGGCGAATAAATTTTTCCTGGATCGCGCGCAATAACTTAACTTGCATATCGAGCGGTAAGTCCGCCACTTCATCAAAAAATAAAGTGCCGCCTTCTGCTGCTTGGAATAGCCCAATTTTATCCTGGTGCGCTCCGGTAAAGCTGCCTTTTTTGTGGCCGAAAAATTCGCTTTCCATCAGCTCCCGCGGAATTGCTCCACAGTTAACTGCAATAAATGGTTTATTGGCGCGCGGGCCCAAATCGTGAATTGAATGTGCAACCAATTCTTTGCCGGAACCGGATTCGCCACTGATATATACAGGTGCTTGTGAGCGAGCGAGTTTTTCTATGGAGCGAATTAAATCCTGAATGGCTTTGGAGTCACCGATAATCGGTGTGATCTTCGCGAGTGGAGGTGGGGTTAATTGGCTTGATTCGATAGCTGTGCTGACTAGCTTACGCAGGGTCGGTAAATCCACAGGTTTGGAAATAAAATCAAAAGCGCCAGCTTTCATGGATTCGATGGCTGTATCTATGCTGCCATGTGCAGTGATAACGGCAACGGGAAGTTGAGGATATTGATGCTGAATCAATTCAACCAGTTCAAGACCATTACCATCGGGCAGGCGCATATCGGTTAGGCATAAATCGTAGTGCGTGCGCATTAACAGTTGTTTTGCAGTGGCAATCGATTCTGCGCTGTCGGTCTGGATTTGCATGCGACCTAAAGTGATTTCCAGAAGTTCTCGAATATCTGGTTCATCGTCGATAATTAATGCGCGTTTTTGTGTCATGGTGATTTCCGATTCACTTGGATTTTTATCAAGATGTCTTTTCCGGATGCGCTAGTTGCAAATGGAAACAGCTCTCGCCTTTTTCGGTGCGTTTGTAGGAAATGATTGCCTGATTGGCTTCACATAGCTCTTTGCAAATATATAAACCTAAACCTGAGCCTGTATTTTCTGTAGTGAAGAAAGGCTCGAATAAATGTTTTAGATTTTCCGGGCTGATGCCAGGTCCATAATCAATGATCCGAATATAGGGTTGCTGTTGGTTTGTGTCCAGACCAATTTCGATTCGCAAGTCCGGGCGCCCTTCCATGGCTGTGCCATAGCGAATTCCGTTATCGCATAGATTAGTAAGTACCTGTTGCAACTGGCTAATATCAAATTTTGCATTCAGGTTGTTGATGGTATTTGTATATGCCGCGCTCTGGTGTGTGTCGCCAATATTTTTTTCATGCATCTGGATCTTTAAACGATCGCCATTATTTTTGCTGGATTTGTAATCGTGAATGAAGGTAGGAATCCATTGATGCAAATTAATGTGTGCCGGTTTTGCAGGGCGACGACGTGAAAGTTGCAATATATTTTCAATAATCAAATTAACGCGTTTGCTGTGATTGTGGATGATATCGAGCAGCCGCTGATCGGTTGTAGGCAGCGCATCCGATTCTCCCAGCAATTGGCTGGCGTGGCTAATCGCACCGAGTGGGTTGCGAATTTCATGCGCGATGCTTGCGGTTAATCGTCCGAGTGAGGCGAGCTTCAATTGTTGTGCTTGTTGATTGATTGAGCGCACATCCTCTAAAAAAATTAGCACATCAGTAGAGTCACCTGGCTCCAGATAGGCGAAGTTCACTTTGACTTCCGTGTTGGTGTTAGCGTCAATTTTTAAATAAGGCGAATGTTCCTGTGGGCTGCGTTGCCAGGATTGGTATTTCTTGAAAAGCTCCGGAAATCGATCAAGGCGCAATGGCTCCGCTATGTTTTGCTTTGCACCGAGCAGTTTTAGTGCAGCCTGGTTGCAAAGTTGTATATCCATATTTTTATTTAAAGCCACTATTCCAGTGCGCATGCGCTCAACAATAATCTGAGCCAGCTTTTGTAAGTGTGCTGCCTGAGCCGCTTGTGTTTCAGCTTCTTCGTAAGACAGTCGGATTTTTTTAGTGAGATATTGAAACAATAACGCAGTGAGGAAGGCGAGCGTGCTGAGTGTCGCCGAAGCAAAAAGCGTTTGGTTCTCGTTGCTGAGAAACAAAAAGCGAAAAGTACCTTCGCCAATTACAATGATCGTGGCGATTGCAGCAAGAAAAAATGATATCCGCTCACGCAGCATAATTCCGCCAGCGGCAATTGCGACCAGTAGCAAATAACCAAGCCCGCTCACTGCGCCACCACTGGCATGCATCAGTAGGCTGAGGGCAATTACGTCAATTACCAGTGAGCCAAACAGTTTGCGTTGTGAGGGTGAGTACTTTAATCGCCACATGACTACCAAGGTCATGATGTTAATCGCGGTGTAGGCAATCGATGTGTAGAAAAACAGGTTGGGATTGTTATGGCCCAATACTTTCGGCGCAAACTGGACGTGAAACATCAGGAGCAAAAGGCTGCCGAGGAGGGTGCGGTAATAGGTGTAAACCCGCAGCAAATCATAGGGATTGTAATTGAGCGAATGATTAAGCAGGTTGGGGCTCATAATCTCTTCTGTGTCCTTTTGGGATAAGCGGGCAAATACCACTTGGCTTTAAAAGGCTAGATCGCGGACAATGCGCGCCTGTGTTTGAGTTGCCTGAAGCCTATAATTCTTTTAGGTGTCTGGTCGTGTAGGCTAAGGACGCGGGCAATTTTGCCAGTTTCCTGCTGCATATGCTCCTTTCCTATAGGCGATTCCAGACTTATTTTCAGCGTTGCTGATTCCTCTCTTCTTACTCATTGAATTCTATGCTGCCGTTACAGTTAATTCTCGCCCAAATTAATACGCTGGTTGGCGATATTCCTGGCAATACCGCCAAAGTGCTCAAGGTGGCTGGTGAAGCACTGGCTGCCGGACCTGTCGATGCGGTGGTTTTCCCCGAGCTGACCCTGACGGGATATCCCCCTGAGGATTTATTGCTGCGCCCGAGTTTAACTCCGCGCGTAGAGCGGGCCCTGCAGGAGCTAATGGCAGCCAAGTTGCCAGTAGCACTTATAGTTGGCTATCCGCGAATGAAAAATGGTCGCCTGTACAACATGGCCGGCGTGATTTTGGGCGGACAATTGGTGGCTGAATATGCCAAACAATGCTTGCCAAATTATCAGGTGTTTGACGAAAAGCGTTATTTCGCTGCAGGCGACGACGCCTGCGTATTTGATCTCAAAGGTGTGCCGACAGCCTTAAGCGTTTGCGAGGACATTTGGTTTGCTGAACCCATGGCCAAGGCGAAAGCGGCAGGCGCGAAATTGATGCTTAACCTTAATGCATCGCCATATCACCAAGGCAAGCAACAAGAGCGCGAGGCGGTCGTAGCCCAGCGCGCGCGCGAAGGTGGCATGCCAGTGGTTTATACCAATCTTGTGGGTGGCCAGGACGAGTTGGTTTTTGATGGCGGTTCGGTAGTGGTGGACTCCAATGGCCAAACCCGGTTCCGTGCTCCCGCGTTTAGCGAAGGTCAGTTTGCGGTTACTTTGGATTGGGATCAGCAACAAATCAGTGTGCCCGCCCAATCGGTGGATGCCATTCCCGATAATCTGGCTGCGGTGTATCAGGCGCTGGTGTTGGGGATGCGCGATTACGTCAATAAAAACCGTTTCAAAGGTGTGGTATTGGGTTTGTCAGGGGGGATCGACTCGGCCCTAACCCTGGCGATGGCGGTGGATGCCTTGGGCCCCGAGCGCGTCGAAGCGGTAATGATGCCCTTCCGTTATACCTCTGATCTCAGTAAAAACGACGCAGCTGATGAGGCCGCACGCCTCGGTGTTCGCTATAGCTCGATCAGCATCGAACCGATGTATGAAGCCTTTATGGCAGCGCTCAGCGATGAATTTGCCGGCACCAGGCGTGACACCACCGAAGAAAACCTGCAAGCGCGCTGCCGCGGTGTGTTGTTGATGGCAATCTCCAATAAAAAAGGCTATCTGGTGCTTACTACAGGCAATAAAAGTGAAATGGCGGTGGGCTATTCCACGCTTTACGGCGATATGGCGGGCGGTTTCGATGCGCTCAAGGATGTCCCCAAGACACTCGTATTTGCCCTTTCCCGCTATCGCAATACTTTGGGTGAGGTGATTCCGGAAACCGTCATTACCCGTCCGCCTTCGGCCGAATTGGCCCCTAATCAGAAGGACGAAGACAGCCTGCCACCCTATGAAATCCTTGATCGCATCCTGGAGCTGTATGTCGAGCAAGATTACAGTGCCGAGATGATCATCAACGAGGGCTTTAACCGGGAGCAGGTCGAGCGTGTGGTGCGCCTGGTTGATATCAATGAATACAAGCGACGCCAAGCGCCAGTGGGTATCAGGATTAGCCAGCGTGGTTTTGGTCGCGACCGTCGCTATCCCATTACCTCAGGCTGGAAAATGGGCGAGTAAATTATTGGCCGACCAATAAAAAAGGCCGCTGCTGCGGCCTTTTGGTTGGGCGCAGTTATTCTACGCGCGCAACTTCCGCGTCATCAGATGCCGGTTTGTATTGCGGGTCGTAGATGGTGCGGGTATCAAAACCGGTTACTTCGTTCTTATTGAACAGGCCGAGGGTCAAGTAGGCTACCCAAGGCGATTTACCATTGTTGTACATATAGTCGTAGTCGAACTCACCCTGCTTGTTCAGTGCCGGGTAATCGGCATAGTTGAGTTTCAGGATCTCCAGTATTTCGTTGGATTTTTCAGGCATCTTTAACAGATGGTAACCCTGTACCATAACTGCCAATGCATCGGGAATGGCAGGTGCTTGCGGAAAGTTTTCCAGTACATAGCGACCGCGACCTACCGCAGCGATATAGGCGCCGCGCTTGAAGTAATAATTGGCTACGTGGATTTCGTAGCGCGCCAAGTGATTGCGCAGGGCGAGCATGCGCTTTTTGGCATCGGCTGCGTAGTTACTATCGGGAAAACGGTTGAGTAATTGGGTAAAATTCGCGAGTGATTCACGCGCGGCGCCTGGATCGCGTTTGGAGATATCAACTGGCATTGCCCTTTCAAACATGCCTTTATCTTTGGTGAAGGACGCCATGCCCAGCATATAGTAGGCATAATCCACATTGCGATGTTGTGGGTGCAGGCGGATAAAACGGTTGGCGGTGGCAATCGCCGCATCAGCTTCGCCGGAGCTGTAGTGAGCATAAATAAGCTCAAGCTGGGCCTGGTCTGCGTAGGTACCAAAAGGGAAGTTTTCTTCCAGCGAGTTGAGGTTTTTGATCGCCGATTCCCATTGGCTGCGCTCAAGTTGCTCTTCAGCGGCGTGGTACAAGTCCGCTTCGGAGGTGTATTCGGGCTCTTTACTGGAACAGGCAGTCAGCAGCGCGAGGGCGCTAAGCATCAAACAGGGCAGGACTCGCATAGGGTTATAAACTCTTATCTCGATAAAATAGCCCCCATTTTCGGGGCAGGGTATTTAAACACAGAGCTTGGCGGATACCAATCCGGCGACAGTAAAAGCTCCCGATTTCCGTTTTTTTGGCGCTACTTTCGCAGCCAGAAACAATCACTAGAGGTTTTTTAATGAAAGATGTTTTTGACCTGAGCGCACAAGTGCCCATCCAGATGAACGGCATGCGCTTCGACCAGATCGCCTCGGAGTTGTTCCCCGACTTCTCGCGCTCGCGCCTGCAGAGCTGGATCAAAGATGGGCAGTTGAAAGTTGATGGCCGCGCCGCCAAACCGAAGGATAAATTGATCGGCGGCGAAGTGCTCGAGCTCAAGGCTGAATTGGAGGCGCAAGGCGAGTGGGAGCCGGAAGAAATTACGCTGGACATCGTCCACGAAGACGACGACCTGATCATCATCAACAAGCAGGCGGGGCTGGTAGTTCACCCCGCCGCCGGTAATTACACTGGCACGCTGGTGAATGCGTTGATCAACCATATCCCCGGCTTGGTAAATTTGCCGCGCGCGGGGATTGTCCATCGCCTGGATAAAGAGACCACCGGGCTGATGGTGATCGCCAAAACTCTGGAGGCCCATACGGATCTGGTCGAGCAGTTGGCGGATCGTACGGTAAGCCGCGAATACGAAGCTGTTGCAATAGGTGCGATGACCGGCGGTGGTACAGTGGACGCCCCTATGGGTCGCCACCCGATGCAGCGCAAACTCATGGCGGTGCTCAAGGCGGGTGGCAAGCGCGCGGTGACTCACTATCGCGTCGCCAAGCGCTACCCGAGTCACACCCATATTCGCGTCAAATTGGAAACTGGCCGCACCCACCAAATTCGCGTGCATATGGCGCACATTGGCCATCCGCTGGTGGGCGATCCAACTTACGGCAGCCGTTTTAAAATCCCCAAGGGTGCCAACCAGCATTTGATCGATACCCTGAAAAGTTTTCCACGGCAGGCCCTGCACGCGTTCAAGCTGGGCCTGGAGCACCCCGGGACCGGCGAATACACCGAGTGGACGGCGCCACTGCCGGAGGATTTTAAAAATTTGCTGGATGCGCTCGATCATGGCTTTACGCTCGTCGATGACTGATATTAAGGGGATAACTCCCGACTGGCCTGCACCAGCCAATGTGCACAGCTATATCACCACTCGTGTGGGCGGCGTCAGTTTGCCGCCTTATGCGAGCAACAATATGGGGTTGCATGTGGGTGATAATCCCGCGCACGTGGCGGCTAACCGGGCGCAACTTTCTACTCGCTTGAGGCTGCAGCAAAGCCCGCAATGGCTTGAGCAAATCCACGGTGTGAAAGTGGTCCACGCCAAATCCGATGGCGTAGTGCGTACTGCCGATGGCAGTTATAGCAATCAGGCTGGTCAAGCTTGTCTGGTGATGACGGCGGATTGTCTGCCCATCCTGCTATGCGATAAGCAGGGCACCCAAGTCGCTGCCCTGCATTGCGGTTGGCGCAGTTTGGCAAAGGGAATATGTGCACGCGCGTTGCAAAAGTTCAGCGCCAAACCAGGTGACCTGCTTGCGTATCTGGGGCCAGCTATTTCGCAGCCCCATTTTGAGGTGGGAGTGGATGTGCTCGAAGCATTCTTTAAGGCGGCGCGCAATCAGGATCACGCCGAGCATGTTGCCAAGGCTTTCATTTCGGCGCAGCGGCCACTGCATTTTTATGCCGATATCTATGCGCTGGCGCGCGCCGAATTAAATGCATTGGGAATAAGAGCTGTTTACGGCGGTGATTATTGTACCTATGCCGATTCACAGCGTTTTTACTCCTATAGGCGCGACAAAACTACCGGACGTATGGCCAGTTTGATTTGGCGGGAATAAATTCCGCGAGCTGAATCCGGTTTTGAATAAACAACATCTAAATCACTATGGGCAACTATTATTAGTTGCGCGCGGGCGAATATTCATTTCGCTCCGTTGCCCTTAAGCTCGCGTAGCAAGTCTCAATCCGTCAACTAAAGGAATCATTATGGATCTCGATCAAATTGAAAAACTGAATGACCTGAAACAAAAAGGCCTGATCAGTGAAGAAGAGTACCAGCAAGCCAAGGAACGCATTCTCGGAGCCCAACCGCAACGTGCGGCCTCATCGCCATTGCAGCAAACCATCATGCAAACGAACAATTACGATTATGCGATGGTATTGCATCTCACCCAGTTCTGTTCCTGGCTGTTTCCATTCCTCGGTTTAATTGTGCCGCTGATTATGTGGCAATCCAAAAAGGAAGATGCCTATGTGGATGAGCAAGGCAAGGTAGTAATGAACTGGGTATTTAGCTCATTGATTTATTTCTTGGTCAGCGCGCTTCTTTGTTTGATCGTGGTGGGCTTTTTTCTGATCGCAATTCTATTTGTATGCTCGATCGTGTTTACCATTATGGGCGCGATAAACGCCAATAAGGGCGTCATCAAAAATTATCCAATGGTGATCAAGTTTTTTGACGTGCGCGAGACACCTACTGTGCCTGTTGTAGTCGTTGACGTTAACAAAACCTAGGGCTGATTTTATTGGCCCTGTTCGCGAGATAAGTTGTGACGTAAAAGCATGACAGATCAGCTACTTTTTTCTCCCTGCTGAAGGGCGAGAACAAGATCTGATTTGTTCATCGTTGACCGGCCGGGGATGTTTTTCTTGCGCGCCAGAGATAGCAAATCATTTTTGGTGTGGGACTCAAGGGAGTTGGGATTGGCATTGGTGCGCTTGGTAGCTGCTGCCCGGCGCGCTGAATCTTTCCGCGCTGCTGTTTTTTTTCGTTGCGGTGTCGTTGTCCCTGAGCCCGAGCGCTCGCCGCCGCCCGATTGTTTGTTAACTGTTGCCCACGCAATTTCTGCCGCTTTTTTCGGGCTGGCGCCCTTTTGTTCGTAACTTTCTTCAATGTGTTCGGCTTTGCGTTTTTGTTTTTCCGTGTATTTTGCTTTGCTGCCAATAGCCATGATTCAGTCTCCTCAGTCGTGATTTTCTAACCGGGTTTGATGCTCTTAACTATTTATCCAAGCTATCCAAGCTATCCAGGCTATCCAAGCTATCCAAGACATCCAAGCGATCCAATTCATCAGATCATTAAAGGCATCAAAGCCCTTGGCAGCCGAGCTGCCAAGGAGGTACATACTTATTCGTCGTGGTCTGCTTTTCCATCATCGACTTTAATGTTTTTGCTGCCATTTGCGAGTACAGACACCAATGTCTTAGCATCTGCCAAATGTTGCTCCAGTTTTGGGAGTGATGTTGCGGCTAGCTGACGCACGTCTTCATCTTTGGAAGAGGACGCATCTTTATAGAGTTCAATCGCCGCCTTGTGTGATTCAATTTGATTGTTCACATAAGCGGCATCAAAGGATTCCCCTTCGCGTTGTTTCAGTATGTAATTTTTTGCTTTTGCCATCATCGCGGTGTCGTCACCGAGTTTTAAATTCTTTTCAACCGCGAGGCTGCGCAAATCCTTATTTGCCGCAGTATGGTCCTCAATCATTTTTTTTGCGTAGGCTTGCACGGCAGGAAATGTGGATTTTTGTACCGCAACTTTTCCTGATTCAATTTCAGCAAGGCCTTTGGCGTATGCTTCATCGATGAAATCATCCGTGTCCACATCCAGCGCAAATGTTTGTGAACTTGATATGCCGAGAGTGATTAGCAGGAGACTGGCAAAGAAAATATTCATCATTTTTTCGTTAATTTTTTTCATGATATTCACCTCATTAAAAGTTAAACGCGATAAACAATAAAATGATCGTTTCATTTTAAAGTGATTTTTCTTACGCAATAACAAAGCCAATTTTCTAAAAGGTATTTTTATGGAGGCTGAAAATTAAATTGGTGTTTAGATAAGCTAAGGATTTAAATGGAAAATATTCTTTAGGTCGATTTATTAAAAGCAGTGCTTTTATTTGTGCCTTTGTCAGCTCAATTGGTATATGAAGGTGGCGGAAGCTTGTAATTTTTTCAATAAATACGAAATTTATTTAGTTGAAACTAAAATAATAAGAGTTGTAGGGGCCGAAGGTCAGGGCGGACGAGCTTCGGGGTTGCCCCTGGAAGGCATTCGTCATTCTCAACTGGGAGGCTGGCTGGTTGTCGCCTTATATCGCTATGTCTGTAGCTAGTGTCCAGATACAACAGTGCTGCTGCGCGCAACACTGAACCTGCTTGAAATCAGCGGGTCCGCCCCCAACTTTTGTGTCAACCGAGTAATCTTTCATCGCTTGAGGTAACCATGCGTATCGACCGTTTAACCAATCAGCTTCAAGTTGCACTTTCCGATGCCCAGTCAATCGCTTTGGGGCAGGATCACAGCCAGCTCGAACCGGGCCATCTGTTGCTGGCGATGATCGACCAAAAAGGCGCTGCCAGTGTGCGTCTCTTATTAAGCCAGGCGGGGTTTGATGTCGCCGGGTTGCGCACCGCGTTGAATGAATACCTGGAAAACTTACCGCAAATTAAAAATCCAACCGGCGAGGTCACCATGTCGCCGGAGATGGTGCGGCTGCTGAATCTTGCTGATCGCCACGCACAAAAAGTGGGGGACAAATTTGTCTCCAGTGATTCTGTGTTACTGGTCTTGATGTTGGAGTCCCAAGGGGCGGTGCATGAATTGTTGAAGAAATTCGGCAATGCCCAGCGCTTGCAGCAGGCGATCCAAAAGGTGCGCGGCGGTGAAAATGTCGATGATGCCGATTCCGAGGGTAATCGTCAGGCATTGGAAAAATACACGGTGGATTTAACCGCGCGCGCCGAGGCGGGCAAGCTTGATCCGGTGATTGGCCGCGACGACGAAATTCGTCGCACCATTCAAGTGTTGCAACGTCGCAGTAAAAACAATCCGGTATTAATTGGTGAGCCAGGCGTAGGTAAAACCGCGATAGTCGAGGGGCTTGCACAGCGTATCGTCAATGGCGAAGTGCCTGAAGGTTTAAAGGATAAACGTTTGCTGTCGCTCGACTTGGGGGGGCTGCTGGCCGGAGCCAAATTTCGCGGTGAATTTGAAGAGCGATTGAAATCGGTCATCAACGAATTGAGCAAGCAGGAAGGCCGCATTATTTTATTTATCGATGAGCTGCACACCATGGTCGGCGCCGGTAAAGGCGAAGGCGCGATGGACGCCGGCAATATGCTCAAGCCGGCATTATCCCGCGGTGAATTGCATTGCGTGGGTGCTACTACGCTCGATGAATATCGCAAATACATTGAGAAAGATGCTGCGCTTGAGCGCCGCTTCCAGAAAGTGTTGGTCGATGAGCCCAATGAGTCGGACACCATTGCGATTTTGCGCGGATTAAAAGAGCGCTACGAAGTTCACCACGGTGTGGATATCACCGACTCCGCGATTATCGCCGCAGCAAAATTATCGCAGCGCTATATCACTGATCGCCAATTGCCCGATAAGGCCATCGATTTGATTGATGAGGCGGCGAGCCGTATCCGTATGGAAATCGATTCCAAACCGGAGGAGATGGATCGCCTTGAGCGCCGGTTGATTCAATTCAAGATTGAACGCGAAGCAGTAAAAAAAGATGAGGATGAAGCGAGTAGAAAGCGCCTCGCCAAACTCGACCAGGATATTGAAAAATTTGAACGTGAGCTAAACGATTTGGAGGAAATCTGGCGCGCGGAAAAAGCCGCACTCCATGGCTCGCAGGAAATTAAAAGCCAGTTGGAACAAGCGCGACTGGAGTTGGAAGACAAGCGTCGCAAGGGCGATTTGACACGTATGAGCGAATTGCAATACGGCATTATTCCGCAGTTGGAAAAGCAACTGGATATGGCGAGCCAAGCGGAAATGATGGAGATGAAACTGCTGCGCAATAAAGTTACCGAAGAAGAAATCGCCGAAGTCGTTTCCAAATGGACGGGTATTCCTGTGTCCAAAATGCTGGAGGGTGAACGCGAAAAATTATTGCGTATGGAAGAGTCGCTGCATAAGCGTGTAATAGGACAACATGAGGCTGTTGTGGCAGTGGCAAATGCCGTGCGTCGCTCACGCGCCGGATTAAGCGATATTAACCGCCCGAATGGTTCGTTTTTATTTTTAGGCCCAACCGGTGTGGGCAAAACCGAATTGTGTAAGTCGCTTGCTGAATTTTTATTTGATACCACCGACGCTATGGTGCGTATCGATATGTCCGAGTTTATGGAAAAACATTCGGTTGCGCGTTTAATCGGTGCACCACCGGGTTATGTGGGGTATGAGGAAGGTGGATACCTGACCGAGACCGTGCGTCGCAAACCCTATTCGGTGATTCTGCTCGATGAAATTGAAAAGGCGCATCCCGATGTGTTTAATATTTTGTTGCAAGTGTTGGACGATGGCCGTTTGACCGATGGGCAGGGGCGTACAGTGGATTTCCGCAATACCGTCATTGTAATGACCTCGAATTTGGGCTCTGATCGCATTCAGGAGTTGGCCGAAGACAAGTCATTCGACACCGTAAGTTTCGACAGTTTTGTGAACGATGATCTCAATAATTCACTCAACAACGAGAATCGCTACAACGCAATGAAAGATGCAGTGATGGAAGTGGTATCGGGGCATTTCCGTCCGGAATTTATTAACCGTATCGACGAGGTGGTGGTGTTCCATCCGCTTGGGCGCGAACAAATTCGCGGTATCGCCGATATCCAACTCGATCTGTTGCGCAAGCGTTTGGCTGAGCGCGAATTGAGTTTGGAATTGGATAATGATGTGATGGATAAATTGGCGGGTGTCGGTTTTGATCCGGTGTATGGTGCGCGCCCATTAAAACGCGCAATCCAGCAGCTGATTGAAAACCCGTTAGCGCAGGATATTCTCAGCGGCAAATTTATGCCCGGTGCGATTATTCACGGCCATTTAATGGGCGACAAAATTGTGTTTGATCCGAAGCGCTTGAATTAATCGCGGTTGTTCATCGCCATTGCTTGTCGATCTACGAAACAAAAACGGCCATCAATTGATGGCCGTTTTGTTATAGGGCGAATGTAAAAAGTTAACGTTTTACCGTTACATAATCATTCATTTCGCGATGCGGCATATCTGTCCAGTTGTTCGCGGGTAATGCGGGGATTGGAGCTGGCGCTGCAAGAGCCGGATGCTCAACCGCGAGCAATTCATTCAGGTGCGTGAGCACAGGATCTTCGCTGGTTTCATCCGGACTTACAAAAATTTTATGCTCACGTGCCTTTCTGCCTAAATCGAGGCTGCTGGAATAGCGCACTAACACCGGCGCCAATACCAACCCGGTCAGGACTGGCAGTAACCACCAGAAAAAAATCGGCGCATAAAAATAAGTCATTGTTCCCCATATCAGCGCTGCAGTGGTCATTTTGGAGGTGCGGGCAAAGCACTCGCCCCAAGGTAGCAGGCGGCCTTCGCGATCCTGGGAATCCCAATTCACTTTAAAACCGAGAAACACCGAAATTACAAAATAGGCGTGGTAGATCATCATGATTGGCGCAATTAATACCGCGAAACAGGTTTCAATAATCGAGCCTTTGATAATCGCGCGTGCGCCGCCAAACTGTTTACGTTTGTGGGTGAGGGCCACTATCACACCGAGCAATTTAGGGCCCATTAACAAGGTGGTAGTGAGCAATATCAACGCGATAATCAATTCAGTCTTGGCAATCGGCCAGTTTGGATACAACTGGTAGACCTCGGTGAAATAGACATTGGAGTTGATCGCGCGTACCACTGCATCTGCTGTGCTCAGTGCCAGCATCAGTAGCCAGATCAGCGAGGTGATATAAGCGATGGCGCCCAGCAGGAAATGCATGCGGCTGATCGGGTGCAAATGTTTGGTATCGACAATGCCCAGGTGCTGGATATTGCCTTGCACCCAGCGACGGTCGCGCTTGGCGTAATCGATAATATTGCACGGGACTTCTTCATAACTGCCTTCCAGATCGGCAAGCAGGAACACATCCCAGCCAGCACGGCGCAGCATGGCTGCTTCCACAAAGTCATGGCTCAAAATATCGCCGCCAAATGGCGCTTTGCCGGGCAGGGTGGGCAGGCCGCAGTGATCGATAAACGCGCGCATGCGGATAATGGCATTGTGGCCCCAATAGTTGGCTGCATCGGTCTGCCAAAACGCGAGGCCGGTAGCGAGCATCGGGCTGTAAAGTACGGCCGCGAATTGTACAAAACGGCCGAAGAAGGTGGTTTGGCGAACGGGGATCGGAATGGTTTGGATCAGGCCGGTACGCGGGTTGGCTTGCATGGCGCGCACCATCTTCACCAGGCAGTCGCCGGCCATCACGCTATCGGCATCCAGTACGATCATGTTTTCGTAATTGGCGCCCCAGCGCTGGCAAAACTCGGAAAGATTACCCACCTTGCGGCCGATATTTTTTTCGCGGCGACGGTAAAACGCCTGCTTGCCCAAATCGCCCAAGCGTTCCTGCAGCTGCTGCCAGGCGTCGCGCTCGGCTTGTGCAATGGTCAGGTTGGTTGTATCGCTCAGCAGGAAAAAATCGAAGTGGGCGATCTCGCCGGTTTTTTCCAGTGAGCGTAAGGTCGCTTCAAAACCCGCTACTACGCGATGGGTATCCTCGTTGTATACCGGCATTACAACCGCAGTGCGACAAGCAATCGGCGACTGGTCTGCCAGCAATTTTTTGGTGGATTTCAGGGTAAGCGGGTCGATGCGCAACATCTGCAATATAAACCCGAACAAACCACTCCAGAACGCCAGCGCGAGCCAGGTAAAACTGATGCCGAACAGCACCAGAATTACACCTTCAAGGGTGGTCAGGTCATTGGCGCGCAGTATGTCGAACATGATGTACACACCGCTGATCGCGGTGAGCAAGCTCAGAATCACATACACGTAACGGCGAAAGGACTTGCCCGGGATGCTAATAGCATCCGCGGGCAACACGGTTAAATCAGCGGGTGCGCGAAACTCGTGGGTCATATCAGATTGCATCCGGATACCAGACATAACTCCAGACTTCGCTCAAACGTTGGTCGCGTAATTTCAGGAACAGGCGCATATCGGCTACCTTGTCGCCCTCTGGTTCCAGTTTGAATGAAGCGCGCCAGGTGCGGCCATCGGGCAACTGGCGTACGGTCAGTTCGCTGATAGTACCGGCATTTTTTTGCATTTCGGCGACTAAAGGGGCGTCAGCTGAAAGGTTGTCCAGTACACCGCCGCGGAAATCGATAACAAACTTGCGCTTGCTGACAGGTGGTGGATTGGCTTGACCCGGGTTTGAGCCCCAACCAATGCGGGTGCGGATGACTTTCGCTCCGGTGTTCTCTGGCAGGTGATCGTCAAACGTGCGCAGGCGATATTTAAAGGTGGCGTTTGCGCCTGCCTTCATCGATTTGGCCGGAACCCAGTAAGCCACCACGTTATCGTTGGTTTCGCTATCGCTCGGGATTTCCACTAGCTCAGCGCGGCCTTTACCCCAATCGCCTTCAGGAATAACCCACATGCTCGGGCGTTTTTCGTAGCGGGATTCCATATCCATGTAGTGGTCGAAATCGCGGTCGCGTTGCAGTAAACCAAAACCGCGGGGATTTTCATCCGACAGGGATGACACGCGCAGTTGGCGATGGTTGCTGATCGGGCGCCAGATCCACTCACCGTTGGAAGCTGCCATCAGCAAGCCATCCGAGTCATGCACTTCCGGGCGGAAGTCGTCGACAAAGCGAGTATGGTTTTCGCCCCACATATACATACTGGTCAGCGGTGCTATGCCGACTTTCAATATATCTTTGCGTGCAAAAATCCGCGCTTCCACAGCCATCTCGGTCGGTGCGCCGGGAATGATTTCAAAGCGATAGGCACCGGTAATGGACGGGCTATCGAGCAGGGCGTACATCACCATGCGGGTGTCGGTTGGGCCGGGTTTAACCAGCCAGAATTCGCGGAATACCGGAAATTCCTCGCCTTTTGGTTCGGCGGTGTCTATAGCCAAACCGCGCGCGGATAGACCATAAGCCAATCCTGGACCAACCAGACGGAAATAGGATGCGCCCTGGAATACCAGAAACTCATCTTTATATTCATTGCTATTGAGTGGGTAATGCACGCGGAAGCCTGCAAAACCAATGTTGTTCGGCGCTACGCCTGCCAAAGGAGCGGCGGGGCCGTCGTAATTAAAATATTCCTGTTTGAATTGCACATAAGCATCGGGGCCGTCGGTGGCCATATGCAGGGTGACTGGCTCGCGATACAAAAAGCCCGGGTGAAATAATTGCAATTCAAACAGCGCTTCGTTATGCCACAGCGATGCTTCGGGGCGGAAGCGGATCGAGCGGTATTGGTCGTAATTCATATTCGCGAGCGCTTCGGGAATATTGGCCTGGATGGGTTTGTATTCGCGGCGCGCGAGCAATTTGGCGCGCGAGGCAATCGCATCAAACAGCGCAGGTTGGGCGATCTCGGTTGCAGCAGCCGGAGCTACTTCGGGTTGTTGTTGGGCATTGGCGAATCCGGTCAGCCCAAAACTTAAAGCGCAGCTTATCGCCAGGGCAGTTAAACCGGTGCGGGTAGTTAACCGACTACCTGCTTTTTTGTTGCTGAACAACATGCTCATCCACTCTTTCTCCGCGTCGGATTATTGAGATTCGTTAATGAAAAACTATTTTTTGCGCACGCAACTACACCTGACCACGGTGTTAATACTCAAGTTCGGGATTGGTTAAGCGGGCGGGTTTCCTGTTCCCTGCTGTGTGCCGATAGTAAAGCACAGGAATTGGCGCGCATTGTAAACCATCTACTGATGAAAAATAGCGTGCAAGACCCATGCAACCTAGTCTTTTTTTTACGGTTCTTTGCAAAGGTTAATGTGGCCTTGTGGAAGTTTCAAAATAGCAGGTTATTACCAAACAGTCTTTGCGATTGGATGGGTATCGGCTTAACTGAAAATTGGAACTCAAGGAGATTTATTATGAGCAACACCGCTATATTAGTTCGTCATTCCGAGCCCAAATTATTGCCCGTTGTTCGACGCGTCATCGAACAATTGAATCAATTGTTTGTTGATCATTTTGGCCTGTTGGGAAAAAGCCTTACAGACGAGGTTTTTCATAACTGGCTGCACGCTGGCAAAACCGGGCCTTCCGGATTGCGGCATTATGTATATGCGCTGAGCGTGCAGTTGGAGGAGCCAGCGGTGCGCAAAGACTTTATCGAGCGCTCGGAACGATTGCTGCTCCATCTCCAGTCTGGTTATATCAGCTGAGCCAAATCACCTTATAGCCTCCTCTTCTTTGCTCTCTCCGGTTTTATCGTAGGGGAATGTGTTTTTTTGCTGCTACACTCAGGGGTATTCTTCCCTGGTCTTGCTGCGGTTGGTTGAGATGCCCAACATAAGAACTTACATGCGCGAAAACCCCATTGCTGCAAGGCTGTTGGGGTTGATTATCATCAGCAGTTCGATTGTCACCCTCGTCGCTATTTTGCTGCAATTGCACAGCAACTTTAATGACGATATCGCCGCGCTCGAAAAGCGTTTGGATCAGGTGCGTATCAGTACCCTGGCGAGCATCACCAAAAGTTTATGGGGCTTTGATCAGGAGCAATTGAATATCCAGATCAATAGTGTGCTCGCAGTAGACGACGTGGTGCAGGTGCAAGTGGTCTGGCATGACTGGAACAACACCGAGCAAACATTGGTGGCGAGTAACAATAATTACGACCCCAAAGAATTGGAAAACAAACGCAGCCAATTTTTAGTGCGGAGTTATCCGCTGGTGTACGAAGATGCAAGCACACCCGAGCAACAATTAGGGATACTCACCGTCACTGCAAGTCTCAGCAGCATTTACGATAAATTATGGGAGCGCGCGTTTTTTATTGCACTGGTGCAAGGTGCCAAGACGCTGGTCATCGCGCTATTTATTGTCTGGTTGGTGCATACGCTCCTTACCCGGCACATGAAAACCATCGCCAATTATGCGCGCAACCTCAATCTGGAAACCCTGACTAAACCCCTTAAACTCAAACGGCTTAAGGTTAATTCCACATCCGACGAATTGGACAACGTCGTCAATGCGATCAATCACATGCGTGAGACGCTGCTTGATGATATTGAGCAGCGCCATGCGATTGAAATGGCGCTCTTGAGTGAGAAGGAAGAAAAACTGGAAACCCGTCGACAAAAAAACGCGGCGGAGGATGCCAGTCGGGCCAAAAGCCAATTCCTCGCTACTATGAGTCACGAAATCCGCACGCCTATGAATGGGGTTATAGGCATGTTGGAAATGCTGCGCGATACCCCACTCGATGATAACCAAAAACACTACATTGATGTTATCCATCGTTCGGGTGAAACGCTGCTCACCATCATTAACGATATTCTCGACTATTCCAAAATCGAAGCGGGAAAAATGCGGCTCGAAGAAACGACGTTCGAGCTGGATGAGTTGGTCGAGGGTTGTGTGCAATTGTTTGGGGCTACCGCAAGCAAGCGTCACATCGAACTGTTTGGCGGGTTGGACCCTGGTGTTCCCAAATGGGTTAAAGGTGATCCTACCCGTCTGCGCCAAATCATCATGAACTTGCTGGGCAATGCTTTTAAGTTTACAGCGGAAGGTTTTGTTTCCCTGCAAGTAAAACAGGTTGCCAATTTAACCAATGACAAAGTTGAGCTGCGTTTTATTGTGCAAGACAGCGGTATCGGCATAGAAATGGGCAACACCGAAGATTTGTTTGACTCGTTTAATCAGGCCGATGCATCCACTACTCGCAAATACGGTGGCACAGGTTTGGGCTTGGCAATTTGCAAAAGCCTCGCTGAGTTAATGGGTGGGGAAATAGGTGTCGAAAGTGAAAAAGGGCATGGATCTACTTTTTGGTTTACCGCGCATTTACAGCGCGAAGACGTGTGCGATTGGAATAGTCCGCAACCGGAATCCAAAAGCGGATGGCTGGCAGGAAAAAAATTATTGTTGGTTGAATCCAGTCATCATTTGACAGAATTTGTTGCGCTGCACTGCGCGGACTGGGGTGTAACTCTGGGGGCGGTCACGTCCGCAAAAACGGCTTTGGCGCAGCTCAAACACGCATTGCACTCGGGCGAGCCTTATGATTTTGTCGGCTTCAATTATTCGCTGCCGGATGCCACCGGTTTTGAGTTGGTGCAATGGTTAAGGGATTTGCCGGAGTTTCGTGAGCTTCCGTTATTTATGTTTAGTTCTGGCGATATTTATTACGATCAGACACAAATGCGTAATCTGGCAATCCATGCGGTATTGCGTAAGCCGGTATCAATGAAATTATTACAACAAGAATTGATCGCTCTGCTGGGGCATGAACCTGTACCGCTGATTAGCGCCGAGCGACAAACCCGCGACCCGGATAAATTTTCACATTTGCGCGTGCTGGTTGCGGAAGATAATCCGGTCAATCGCCTGGTTATAAAAGGTTTATTAGGCAAGCTTAATATAGTGCCTGCCTTTGCTGGAAATGGTGTTGAGGCCTGCGATGCAGTGCAGGGCGCCGACAAGCGTTTCGATCTGATTTTAATGGACTGCGAAATGCCGGAGATGGATGGGTTTGAGGCGACGCGCTGTATTCGCGATTACGAACGGCGCGAAGGCTTGTCTGCCATACCAATTATTGCACTCACTGCCCACGCACTGCAGGAGCATCGCGATGCGGTTTTTGCCAGTGGCATGAATTATTATTTATCCAAACCTGTAACCTTCAATAATTTGTATTCCGCATTTGAGGCGGCGGGTTTGGTCGAGGCGGATAATTCCTGAATTTATACGTTATCGCGCGCGAATAGTGTTGCCCTATAGTAATGATTGGTTTTTTCTCCTTGCCTGCATCGGGGGCAATCCTTATGATGGCTTCAACTAATTGGGAGCCTCCCACCACTTAATGACCATCATGTATGGAGATTATTATGAGCAGTGATTCTATTGTGCACGTTAGCGATGCCAGCTTTGAACAAGAAGTAGTTGGTGCAGATTTGCCAGTGCTGGTTGACTTTTGGGCCCCTTGGTGTGGTCCATGCAAAATGATTGCCCCTATTTTGGATGACCTGGCAGAGCAATTCGAAGGCAAATTGAAAGTGGCCAAGCTTAATGTTGATGATCACAAAGAAACTGCAGCCAAGTTCAATGTGCGTGGTATTCCTACCCTGATTATCTTCAAAAATGGCGCAGCTCACGCCACTAAAGTGGGTGCTGTCAGCAAGCCGCAATTGGTTGATTTCATTAACTCGGCAATATAAAAGATGAGGGCCATCGCAAGATGGCCCAATTTGTTTTTGCACTGGGCGATATTTGCCGTTATACTCAGCCCCATCTGATGTTTGTTCCTCCCCGAATCACCTTCCCGATTCCCTTGAACCAGACGAACAAACCCTAATTTCCCCAGCTGATGTTCTTGTCCCGGTATTTAAATAAATCGGTATCTGCTAAACCAGGCCAACTATTTTACCAGTCAATTTGCATGAACTATTCTGATGGGGCGATTGAACGCAGGCATTGAGCCAGCAATCTTAATTATGCGGCTTAATAACAGCAAAAAACGCAATCTTATTTTCTGATATCAACATTGGCCTCCGGCTACTAATCTGCAACATCTCACATCCATCCATAAAGTCTTTCCTATGAATTTAACCGACCTTAAAAAGAAACCGATTGAAGAATTAATTGATATCGCCCACGAAATGGGTTTGGAGAATATCGCCCGCTCGCGCAAACAGGACATTATTTTTAATATCCTCAAGCGCCACGCCAAAGGCGGAGAGGATATTTACGGCGACGGTGTATTGGAAATTTTGGTGGATGGATTCGGGTTTTTGCGGTCAGCCGACAGTTCTTATCTTGCAGGTCCCGATGATATATATGTTTCACCCAGTCAGATCCGCCGCTTTAATTTACGCACGGGCGATACCATCTCCGGTAAGATTCGCCCACCAAAGGAAGGCGAGCGTTATTTTGCACTGTTAAAAGTTAATGACATTAACTTCGATAAACCCGAAAGTTCCCGCAACAAAATCCTGTTTGAAAACCTCACCCCGCTGTTCCCCAATGTTCGCCTGCCGCTTGAAGCCGGTAATGGTTCTACCGAAGACCTCACTGGTCGTATCATCGATTTGATTGCCCCTATCGGCAAAGGCCAACGTGGTTTGATCGTGGCACCACCGAAAGCCGGTAAAACCATCATGATGCAAAATATTGCACAAGCTATTACGCGCAATAATCCAGAGTGCCATTTGATTGTATTGCTGATCGACGAGCGTCCGGAAGAAGTGACTGAAATGCAGCGTTCAGTGCGCGGTGAAGTAGTTGCTTCAACATTCGATGAACCGCCCGCGCGTCACGTACAGGTGGCGGATATGGTGATTGAAAAAGCCAAGCGTTTGGTTGAGCACAAAAAAGACGTAGTGATCTTGCTCGACTCTATTACGCGTCTGGCGCGTGCTTACAACACCGTAATTCCCTCATCTGGCAAAGTACTGACCGGTGGTGTGGATGCACATGCACTTGAGCGTCCAAAGCGTTTCTTCGGTGCTGCGCGTAATATCGAAGAGGGTGGCAGCCTGAGTATTATTGCAACCGCACTGGTAGATACCGGCTCCAAAATGGACGAAGTTATTTACGAAGAATTTAAAGGTACGGGTAACCTCGAACTGCATCTTGATCGCAAAATTGCAGAAAAGCGTATATATCCTGCCATCAATGTGCGCCGCTCCGGTACCCGTCGCGAAGATTTGTTGATGAAAGAAGACGAGCTGCAGCGCGCGTGGATTTTGCGTCGTTTGTTAAATGATATGGAAGATGTGCCAGCGACAGAATTCTTGCTCGATAAATTGAAAGACTTCAAAACTAACGATGAATTCTTCCAGTCGATGAAACGCAAGTAATTGAAATAGTAAGTCATCGCTATCCGAAGAAAATAATTGCAGGGCGGAACGTGAAACGCCTTCCGCCAATTCTACTAATGGCGGAAGGCGTTTTTGTTTTTTCGCCCTGTGAGTTTTCACCGCATGAAATATAAAGACCTTCGCGATTTTATCGCTCTGCTCGAAGCGCGCGGTTTATTAAAGCGCATCAAACAGGAAATTGACCCGCACCTGGAAATGACTGAAATTTGCGACCGCACATTGCGTGCCGGTGGTCCAGCATTGCTGTTTGAAAATCCAAAAGGTTATTCGATTCCTGTGTTAGGTAATTTATTCGGCACACCCGAGCGCGTTGCATTGGGGATGGGGCAAGAGTCAGTTGATGCCTTGCGCGACGTGGGAAAATTGCTCGCGTTTTTAAAAGAACCGGAACCGCCCAAAGGTTTTAAGGATGCTTGGGATAAATTGCCGGTGTTCAAACAGGTTTTAAATCTTGCACCAAAAGTATTGAGTAAGGCGCAATGCCAGGAAGTGGTACTGGAAGGCGATGCGGTCAATCTTGATCTGTTGCCAATCCAAACCTGTTGGCCTGGTGATGTCGGCCCACTGGTAACCTGGCCCTTGGTGGTGACGCGCGGTCCGCACAAAGAACGACAAAACCTTGGTATTTACCGGATGCAAAAAATCGGCAAAAACCGGTTGATCATGCGCTGGTTGTCCCATCGCGGCGGCGCGTTGGATTTCCGTGAATTCCAGCTTCAAAATCCCGGCAAAAATTTCCCCGTTGCTGTCGCGCTGGGTGCAGATCCAGCGACAATTCTCGGTGCCGTCACACCGGTGCCTGATACGCTCTCTGAATACGGTTTTGCAGGATTATTGCGCGGCGATAAAACCGAAGTGGTGAATTGCATTGGCAATGATTTACAAGTACCTGCATCTGCCGAATTTATTTTGGAAGGCTATATAGCGCCAAATGACATGGCGCCCGAAGGTCCTTATGGCGATCACACCGGTTATTACAACGAAGTGGATAATTTCCCGGTATTTACCGTCGAGCGAATTACCCATCGCCGCGATCCGATTTATCACAGCACTTACACCGGACGTCCCCCAGATGAGCCAGCGATTCTCGGTGTCGCACTCAACGAAGTGTTTGTGCCGATTTTGCAAAAACAATTTCCGGAAATTGTGGATTTTTATTTGCCGCCGGAAGGCTGCTCCTATCGCATGGCTGTTGTGACCATGAAGAAACAATATCCCGGTCATGCCAAGCGCGTGATGATGGGGGTGTGGAGTTTCTTGCGGCAGTTTATGTACACCAAGTTTGTCATAGTCACAGATGATGATGTGAACGCGCGCGATTGGAAGGATGTGATCTGGGCGATGACCACGCGTATGGATCCGGCGCGCGACACGCTGATGATCGAAAATACACCGATTGATTATCTCGATTTCGCATCACCTGTTTCCGGCCTGGGCTCCAAGATTGGTTTTGATGCAACCAATAAATGGCCGGGCGAAACTACGCGCGAATGGGGTACGCCGATCGTGATGGACCAAGCGGTAAAAAAACGCGTCGATGAATTGTGGGATGAGCTGGGAATCGATTCGCCTACGGCCTACTAAATACGGGAGCTAATGATGAGCTTGCAAGAAGAGTGTTTTCTCGATTGCCCTTATTGCGGTGAGCCGATTAGTGTGTTGGTCGATTGTTCTTGTGAGCAGCAAACTTATATTGAAGATTGCCAGGTGTGTTGCCAGCCGATGGTATTGCATGTGACAGTGGATGAAGAAGGGGTGCCTGAAGTCTACGCCCAGCGCGAGGATGAGTAACCGCTGGTGCGGCACTTGGCTTTAACTGTGTTATGGGCTATAAAACTTTAACCACAAATCGTGTTTATTATTTTAAAAGGGGATTTTCGATGAGCTTCATTAAAGACTTCAAAGAGTTTGCAGTGCGCGGCAATGTGGTGGATATGGCGGTTGGTATTATTATCGGCGCCGCGTTCGGGAAGATTGTTAGTTCATTGGTTAGCGACGTCGTTATGCCGCCGTTGGGTTGGATTATCGGTGGTGTTGATTTTTCTGATCTGGCGATTGTCCTGCCGGAAATTATTGAAGGTAAGGGCACAGTATCGATTTTGTACGGCAAGTTTATCCAAACGGTTCTGGATTTCACTATTGTCGCCTTCGCGATTTTCATGATGATTAAAGTGATTAATCGCCTGAAGAAAAAAGAAGAGGAAAAGCCCGCTGAACCTGCGGCCCCTTCAAATGAAGAAATATTGCTAACGGAAATCCGCGATTTATTGAAACAAAAACAATAATGTCCGGAATTTTTTTGCAATAAAAACGCGGCCTTGAGCCGCGTTTTTATTTTCCGGATTGGCGATTAACGCATTATAAAACCGGGTGTCCGCGATACATACGCACAGGTTTGGCTGGCGCTACATCCTTGATCAACATTTCGCTGTGTAAACTCGGGCGATCTGTGTCCTGATGTTCGTTCACGCGCGGAGCGTCCACCAGAATGGTTTGGCCGCGATAAACCTTCACTACTTGTTTGGGAATTTCCGGCGCTTTTACCGGGGTGGTGACGATTGGATCCAGCAGCTGTGGCCATGGATCGCCGGCTAAGAAGAGCAATTCTTTAATCAGGGTTTTGGTAATCGTGTCCTTGGTGTGGTGATGATAATCCGCTAGTTCCTTGAGCAATTCCGGATTCGCCATTTTTAGGCTTGGTTTCATCGCGGCATCGACGCGACGGCGAATTTCGTACACCAAATCAATCATGGGTTTAGTGTATTGCATGCTGGGTTCTCCTCGGTCTTGAATTCTCAATTGAGCAAATTCCAGACCAACGGCGAATTCGCTCCTATTCGGGCTATTTTTGTTCGGCAATAGGGCGAGTGGCAGATTTTTTTGGTGCGAGTGGGTAATAAAGGGGCGCCTTTGCTGCAAGGCGCCGGAGACAGGTTTAGCGAATCAGGTGATCCATTTCCCGCGCGGGTTGATTGCATTGGGTTTCGCCGATGATTTGCGCAGGAACACCGGCGACCGTGGCGCGCGCCGGTACATCTTTCAAGACCACACTGCCTGCGCCGATTTTGGCGCATTCGCCGACGCTGATATTGCCGAGGATCTTGGCACCAGCGCCAATCAATACGCCCTTGCGCACTTTGGGGTGGCGATCGCCCGCCTCTTTGCCGGTGCCGCCAAGGGTGACGGATTGCATGATGGAGACCATATCTTCCACCACGGCGGTCTCACCTATAACGATGCCGGTCGCATGGTCAAACATAATGCCTTTGCCAATGCGTGCAGCGGGGTGGATATCCACGGCGAACACCGCTGAAATACGGTTCTGCAAAAACAGCGCGAGTGAGTTGCGCCCCTGGTTCCACAGCCAATGCGCCACGCGATAAGCCTGTAGCGCGTGAAAGCCCTTGAAATAAAGTAGCGGAGTGACAAGCGAGCAGCAGGCGGAATCGCGCTCGCTCACGGCCATCAAATCGGCGCGCACAGCGTCAATAATGCTTTTATCTTTGGTCATCGCCTCTTCAATTACTTCGCGGATCAGCATGGCGGGCAGCGCCGGGCTATCGAGTTTATTGGCGAGATGAAAACTGAGCGCTGCTTCCAGCCGGTCGTGATTGAGGATAGTGGCGTAAAGGAAGCTAGCTAGCACTGGCTCCGTTTCCGCCTGTTTGCGGGTTTGCACGCGGATGGATTCCCACAAGCTATCAATAACAAGAGCGGGGCTGGTGGCAGAGACATTGGCATTCATGGCCAAATCCTTAAACTGAAATAAACGAATGAGAAAAACGGTCTAGACCTATCTGAAGCCCATTATTGGGGGCGGGGCGCAATAATTCCAGCCTTGCGTTCAATATATGACCAGCGGCGGTTCATTGAGTGCAGCCAGTTGTTCGCGCAGCTCCAGGATATGTTCACCCCAGTAGCGCTCGGTATTAAACCAGGGGAAATGGCGCGGAAACGCCGGGTCAGCCCAGCGCCGCGCCAGCCAGGCGCTGTAATGCATGATGCGCAAACTGCGCAGCGCTTCGATCAGCTGCAGCTCGGCCAAATCAAAATCGCAAAACTCGCGATAGCCCTCCAATACTTCGGCCAGCTGCAAGGTCTGCTGTTCGCGTTCACCTGATAGCAGCATCCACAAATCCTGGATCGCCGGCCCCATGCGTGCATCGTCGAAGTCGACAAAATGCGGCACCTCATCGCGCCACAAAATATTGCCCGGATGGCAGTCGCCATGCAGGCGGATGGGGGTGTAATCCACGCGGCTGAACAGGGTTTCGCAGCGGGACAGCAAATCAGCCCCGAGGGTGCGATAGGACTCGCGCAGGCTTGCCGGAATAAACTCATTGCCTAACAGAAAGTCGTAGCTATCGCGGCCAAAGGTCTGGATATCCAGCGCCGGACGATGTGCAAACGCGCGCGCCTGCCCCAGTGCGTGCATACGGCCGAGCGTGCGGCCCAGTGTCAGCAGCGCATCAAAGTCATCGAGGTTGGGTGCATGGCCGCCCTGGCGCGGATAAAGTGCAAAGCGAAAGCCCTGGAATTCGCGCAGTGTATTGCCTTCATCATCCGCTAGTGGCGGTACTACCGAAATATCCAAATCCTTCAGCGCGTGGGTGAATTCATGTTCCTCCAGGATCTGCGCATCGCTCCAGCGCCCGGGGCGATAAAACTTGGCGATCAGCGGGCTCGCCCCTTCAATCCCGACTTGGTAAACGCGGTTCTCGTAGCTGTTAAGCGCAAGTATGCGCGCATCGGTGAGAAAGCCGGTGCTGTCGATAGCATCCAGTACCAGGTCGGGAGTGAGTTGTTCGTAGGGGTGGGGCTGGGTCATAGGTACGGCTCGCTGGAGTGAGCGGCGATTGTACCTGCTGCCGGGCAATCCCGCTGGAATATGCACTTTGTTGGGCTTTTACACATCTGCTGTCGTATAAATTTTGAAGGATCCGCCTAAAAATGCTACAAGTTATTCTTGTTGGTGGACAAGTCACCAGTGATCGCACTGCAACTTTGTTAAAAACGGAATTCCTATGATAAAAATCGCTTTTTACAATCTCAAAGGTGGTGTGGGTAAAACCACAACGGCAGTTAACATGGCTTATATGGCCGCGGCGGCAAAGAAAAATGTGATCCTCTGGGATCTGGACCCGCAAGCCGCTGCCAGCTGGTTTTGCCAGCAGGAGCCTGACTCCGCCAAAGCGATCAAGTTATTCAGCAAAGGCAAATCCATCGGCGAGATGGAGCTTTACAGCCCTTATCCACGCTTGATGCTGATTCCCGCCGACCTCAGCCTGCGCAGCCTGGACAGCGAATTCGACGAGCTGAGCAAAGACAAAAAATTCCTCAAGCAACTGCTCAAACCCCTTGGCGAGAAAGCCGACATACTGATTTTTGACTGCCCGCCCACGCTCTCGCCCAGTGTTGAACAACTGTTATTGGAAGTGGATATTTTGCTGATCCCGATGATTCCCAGCCCCTTATCGATCCGGGCGATGGAGCAAGTGGTGGAGTTCCTCAATGGCAAAAAATCGGCGCCCGCCCGTATCGTCGGTTTTTTCAATCAGGTGGATCTGCGTCGCAGCCTGCATCGCGAGGCCATAGAAAACAGCAAAAAAATGCCGGTGCCCATGCTCAAGACTTATATCCCCAATGATTCCGCGGTCGAGCAGATGGGGCTGCGCCGCGCCCCGCTAACCAGTTACAATCAGCGCAGCCGCGCGGCGCTCGCCTATATCGATATGTGGAAAGAGATTGCGCGCTTGCTTAAAGCCGCTGCGAAAGACGATGAATAAGCCGCGCGCGTAAACCATCTCCACGCCCAAGCCATTTAATCACCACAGCTATTAATCAAGAGTTATCCATGATCAAACTATTTACCCGCGCCTGCACCATTGCAGGCCTGCTTGCTATTGCCGGTTGTACTACCACCAGCGTCACCAGCACCCCGCCCACTCCGGCGCCGACCACCAAACCGCAGGTTCAACCTGGCCAACCGGCGGTAGTGCAACCGCAACCGGGGGCGGTGCCTGCACCTGTGCCCGCTGCTCCAGCTTTAAACCCGGCGGCGCTGAGCCTCGCCAAGCAGGCGCGCAGCCAATATCAGGCACAGGATTACCAGGGCGCTATCGCCACCGCCGAGCGCGGCTTGCGCATTGAACGGCGCGCGGCCGAGTTATATTTGGTCATGGCGCAAAGTTATATCCAGCTCGCTATGCCGGGCAAAGCCAAAATGTTTGTGCAGCAGGGGCTGCGCTTTGCGCCTCCGGGTTCGGACGTTGCGATGGGGCTAGAGCGTGCGCAAGAGCTGGTGGGCAACTAATAACTAGGTGATAAACAGCTAATGATGGGGTGGCAACGAAGGATTGACCACTCCGCTGTAAAACTGAATGGGCAAGGAAAGGAATGAACGATTTATCCATCGATAAGTACACGACGCTGTCTTTTAGCCAGCGCTACCGTATTTTTAATCCGCTGCGCCTGTTGTTTCGCGATCCGGGATTGGAGCGCGAGTACCAACAGCATGTGGCGATTAATATTGCGCGGCAAGTGCGTATTGCGCTGGCGCTCGCCTTTGTCCTCTATGTCAATTTTGCTTTTCTGGATTATCTGCTGGTACCGGAAAGCATGTGGGCGCTCTGGGCGATTCGTGCGACTGTGTGCAGCTTGCTCGCACTCTTGTTTGCGGTCAGTTTCCTCACGTTGTTTCCGCGCATCCATCAGCAGGTTGTGTTCGCCTCCAGTATGGTCGCGGCGGGCGGAATTTTTGCCATGCTGCTGGTCACCCACAACCAGTACAGCCATTACTATTACGCCGGCATTAACCTCTGTATCACCTGGACATTGTTTATTGTGGGGCTGCGTTTTATCAATGCGCTGCTGACAGTCTTGTTGATTGTCTTGCTCTACAACTGCATCGCTTTTTTTAAAGCCCTGCCGCTCGCCGATATTATTTCCAATAATTTTTTCCTGCTCTCCAATGCGGTGATCGGCATCTTTGCCGGCTACACCATCGAACAGCATTCGCGCTGGCAGTTTTACCAATCATTGGTGATAAAAAATAACAGCAGCAAATTGCATAGCGCGATGATTGCCGCTTCGCTCGATGCGGTTATTACGATCGATGAGAGCGGCACGGTGATTGAATTTAGCGATGCCGCTGAACAAATGTTTGGCTATACGCGCGCGCAAGCGCTCGGCCAATTGGTCGGCGATTTAATCGTACCCGATGCCATGCGCGCGCATCACGAACAGGGTTTTCGTCGCTACAGCGAACAGGGCGAGCCGCGCATTCTAGGCCAGCGTTTGGAGCTGCAAGCCAAACGCAGTGACAACAGCGAATTTCCAGTTGAACTCACGTTGCGCCAGGTGGATTTAATTGGCCGCCGTTTGGTGACGGCCTACATTCGGGATCTCACCGCACAGCGCAATGCCGAGCAGGAAATCGCTCGCCAGCGCGAAGTTTTGCAGCGCAATGAAAAATTAGCGGCGATGGGTACGCTGCTGGCGGGAATTTCCCACGAATTAAATAATCCGCTCGCGATTGTAGTAGGGCAGGCGCAACTACTGCAGGAAACCGAGCAGGAGGCGCGCATACTCAAGCGCGCCGATAAAATTCGCAATGCGGCCGAGCGCTGCGCCACTATCATCAATACTTTCCTTGCAATGGCACGCAACCAGCCGTCGCAATGTGCGCCGGTGGATATCAACCAACTGGTGCAGCGGGTGCTGGAATTGTTGGAGCCGGGGTTGCGCAGCCAACACATAGATCTGCAATTACAGCTGGGCAATAATTTGCCTGATATAGCCGTCGATGCAGATCAGGTGCATCAGGTGATCAGCAATTTAATTATCAATGCCCAACAGGCGATGCAGAATTCGCCGCAAAAAATTTTGCGCATTGAATCCGTGCAGGAAGAAAACCGGATTGCAATTCGCATTATGGATTCAGGCCCGGGCATCGCACCGGAAGTGGAGCAGCGAATATTCGAGCCATTCTTTACCACTAAAGCGCCGGGCAAAGGTACTGGTCTGGGGCTGGCCGTATGCAGCGGCATTATCGAGGCGCACGGCGGCCGGTTGGAATTGGAACGGCACGGCGGCAGCGGGGCCTGTTTTTGTATTCATCTGCCGTTGGGCGTCGCATAAAAATTTTTGATATCCATTAGTAAGTCATCTCCAATAAACAGCAGCAAGTGAACAACATGAGCACTCAATACCAAATGATTGTGGTCGATGATGAAATCGACATTGCCGAAACCCTCGCCGATTATTTTGAAATGCAAGGGTTCGCGGTCAGGATTGC
>DATIGS010000105.1:0-5695 GCA_035481425.1 Cellvibrio sp. | reverse complement strand
CCAGCCACCTGCCGCAGTGAAGGTTTTCGCACAGCGATCAGCGAGACTTGGTTGCCCGCGCTGGAGAAATTTAAACCGCAATTGATTTTGATTTCGGCTGGCTTCGATGCTTATATCGACGATGATATGTCGTCAGTCAGTTTCGTCGAGCAGGATTATTTCTGGATTACCCAACAATTGCGCCAGCTGATGGATGCAAGTAAAAATTTTCCGCCTGAACAACAATGCAAAGGCATAGTGTCTACATTGGAAGGGGGTTACGATTTATTGGGGCTCGGGCGCTGCGCTGTGGCACATATCAAGGCAATGGCGAAATTGTGAATGGAAAAGTATCGATAAAGCGCTGTTTTAACGCAGCACCAGACTCATATCGATCAATCCATCGTCGCGATTATATTTCACTGTAAAACCCAATTTGCGCGCAAGGTTCGCCATACCTGCATTTTCCAACATAGTGAAACCGACTATCTCTTGAGTTCCCTGGGTACGGCAGTAATCTATCATTTTCTGCAACAAGCGCCCCCCCAAGCCTATCCCTTTTAATTCGCTGCGCACCGCCATGGCAAATTCTGCTTGCGTATTATCCGGATCAATTTGCACACGCACCACACCTAAAATTTGTTCCTGCTGCTGGTTAGTTGTCACAGCAACAAAAGCCATCTCGCGCGCATAATCAATTTGTGTCAAGCGCGCCATTTGTTCGTGGGAAAATTGCGGCAACTCAGCAAAATAGCGTTTATACCTATCCTCTTTGCTTTGCGCATTATCAAATACTTGCAGATTCAATTCATCTTCCGGGCGAATTGGACGTAATAAAATCGAGCGCTGATCGCGCAATATAAATGGCTCTTCCAACTCTTTTGGATAAGGTCGAATAGCCAAAGGATAAGCATTTTTTTCAGCGCTAATGTCCAGGCTTGCATCCAGCACGCGAATATCACTGCCGGCAACCAGGACCGGGTTAATCAGCAAACTGTGTAACGAAGGATTATCAATAATAATTTGGCTGACTTGCGTCAACAACAAACACAGCGCTGGCATATCCAGCGGCACATACAATTCCCGCTCGCGAATTTTTCCTTCTGCGAGCGCCTGTATCACCATATAACGCGCCAGCGCCATATTTAACGGCGGCAATGCCACCACTGCGTTGCTACGCACACTCCAATGACTCGCGGCTTCGCCCATTAAAATTACCGGGCCAAATACCGGATCGCTCTGTACCTGGATTCGTAGTGGATGCGCGCCTTTGTGCTGCGCATGGGCGGTTATCGCCGGGGCATAATCTGCGTCGGCAATAATATTGATGCCGTAATCATTAAGTAGCGCCAATGCTTCCGCGCGAGTTAACTGTGTGCGATTTTCGTTAAGTGCTTGCGCAATAATTGCTTGTGCGTGTTGCGGTTGATAAGGAACCTTATCGCTGATGGAATCAGGAGTTTCCGATAAAAGTTTTTGGTTGCGGCGATATTGCACCATATGCATAAAAGCGCCCACCGCACCTTCAGGCGTACGAAATGAAGCAATGCTTGCATCAGCAAAACGCAAACGCGCATTTTGCGCTGCGTCTTCACCCATCCAATTGGCAAACAGATTTGGCTTGCGCCCTGCGTAATTCTTATAAGTATTAATCACTGCATCTGCATAAACTTCACCCGGTGTTAATGCCGAAGGCGCCTGCATAATCAAAATATTATCGACGCTGTTACTCTGAAGTAATACTTGCAACACGTTTTGATAGGTTTCGGGGGATGCATCGCCCAACAAATTAATAGGATTGCTCGCCCTGCCACCGCTGTGAATCAAGGGTCTTAATTGCGCAACGACTTTTTCATCCAATGTTGCCAAACGACCACCGCGCTGCAAGAGCGCATCCACCGCCATCGCGCTGGGGCCATTGCCATTGGCAATAATCACTAATTGTTCAGAGTAAATCGGCTTGCCATTGGCAAGGGTCTCCACCGCTGCAAGCAGCTCGCGCAAGTCGCCGACACGCAGCATACCTGCACGTTTAAATGCTGCATCATAAACTGCATCTGCGCCCATTTTTTCGGCTGGCAAACGCGAAGTCAGCGCATTAACCTCCGAATAAATTCCAGCTTTAATCACCAGGATGGGTTTATTAAATGAGGCTGCGCGCGCTGCGGACATAAATGCCCGGCCATCGTGAATCGCATCTATGTACAACAAAATCGCCGAAGTTTTTGCATCACGCCCGAGGTAATCGAGAATCTCGTCGAAATCTATATCAACACCCTCGCCAATTGAAATAAATTGCGAAAAGCCAATGCGACGACGACGCGCCCAATCCAATAAGGTTACGCAGACTGCGGAAGATTGCGACACCACTGCAATTTTTCCCGGCAATGCATTGATATGGGCGTAGCTCGCATTCAGACCTAACTCGGGAATGATAATGCCGAGTGAATCAGGCCCGAGAATCCGTACGCCCCACTCTTTGGCAATAGCGAGCATCTGTTCTTGTAGATTAGTTCCCTGCGCGGTAAATAAATTATCCAAACCTGCGGCAATCACAATTGCATTGCGCGTGCCTTTCCTACCCAGCTGCAAAATAATAGCGGGCACACGCGTCGCACGAGTACAGATAATTGCAAGATCAGGCACGATGGGCAATTCATCAATCGAGCGATAGGCCAACACCCCATTCACCGATTTGTAGTGCGGTGTTACCGGCATAATCGGTCCATCAAACTGCCCTTGCAGCAAATTGCGCATCACCGCATTGCCAGGGCGATTCGGTTGGTTTGATGCACCAATAATCGCAATTGAATGGGGCTTTAATAATTGCTCGACACTTTTTACTGTCATACATCAACCATCGTTGTTATTGCCACAGCATTACTTTTCGCTCACGGCGTTACACAGCGTCATCATCTTCATCAATTTTTTGTAAACTCAATTCACCAAAACTGCTTGGGGCTGCCTTTGGCTGAGTTTGAGGTTGTGCTTGCGCGGCGCTTACCGCCGCCGCTTCTGCCTTAGGTATTGCGACACCATCGGTCGCCAGTTTTATCCGCAAGCGTAAATTATTAGGTGAATCTGCGTTGGCAATAGCATCATCAAAACTGACTTTGCCTGCCATAAACAATTTAAAAATTGCGCCGTCAAATGTTTGCATGCCGAGATTTTCGGATTTCTCCATAATTTCTTTAATTTCCGTCAGGCGGCTTTTTAAAATCAATTCCTGAATTGTTTTCGTTCCCAGCAGTACTTCTACTGCGGCGCAGCGCTTTCCATCCACCGTAGGTAATAAACGCTGCGACACAAACGCGCGCAAGTTCTGTGACAACCCCATCAATAGTTGGGGGCGACGCTCTTCAGGGAATAAATTGATAATTCGCTCCAACGCCTGATTGGAATTGTTGGCGTGTAGTGTGGATATTGCCAAGTGTCCGGTTTCGGCAAATTCGAGTGCGTGTTCCATGGTTTCGCGATCGCGGATTTCGCCGATTAGAATTACATCTGGCGCTTGGCGCAATGTATTTTTTAACGCTGCTTTGTAGCTGCGAGTATCGACTCCTACTTCGCGCTGGTTGATCACACTGCGTTTGTGTTTATGCACAAATTCAACCGGATCTTCAATGGTAATAATATGGCCGCCGCTCGATGAATTACGATGATCAATCAACGCGGCGAGCGATGTAGATTTACCCGAGCCAGTACCACCAACAAACAAGACCAAGCCGCGCTTGGTCATGATCACATCTTTTAATATTTCCGGCAGGCCCAGCGCATCAAATTGAGGAATATCGGTTTTGATATTTCGTGCAACTATCGCCACTTCATTGCGCTGCTTGAAAATATTAATGCGGAAACGACCCACACCATGAATCGAAATCGCCAGATTCATTTCCAATTCGTGTGCAAATGCAGCGCGCTGTTCATCATCCATAATCGCATTGGCAATTGATTCTATCTCGCCCGGTTTAAATGGTTCGGTTGCAAGCGGTTTTAATACGCCCTGAAATTTTGCGCAGGGTGGCGCACCAGTGCTGAGGTATAAATCCGAACCATCTTTTTTGGCAAGGATATTTAAATATTGGTCGATTGGGGTGGCCATAGTTTACTCCGCTAAAGACAAACAATAGGAGGAGTATAGTCAGGATTACCTTATCAGCAGGGTAAGAATTGCTAATCAACCGCGGCGACAAATGCTATTTCTACCAACATCGCCGGATCGAGCAATTCTACTTTCACGCAAGCGCGCGAAGGTGCGCAGCCTGCTGGCAACCAGGCCTCCCAAGCTGCGTTCAACGCGGGCACATTGTCTTTATCAGTAATGTAGATAGTAGCGGACAGCAAACGGGATTTATCGCTTCCAGTCGCCGCGAGCGTAGCCTCAGCCTGCGCCAAAATTTGAGCGATTTGTTCATCCATCGGGCAATCGGTATTATTGGGAACTTCCACAAAGTGGGCAATGCCTCTATAAATCGTGGCATCTGACCAACGCGGTGCCGGATTCAAACGTTGAATATTCATGCAAGTACTCCCAACAGGTGCTTCTAATAGGGTGTTTGAAATAATATCTGGCGCCTATAATAGCCGCCTTTTCTACTCTGCCCAATTTTAATCACCCTATTTAAAGCGACTTGATCCATGGCATTAACGTCCATCATTGCACACCGTATTTATCGCCACTCGCCCGGCAGCGCCTTTGAATTGCAGTTGCGCGGCGAGGCCTTTACCAGCGCTGGCAAATTGGAAGAATTGGCTTATGAATTGAAAACCCAATTTATTCGTAAAGGCGGAAAAAGCTATGGCCGCTTTTCAGATGAATTGGGCGAATTCCCCCTGCCCGCCTGGCTGCGTGATTATCGCGAAGAGCGCTTAAGCTTTATCAGTTTCACTCATAAAGCGATGCAACAATTCCAACAGGCGTTGGAAAAAGCGGAATCATTATTGGATGCCTATGTATTTTTTGTCGAAGAAAAGTTGGAAGTGGGCGATACACTCAATGTGTATTTGATAGAACACCAAAGCGGGATTTATCTGGACGGCGAGCTGGCAATGGATGACTCGCTTTTCCTCGATACCAGCGGTTTCAATCTCGCTGCAAAAATCCAGCTCAACGACTGGACTGAAGGCGATTCCACTACTTATTTAACGCTTATGCGTGCACGCAGCGATAAAGATATCGCTGACAGCTTCACCCATTTCATCGCTTTTACAGACAAGCAAGATATCAAGCAGGAAACTGCCGAGTTTTTGCAAATCGTCGATAACTTCAGCCAAACATTGGATGAAACCACAGCCAAGATTACCCGCACCAAGGTAGTAGATTATTGCCTCGAACAAAATAAGGCGGGCAAACCTGTCACTATAGCCGCGCTCTCCAGCAACCTTGCCGAAGAAGTAAAAAGCTATGAGCCGGAGCGTTTTGTACGCTATGTGGAAAGCAGCAAGCCGGACCTCAAACCCGAATTTATCCCCCACGCAGGGCAAATCCGCAGTTACGTACGCATTAGCGGCCGCAACGACTCGCTCAGCATGAGCTTCGCCTCGGAATGCCTTGGACGCGAAATCGAGTATGATGCGGCCAATGATGTGCTGACAATCAAGAATTTACCGCCGTCATTAAAGGCGCGCCTGATAAAGCATTTAAAAGAGTCTCAATAATCGATGACATCTATTTTGAGGATCTTTACTTTGATCCATTCAACTATTACGAAAACCA
>DATIGS010000104.1:0-4036 GCA_035481425.1 Cellvibrio sp. | reverse complement strand
ATGAAAATAGTTAATCTTTTAATTTTTGCTACTGTCATTTTGACCGGTTGTACAAGCGGACCTCTCTATAAACCAGAGTCTCTTTCAAACCCAAATAACGGTGCAATCTACATTTACAGAGAAGCAATGTTCAAAGGAGCTGGCGCGAAACCATCGGTTTTTATCAATGGAACCTATTATGGGCTATTAAGCGCCGGAAGTTACGTGCGCGCAGAGGTTAGCTCGGGTGAGCACACCATTGAAATTGGCAACAAGAGTCAGCAAGGTCTAATGGGATGGGGGTTAGAGCCGTATTTTCTAAAAGTTAACATTGTATCCTCAGAAGATTATTTTTATAAATTCATTATTGATGACAGTGATGTTGATATTTCGGTTATGCAAATAGGTTCAGTGGCTGCTGTGAGTACATCAGGAAAATCAAATGTTTTTTTAAAAACAGTGAAAAAAGAAGAAGCGGAAGAAGAGATAAATAAGTATAAAAAAGTGCTTTTGAAAAATCTTTGACAAGATGTTGCAGCACTTACAAGGTGCGGCTGAACTTAGGGTTAAGTGTCAACAATGAAATGTCTCTACTGTGAGCACGACATTAACATTTTGGAAGTGCTTCAAAATAGTCCTTTTAGTTGGCCAGAGATGGCAACCATTTGGTATGAGTGCAAGAAGTGCGGAAAAGGAAATCACATAAATTTCAAGGAAGGGAACTATGGGCAAATAAAATTTCTTGGTGCTCCTGGTCCTCATTGGGAGCAAATGGCCTCATTCTATAACGCCTCAATTAACATTCGGCAAGATCCGGCGTTCTTGCATGTTTGGGTTGACGGCGTGCATTATGAAGTCCCTGCTAGAAAATAAACACTTAATACGCGACTGTAGTAAAGAATACTTTTCTCAACGTCCGCTCTTGGCGAAAACAACATCGCAAATCAAACCAATTAGAAAGATAACGAAATTTTCTTTTCACAAAAACAGACAATATTGCAGATACCTATTTCTTGAAACACTTCCGTCTATAATTCATTGCAGGACTCGTTCATACAATCTAACTGGTGCTATCACATGGCATACCTTCCTATCCTGCATCTCACCAAGCGCCATCCCTCGGCAATTCTGTTGCTGGTTCAACTGATGGGAATGTTGTTGTATCCATTCCTTGAAGGAACGCAGGCGGCGCAGGTTACCTTTAACGCTTTTGGTGTGACGGTGCTGGCGCTCACCACGCGCATGGTGAAGCGCACGCCGGGGCGGGCCTGGATTAGCGTGACCCTGGCCTCGGCCATTATCGTGCTATTAGTGCTGCAGACTTTTTTTGGGATGAATTATTTGCACCCCTGGAGTTCGGGGCTGGAAGCGACGTTTTATTTTTATGCCGCAGGCAGCCTGATCGCCTACATGATGGAGGATCGGCGCGCGACGACTGACGAACTGTTTGCCGCTGGCGCGACCTTTACTTTGCTGGCGTGGGGCTTTACCCATTTGTTCATGCTGATCCAACTACTTCAGCCGGGCGCCTATGGTGCTGCGGTCAATCCCCACGACATGCGTACCTGGACCGAGCTTAACTACCTTAGCTTTGCGCTGCTGTCGAGCACCGGCATTGGCGATGTCATACCGCTGACCCCGCATGCGCGCGCGGTGGCCAGTTTCGCCATGTTTGTTGGTTTGTTCTATCTGGCCGGCGTGGTTGCGCGCTTGATCGGCCTGACCATGCAATCACATAAAGATGGCGCGCCGAAGCTGTAGGAGAAAAGTTTTTGTGCGGCGGGAAGTGTTAATCCCGCTGCGGCAGGCCCGCTAATAAATTCATCAGCTCAGTCAGGTTGACCGGCTTCACCAGGTGACTATCAAAACCCGCTTCGGCGGATTTGCGGCGGTCGTCTTCTTGGCCCCAGCCGGTGAGTGCAATGATCAGGGTATTTTCCGCCCAGGGATTTTCGCGGATGCGGCGGCAGGCGTTAAAGCCGTTTAATTTTGGTAAACCTATATCCAGCAAAATGGCATCGGGGCGCTGCGCTTCGGCGGTGGCCACGGCGGCTTCGCCATCGTGCGCGAGAAAAATTTCGTTGCCGGTGAGCGCCAATACTTCGGCCAGACTTTCGGCGCTATCGCGGTTGTCATCCACAATCAGGATGCGGTTGCGGGTGTTGGCCTGGTTGGTATCCGTCGCCTCGGCCACTGGCATTTGTTGGTCAATGGTGATTGGCAAGCGCACCAGAAATTCACTGCCCTTACCTGCCCCTTCGCTAAAGCCTTCGATGCTGCCGCCATGGAGTTCCACCAAGCGCTTGGCGAGCGTAAGGCCGATGCCCAGACCCGACTGGGCGCGCTCCAAGGTTTGGTCGACTTGCGAAAACATTTCGAAGATAAAGTGCAGCTTGTCGGGCGCGATGCCTATGCCGCTGTCCTTCACACTGATCACTACCTGCGCATCCTGCTGGCTCACTGCTAAATGAATCCGGCCGCCCTGCCCGGAAAATTTGCAAGCATTGTTCAACAGGTTGCTCACCACTTGCGCCAACCGCACCGGATCGACATCCAGGAAGATCGCCCGGGTTGGCAATTCCACCGTCAGGGTTTGGCCGGCAGATTCCGTCATAGGGCTGCAGGTTTCCAATGCCTGCTGGATCACTTTTGCCAATTCAACCGGCTCGCGCCTGAGTTCTATTTTCCCGCTGTTGACGCGGCTCAGGTCGAGCAGGTCATCAACCAACCGCACCAGATGATCCGTTTGCCGCTCGATCATGTCGGTCGCGCGCGCGCGCGCATCAGGATTGCCTTGCACGAGTTTTAACATCGAGGTCGCGTTGCGGATGGGCGCGAGCGGATTGCGCAACTCGTGTGCAAGGGTTGCGAGGAATTCGTCCTTGCGCCGGTCAGCCTCGCGTTCGCGCTGCTCGCGCCGGCGCAAATCCATCAACGCAATCCACATCAACAGCACCACACCGAGCATCAACACGGCGGCACCCAATGCGCGGCTGGTGCCAATATCGTAAAACCCCAGCTCAAAACCCTTCACCCGCGCCCAGATAAGCAGCGGGATCATCAGCACCACAATCGGCAAAATGGTGCGCGCCATACTGCCCGCGCCCGAGCGCTCGCACAGCAGCAACATCGGTTGATGCTCCGGCACATTCACCACCAAACTCAGCGCCAGGGCGAGCAACATGGTGGCCGTTGGCAGCGCAATGGCCGACAACCCCGGAATCGCAAAGAAATTGCGCGCGCCGAACAAATATCCCAGCAATGAGAAGAGCATCAGCACAACGACCACCAGCGCCATGCGCGGCACCTGGCGACGGTGGGTGCGGTCGCGCAACGCCAGCAATACCAGCGAGGCGCCAATCAGCACAAAAGCGATAGATGCCGAGGGGCCAAACCGGCCGGGCGCCACTGTAGAGCCGCGCCCCCACTCGCGCCCGAACAGCAGTTGGTGGTTGAAGCCAAAATCCGCATCGACCAGGTATTGCAACATATTGAGCGCGCCACCAACGGCGACAAACACACCCAGCGCAATTACGACCTTGCCCATCCCATATTGCAAAAGCAAAATCGCCGCGCCCGCCAATGCTGTTAACACCGCGGTATTGGGCTGGATGGAAACATCGGTATTAAGCCAATCGGTAAAGCGCGGAATATCAAACGCCCAGCCGCCCAAACAAATAAGGCCCGCCACCAGCGCATAAAGCGCCAGCAGGAAAGACAGCAGCCTGAGGCTGCGCGGTCGGATAATGGTTGGCAGATTTGGCATTCCCGGGTTCCAACGGATGAATTTGCAGACGGGTTTGAATATACAGTGAAAGCCATCGCGCCAAGCCATCAACCGCACCAGCCGAATACTATCAGACAATGCAATGTGATCCAGGTCACGATTTATGGGCTATAGGGGAGCTCATGTGATTGATTAAATTGGGAATTAACGCAATTGGCTGTCTTTGCTGCCGCGTCGATTAATGGGGGAATAAACTGTTTCCATATCATCGTGTGCTTGTTGGCAGCTAACGCACAGGCGCACACCGGGGATGGCTTTGCGCCGCGCGAG
>DATIGS010000103.1:0-6607 GCA_035481425.1 Cellvibrio sp. | reverse complement strand
CTTGATGCGGCCAAAGCCGATTTGGCAGATGTGCCGTTTATGGCAAAAGTGCTCGAATTAAATTGCAACTACACTCACGCCGCAATAGTGCTTGCGGGTGTGATTCTCTCGCAATTATTTTATTTGCCGAATTTTGCTGCGAGTAAATTCAAAAACTATTTTATCTTCACTGGTGTGGTGGGCGTGTTGGCGTTTGCCAGCTGGCAGGTATCACCCATTTCCAAAATCTGGGCAACCCCGAGCTGGGCATTATTCAGTGTGTTTTTTTGTTGTTTGATTTTTGGCGCTGTGTATTGGTTGGTAGATGTAAAACAACAGCGCGCCTGGACCAAATTTTTTGAACCGTCAGCAACCAATCCTTTATTGGTTTATATACTGCCGTACATAGTCATATCCTTGTGCGGGATTTTTGGTGTCTACCTGCGCCCGGAAATGTGCAGTGCTGGCGTGGCGGGCATTATTTGGAGCTTTCTATTTGCCAGCGCGATTATGGGTATAGGTGCACTGCTGACGCGGATGGGCTTACGCGTAAAACTGTAAATTCCACTACAATTGGGACCTATAACCTGTCGGTAATAGATTCTTCGTTGTAGAGCAGCCCTATGATTCAGCATGTAGCGCACATTTTTGATGGCTTGGACACATTGACCGGGGAATTATCAAAGGGTGCAGTCGCCCGCGCAGCGCAAAATTCGCAGGTGCAATTAGTCCAGATTTACGCTGCCGAGGCGAATAAGGCGCAAATCGCCGCCATCATCTCCACCATCAAAACAATCTTGCCATCGGCGGTAGTAGTGGGTGCTACTACCGTGGGCGAAATTGCTCAAGGGCGATTGATAACCAGCCAGACCATTATTGGCTTTACGTGTTTTGAATCATCCAGTGTGAGTGTGTTTTCTGCGGCGTGCAGTCATGGTGACGAGCAACGTATTGGCGCCGAGTTAGGGCAACGTGCCCGCGATACCACAGCGAATATTGCCGGCATGTTATTGCTCTCGACACCATTGAGTATTGATGCGTCGCGACTGCTGCAAGGTATTGAATCCACGCTGGGAGGTTTTCCGGTTTTTGGCGGCGGCGCGGGCGATTATGCGGCGATGAAAAACTCGTTGGTATTCTCCGATGCCGGACAATTCAATCAGGGGGTAGTGGCAGTTGTTTTTTCGGGTAGTGATCTTCATGTCGATGCACATACCTATCTCGGTTGGCGGCCTTTAAGTCGATCCATGCGCATAACCCAAGTGGATGGATTGCGTGTACAACGGGTAGATGATCAACCCGCCTTTGAGGTTTATCGCCGCTATCTTAATTTGCCGGCGGATGATCAGTTTTTTATCAATGCGCTGGAATTTCCATTTTTGCTTGAGCGTGATGGTCAATTGTTGGCGCGAGTTCCAATTGCGGTAGATGAACAGGGCGCATTGCAGTTTGTTGCGGATATTCATGAAGGAGAACACTTTCGCATTGGTTACGGCGATATTGATTTGGTTGCTGAAGATGCCAAGCAACTCCATGCAGCAATGGTAGAGTTTTGTCCGCAGGTTATTTTTCTTTACACCTGTGGTTGTCGCCGCTTCCTGATGCAAGAAGATGTAGATCTGGAGACCCAACCGTTTGAAGCAATCGCACCTACATTTGGTTTTTATACTTATGGCGAATTTTTCGGTTCATCGTCGTTGAGTTTATTGAATTCGACAATGGTGGCAGTTGGTTTGCGCGAAGGAAATAAAGTGCAGTCAGAGCCACTGCCGTCAGCGCATTTGCCTGCTGCCGCACCAGATGCGCGCGACCCTTATGCCAACAAGCACGCGCGGGTGGTATCAAAATTATTGCGCTTCATTGATGTCGTGACCTCTGAGCTCGAAGCATCCATGCAAGAAGTTACCACGCTGTCGATTACCGATCGCTTGACGCAATTAGCAAATCGGATTCGATTGGAGCGCGTGCTCGATGAGCAAATTGAATTGGCAAATCGGTACGGCACACCATTCTCGGTCATCTTGTTGGATGTCGATCATTTTAAACAAGTAAATGATACCCACGGTCATTTAGTTGGCGATGATTTGTTGGTGCGGTTGGCGCGGGTGTTGATTGCAAACACGCGCAGCGTGGATATTGTCGGGCGTTGGGGTGGAGAAGAGTTTTTGATCATCACACCCAATACGGATCTTGATGAAGCGGCAGTTGTCGCCGAAAAATTACGCATTGCTTTGGCTGAGTCGGAGTTTTCAGTAGTTGGGCACAAAACCGGAAGCTTCGGTGTTGCAGGCTATGTGGCAGACGACAATCTCACAAAAATTATTTCGCGCGCGGATGCCGCGCTTTATGCTGCTAAAAAAGCCGGTCGCAATCGGGTGGAGATTGGTTAGTCAATCCAGTGTCGTCTGGTGCTTGTTTTTTTGCTTGCATTATCGCGAATCTTTAGCTGCAAAGTTCGTTACCAAGGCATCAATAAGTGCTCGCACCCGTTTGGGGATGGCTCGCCCGCCCTGATAAACCACCTGGATATTATTGTGCGAGCCGGCGTAGTCGCTGAGTAATTCTATCAGTCTACCTTCTGCTAAATCTTCGATCACATCCCAATAGGATTTCAGCGCAATACCGTGCCCTTCAATACACCATTGCCGCACCAGGCTGCCATCGTTGGCGATGCGGTTGCCTTTCACTGTTACCGCGAGTCGTTTACCGTCGCTGTTAAAAATCCATTCGCGATCCACACCCGCGCCAAACCGCATCAACAAACAATTGTGCGCGTGTAAATCCTGCGGTTTTAGTGGCGCTCCATGTTTTTGTAAATACGCAGGCGATGCACACACAAGGCGACGATTCACGCCCAACAATACCGCATTGAGCGATGAATCTTTTAAATCACCAAAGCGCACCGCTAAATCAATGCCCTGTGCGGCGAGGTCGATATAACCGTCGCTCAGGATCAACTCAATACTGATGTTCGGGTGCGTAGCAATAAAGGCATCCAATGCCTTGGAAATCATGTTGCGCCCCAAGTCCAGCGGCGCGCTGATGCGGATCAATCCGGATAACTGCGTTGCGCCCAGCTTTATCCGTGCTTCAATATCTTTGGTGTCGCTGATCAGTTGTCGTGCGGAATCGAGCAGCAATCGCCCCTCATCGGTCAGGCTGAGGGCGCGAGTTGTGCGGTTGACGAGGCGTGTGCCGTAATGCGCTTCCAGCGCCGCTAATCGTTCAGTCACCATTGCGGGTGATAATCCTAAGTCACGCCCAGCGGCAGCTAGGCCGCCGCGCTCAGTAATACGCACAAAAAGATCGAGGCTATCAATCAGGTTCATTATTTGGAAAATCCGAAAAGTCATTATCGTTTTTACAGTCTAGTGCAGCTTATTGTAAATAATTACACTTTTTCCATCAGTCATCCTTGTAGGAGAAAACCTATGAAAGCGGTCGCCTTTACCCGTTACCTTCCCGTTAATGAGCCGGAATCCTTTGTCGATGTGGAGCTGCCCGTACCTGTTCCCAGTGGGCGCGACCTGTTGGTTGCTGTGCATGCTGTTGCCGTGAATCCGGTCGATACCAAAGTCCGTGCGCCCAAAGACAAAGTCGAAACAGCGCCGCGCGTTATTGGTTGGGATGCCAGTGGTGTGGTGCAAGCGGTCGGCCCGGAAGTCACCTTATTCAAAGTGGGCGATCCGGTTTACTACGCCGGTGATCTCACCCGGTCAGGTTCTTACGCGCAATTCCAATTGGTGGATGAACGCATTGTCGGCCATAAACCGGCGAGTTTGTCCCACGCAGAAGCTGCCGCATTACCGCTCACAACCATCACCGCATATGAATCTTTTTTTGATCGTTTGGGAATTGACCGCGATGGTGCTAATGCTGGCGAGACGATTTTAATTATTGGTGCCAGCGGTGGTGTTGGCTCTATCGGTATCCAACTGGCAAAACGCGCCGGGCTGAAAATAATTGCCACTGCCTCGCGTTTGGAAACGATTGCCTGGGTAAAAGAATTGGGTGCAGATTATGTAGTGAATCATCGCGAATCTTTGGTCGAACAAGTGCGCGCATTGGGGTTCAAGTATGTTGATCACATCGCGATTTTTAACGATATGCGCCACTGGGATGCATCGGTGGAATTGATTCGCCCGCAGGGCGGAATCGTGAGTATCGACGATACCCACTTGCCCATGCCGATGGCAGGAATGAAAACCAAAGCGGCCAGTTTGCATTGGGAATTTATGTTTGCCCGCGCTATGCATCAAACGCCGGATATGATTGAGCAGCATCGCCTGTTGAGTTATGTCGCGAGCGAGGTAGATGCAGGGCGACTTAAAACAACTATCTCTGAAGTTTTGCGCCCTATAAATGCGGAAAATATGCGTTTGGCTCACGCGTTGGTAGAGAGTGGAAAAATGCGCGGTAAAGTGGTGCTTGATGGTTTTGTTTAATCCCACTGGGGTGCAAACCCCGGGTTTGCAATTCGCTCGCCGCTATCCAACCCTGCAATCGCTTTCATTTCGTCATCGGTTAACGTGATGTTTGCGGCGAGCAAATTGCTCTGCAAATTTTCACGTTTGGTGGATGACGGAATCACCGAAAACCCTTAAACGCTTCCGGCATGTTAGACTGCGCTCCCATTTAACATGGGGTTAAGGTAATACACGGTTAATTTTATTATTAAGGACATGTCATGATGAATATTAGAAAGTTTTTTGAAGTTTTTGCATTTGCAGTAGTAAGCTTATTTTCCCTATCCTCTTCCGCCGCAGTATATATGGGTTCCTGGGATGTAGATGGAACTGGAACTCTCAAAGATGTCTACAACGAAACCAGTCAACTACGTGTTACCGACAACAAAGGTAACTCATATTATTACTCAATGAGTGCTAGTGGCTGGTCATTTCTAGGAGCTGAAGATCTTGACGGCATTGCTGGCGTTGAGCTGGTTTTTAGCGTGGTCGCTAATAATGTTTCTAGCGTCAGAGTTATTACTCACAAAAACCGTAACTTACGCGATTACGATGTGAGATATGCGAGCTCATGGTCAAAAATAGCTATTGCAGATCTTGATGGTAAGCCTGGAAAAGAAGTTCTTTTGAATGTTGTAGGCACGAACTTGCATGAATACAGAGTGCTGCATTTTTCAAACTACTCCGAATCTGTCTACCCTTACAACAACACATCTGCGGTGATTCTAACCGGTGGCGTGGTAGATACTGACGGTAAGGCAGGGGCAGAAATTATTGTGAACACAGGGGGTTATCTCAACGTCATTCATGACAGTACCCGCACAACTAAAGCTTACTATGTAGGTAGTGATTACTGGACCGTTTTTGGCTTTTCAGATTTGGATGGCATCGCTGGCAATGAGATTGTTCTCGGTCATGGCGAAAATATAGATGTGATTAATGATTACAATGGTGGTATTAAAAAGATCAATATTGGTGGTTACTTTACATTTAATAGCTTTCAAAATTCTGATGGTAAAGGGGGTAACGAAATACTCATCCGGAAAAATAACGCTATTCAAACTGTTTTTTATTATGTTCCGAGCAGTACAGGCGGTGGCACTAGTACCCCAGGTCAGGAATTCTTGCTGCAACATCTTAGCGGCATGTGTATTCACCCCAAGGGAGGTAGCGCTTCTACAGTTGGCACTCCGTTAATTTTCTTTCCCTCATGCACAAGTGAGGCTCGCTTAAAATTCAAGTTTCTTGACAATAAAAGCTTACAAAATGTTGGATCTGGCTCTTGCGTTCACCCAGAGGGCGGTAGTGAAAATCCAGCTGTTGGCACACGCTTGGTGTTTTGGGATAGCTGCAGCGATGGTTTGCTGGCTAACAGGTTGGGTAACAAAAGGCTCGGCTTTGAGCTAACCGCCAACGGCAGTATTCGCCATATTAATAGTGGTCTTTGTGTGCACCCGCGCGGCGGCTCAGCAACTCCAGCACAAGATACAGAACTAGTGCTATGGAATACTTGCGACGAACCCAAGTCGATTTTTAAAAAACTTTGACAACTTTTAGAAATGCCCTCGTACAACCCAAGAGTATTGGCTTAATGTACTAACAAAAGGCTGCAGAAATGCGGCCTTTTTATTTTTTAAATAAATCCATGCCTAAATATATCCTTATGTGCCGCATCAAATGCTTGCTGCTCTTTCAAGCGAAATGTTCCCAAGCCTAATGGCGGAATGTGTGTAATTGAGTTGCTCATTAATAATCTCCAGTAAAAGTAAATTCATATTAATGCGTGCTGATAACGGCATCGCTTGGCACGTTGGATGAAATGGGATTAGCGCGATCAAGCTTTCCACTCCAGCGTGTCAGTAATATTGCAAAAGCCACAATCAAGGCCCCCACCCAAGGTGTGTGTTGCAAGCCCCAGTTGTCGACAATTAAACCACCAGCCCAGGCCCCTAACGCAATGCCCAAATTAAATGCGGCGATATTTAAACCCGATGCAACATCAACTGCGTGTGGTGCGTGACGCGCGGCTTGTTGCACAACATACACCTGCAGGCCGGGAACATTGCCAAACGCAAACGCGCCCCAGATTAATACGGTTGCAATCGCGAGCCACGGGCTTGCAGCGGTAAATGTAAATATCAACAGCGTTAATGCCAGTCCGC
>DATIGS010000102.1:0-14016 GCA_035481425.1 Cellvibrio sp. | reverse complement strand
CCGTTACACCTTTTATTAACCGGGAAATACCATCTTGGCCAAGGTCAATGCCACTGCGTAACCGCAAGTATAGGCAACAAAAACCAAAGGCGTGTAACGCAGGAAAGCACCAAAAGTGAGACCTTTTACTTTGCTCATGGCGATAATGCCTGCTGCAGATCCAATCGCGAGCAATGAGCCGCCAACACCTACACCATAGGTCAACGCGAGCCATTCAGCCGTCGGCAATACCGGTTCGGATTTCAACAGCGCAGCGGTTAGGGGCACGTTATCGATCAATGCAGAGAAAAGCCCCATGACATAGTTAGCGTATTGCGGGGCAATTTGTGCGTAGAAGTTGGTCAGCAGATCCAGCGTGCCAATTTCTTTGAGCATACCTACCAACAACAAAATACCGAGGAAGAACAACAGGGTTTCGTATTCGATCTGACGGACATATTCCAGAATGCGTATTTCGTCCGGATCCATGTCCATGAAGTGCCCAATGAAAAACATAATCGACAGGCCCACAAGGAATGTCAGCACCGGAGGAACGCCAAAGAAGAAGTTAAATAACATGGTGCATACGATGGTACTGAAGAACGTCGCCACAATCGCCCAGTCCATACCGGTAAAGACACGCGGATCTTTTTCGGTAGTGACATGACCGGATACGCCGGGAAACATCAACCCCGCCAATACCATCACTCCTACAATGGCAGGAACCCACAACAATAGAAGCTGCGGCATGGTTACGTGGCCAGACAGGAAAATCATCAAGGTAGTTACATCGCCGGTAATCAACGCAACACCGCCGGAATTCACCGCGAAAACCACCAGCACGGCCAATTTAATGCGGGTTTTCTGCTCGACATCAAACGCGTGCACCAGCCCGAGGGTTACCAAGGTTGCGGTGACGTTATCGCAGATCATGGAGAGAGTCATAGCGAACAAGGCCACCATGATCATCAAGCTGCGGGTGCTCATTTGCGCAGGACACAAACGTTGCACGACCGACTGCACAATTCCTTTGGCATTGAGGTAGGCGACAAACGTCATAGTCGCCATCAGGAATAACCAAAGGGTCGCAATCTCCAGCAAATTGTGGTTCAGCTTTTCCAGCATCACCTCTTGCTGTCCATGCCCGCCCGAGAACATAAACATCACCAACCAGGAAAGGCTGCCAAAGAAGAGCGTGGTTTTGGCTTTATTAATATGGATGACTTCTTCAAAAATCACACCCAGCAATGCAAGCACTGCAAATATGATCAGGACAACTTCCAGGGATAGAGGCATATAAGACCTTTTATATAAGAGTAAACAAAATCCTGCGGGCGACATACGCTCACGATTGACGTTTAGCGGCGCGAAACCCCGTCTTGAATTGGGCGCGCATGATAAAAGCTGCACTCTTTTGAAGCAATCAAACACTTTGGAAACAGGCCAAAAAACACTCAATAAAGATTAAATTTGCCGAACCTCATCGATATTAATGCCGTCAAGGCGGCATAGATTCAAAACGACCACTAGTCATTTCGTTGCCCTCACTGACATTTTTTTGTGAAGTGAATCTGTATGATGCATTGCTGCATCTAACCCCTTGTAGCTCTCCTCAAGCTATACGCCGAGTGTGGGACGGTTAGTTTGTATAGCGGATGAGCTTGGTATAGAAAGGTAAAACCGAAACCAAGCTTACATTTGTAACTTCACGTCGGGCAGGCCGCGTTTTACCCTTTTTAACTGGTGAACTTCCGCGCCCTTCTCGACCCCAAGACAGCAAGCGGCTACACTCCACGCACATCATTAAATGGCAATAACGACCCGCCGGGTCGCCTACATCGGGCAGCACAAGCTCGGTGTTGAACTGGAATTCTCAACTCTGGACTTTGGAAACCCTTTATGAAAAAGACCAAGCTTTACCTGCTCATCAGCCTTTTTTCACTCGCGCCTTTAGCTGCTAACGCTAATAGCCTGCTTGATGTCTATGAATTAGCCCTGCAAAACGATGCGCAATTAAAAGCCGACCAAGCAAAATATGAAGCCGGGTTGGAAAATAAGACCATTGCTCGCGCCAACCTGTTGCCGCAAATCAACGCTACTGCGCAATACGGCAAAGCAGATGAAGACACCGTTAATAGATTGAACAATGACAATGTACTTATTACCGATTACGACAGAAAAGGCTGGGAATTATCTTTAACCCAACCTTTATTCAATATGTCCGCTTGGTACAGCTACAAACAAGGCGTGAAGCTAAATGAACAGGCAGAAGCGCAATTTGGTGCAGACCAGCAGAGCTTGATCGTGCGCACCGCTGAAGCCTATTTCAATGTATTGCGTGCGATTGAAACCCTTGAAGCGACTATCGCCGAAGAAAAAGCTCTGGAAAAACAACTGGAGCAAACTAAACAGCGTTTTGACGTAGGCCTGACTGCGATTACCGACGTGCACGAAGCGCAAGCAGCATATGACACTTCCAGAGCAGCAACTCTAGAGGCGCGTGGTAACGTCAATATCAGCTATGAAGCATTGGAAGTACTGACCGGCAAACCGGAAGACAATATTGCACCTTTGTCTCCCAAGTTCCCTGTTGTTTCACCAATGCCAGCCAACCGTGCAGATTGGGTCGAGTTTTCGCTTCAAAACAACTACAACCTGAAAGCCTCAAAGTTACAAGCCGAAGCCGCTCTGCAAAATGCTAAAGCCAATAAATCCAACCACTTGCCAACGCTTGGCGCATCCCTTGGTTACTCGGATTACGAGACCGAAGGCCTTTCCACAGGTCAGTCACAAGATTTAGCTACTGACGGCACCTCGGTAAATGTACGCCTCGATGTTCCTATCTATAGCGGTGGTGCTACATCTGGCCGCAGCCGCCAGGCTTATGCGCTCTATACCCAGGCACAAGAGACATACAACAGCACCCAGCGCAATGTGATTCAAAATGCCCGCAGCCTTCATCTTTTGGTGGAGACCGATGTGGCCAGCGTACAAGCGCGCAAGCAGGCGATCGTATCCGGTCAATCTGCATTGGATGCAACCCAATCCGGCTATGAAGTAGGTACGCGTAACCTGGTAGAAGTGTTGATCGCACAGCGCAACCTGTACCAAGCACGTCGCAATTATTCAGACGCCTTGTTTGATTATGTGATCGACAGCGTAAAACTGCGCGAGGTTGCGGGCATGCTTACACCGGCTAACGTGCAGGAAGTTGATAAATGGCTGCTGGATGATGCGTTGATCAGCCGCAGCAAATACGAAAATTAATTGCGATAAAAAGTCGCAACGTTAATAACAAAAATGCCGGGCTAATAACCCGGCATTTTTTTATCCACTTGAAACTTGCGGTATTTGGCACGCCAATTAATAACTGTGCAAAAACTATTTCACAAAAAAATAAATTGTCGTATAAATATATTTTTTTGCTTAAAAAATAAGCATATAGTCACTCTCGCTTTTCGTCGTATCAAGAGCATATATAACAATAAATTGTCTGCCCTTATTTCACTGGAAAGCAGTATCTCCTGAATTTAGCAGGCGTCCTTATTCGGTCAATCCGTTCATTTATCCCAATAACTGACGAGATTGAAATCATGCTAAAAAAAATCTTTATCACCACAGCTCTACTCGGTTGCGCTGCCAGCGCATTTTCTGCATCTAACCGCCCCGACGGTTACGTTACCATTTGTAAAATCGGGCAAACCTGTTCTGTTAGCGGCTCGACCAACGTTGCGTTCGGCGCTGCTGATAAATTTGTTTATAAAATCCTGAGCGGTAGTTTTTCCTGCTCGGTTGCGACCTTTGGTTCAGATCCAAACCCATCAAAATCCGTGAAAGAATGTTCTATTCCTTCTTCAGGCTCTGGTGGAACGCCGTCTTCATCATCGTCCTCTTCATCGTCTTCCAGTAGCTCCAGCAACAACGGTGGAAGTAGCGGCAGTATCACCGGAGCAACCTGTGGATCAGGCGGTAGCACCGTCAATGTAAGTTCAACCATTATCGTTTCAAGTGGTACTTACGACGGCGGCTGTAAAGTGTTTAACGCAACCAGCGCATTAGGTTCTGGCAGCCAAAGCGAAGGGCAAAAACCGGTATTCCGCGTGGAAAATGGCGCGACCCTGAAAAATGTGGTGCTCGGCAATAACGCGGCCGACGGCATTCACTTTTATAACGGCGGCACCATCGACAACATTCGTTGGACCAATGTGGGCGAAGACGCAATGACAATTAAATCGTCTGGTACCGTGAATGTGAAAAACATTTCCGGTTACGCTGGGTCTGATAAATTTATTCAAGTAAATGCGGCATCCACACTGAACGTATCCAACTGTGTGGTAGACGATATGGGTAAATTCCTGCGGCAGAATGGTGGCACCACCTTCAAGATTGCAGTGAATGTTGATAGATGCCAAATTTCCAACATGGGAGAAGGTATTTTCCGTACCGATAGCTCAACCAGTACCGCAAAAATTACCAATAGCCGTTTGAAAAATGCAGGCAGCATTTGCATCGGCAAATGGGCAAGCTGCACCAGTTCAGGTATCACTAACTATTAATCCCGTTGGATTAATTTTTTGAATAAAAAACGCCGGGATTTTCCGGCGTTTTTTTTCGCGCGCAACTCAGAAAATCATTATTTAATATGTGTCGCAATGATTGCCAGGGTTTTATCCAAAGCACCGCGATTTTCGACTGCTACCTGCAACGCTTTTGCCCCCCTCTCGCGTCGTTGAATTTCATCGGCAATTAATATAAATAATTGTTGCGCTAATTCTTCCGCGTCTGTTGCGATAGTGAGTGCGCCCGCACTCTGCAGCAAATGTGATACCTCAGCGAAATTAAAGAGATGTTCACCGCTCAACAAAGGCAGGCCCCAAGCAGCCGGTTCAATAAAGTTATGGCCACCATTGGGAACCAGACTACCGCCGATGAAAGCAATATCGCTCGCACCGAACAACAACATTAATTCCCCCATGGTGTCACCCAATAAAATATCCATATCGCTAGTGACTTCATTGCGACTGCGACGCTTTGTATTAAAACCGCGAGACTCACACAATTGCCCCACCCGCGCGAAGCGTTCAGGATGGCGCGGTACCAATATCAGCAACAGGTGCTCTGCATTTATATTTTTATTTCGGCGCAGTTGCGCAAAAGCATCGAGGATAATTTCATCTTCACCTTGGTGGGTACTCGCTGCAATCCAGATTAATCGCTGTCCCTGCTGTGACAATTGCTGTTTAAGCCCGGCAGCGCGCTCGCGTACTTCATCAGTCAAAGACAAATCGAATTTGATATTGCCCGTCACATGCGCACATTCCGCTGGCAAGCCCAAGCTGGCGAAGCGCTGGGCATCGATTTTATTTTGGATCAGTGCCGCAGAGAGATTCCTTAACATTGGCTGCGTCAGGCGGGAAAAACGCGCGTAACCACGTGCCGACTTTTCCGACAAGCGACCGTTAATCAGCAAGGCGGGAATTTTTCGTTGCGCGCAGGCAGCCAGGGTATTTGGCCAAAGTTCGGTTTCCATGACGAGATATAAAGAAGGTTGTACTCGCTTGATAAATCGCGCTAACGCGTCCGGCACATCATAAGGTGCATAGACATGAAACACCGATTCACCCAGCGTGGCGCGCACTCGCTCGGAACCTGTAGGGGTGGTGGTGGTAATCACCAATTGTATTTGCCCATCCATTTGCAAGCGGCGGATTAAAGGCAATGCAGCCAAAAATTCACCGACAGATACGGTATGCAACCACACTACTTTTTTATCGGTTTTTAACGCGGCAAAAAAACCAAAGCGTTCAGCCCAACGTTTTGCGTATGCGGGCGCAGCGATGGAACGCCACAACAAACGCAGCAGGATGAATGGAATTAATAAGTAAAAGCAGAGGGTATACACAACGCGCATGGGCAGGCACCAATAAGATGAGAGATGCAGAATAACAAATCAAATCGATAAAACCACCATCACCTCCACGCAATAACCCGGTAGATAAATTTCCTTAAATCAACTGTTCAAAAAACGTGCTCCTTGTTTGGCTGTGTGCTAGGGTAAAACCAAAGTGATTCCCTAAAAACGCCCATCATTTTTGCAGGAGCAATAGCATGACTGATACCCAGACAGATCAAGGCACGATACAAGTTTTACTGAATCGACTCACCACTTTACGCCTGCCGCGCGCGCTGGAATTAAAAGCCAGGGTTGACGGTGGAGAAACGCTGGACGACAACGATATCGAGTTTTTAGAGCGGGTAATGGAAGACGCTGGCAATGCCCAAAGCCTTATCACACGCCATCCCGAACTGCACGAACTGGCCGCGCGCCTGGTGTCGTTGTACAGCGAGATAACCAGCAAAGCGCTGCAAAACGAACAGCATCGGTGAGGTCGACTATGAAAAGTGACAAGCCAGCTAAAAAAACCAAAAAGGAAGCGGCACCTGCGACTGCCAAATCGGCTGAGCCCGAAAAAATGAAACGCCAGGATTATGAGGATGCACTCGCCAAGCTGCATGTCGAGCTAGTCAAACTGCAACAATGGGTGGTCCATAAAAAGCTTAAGGTCTGCATCGTATTCGAAGGTCGGGACACAGCAGGCAAAGGCGGTACTATCAAGGCAATTACTGAACGGGTAAGCCCGCGCGTTTTTCGGGTGGTTGCGCTGCCGGCGCCGACAGAGCGCGAAAAATCGCAGATGTATTTACAGCGCTACATAAAGCATTTCCCGGCCGGGGGAGAAGTCGTCATCTTTGATCGCAGCTGGTATAACCGGGCAGGTGTCGAACGCGTGATGGGATTCTGCACCGAACAGCAAACCCGCGACTTTCTTGAAGATGTACCACTCGTCGAAAAGGGGATGGTCGATAGCGGAATTATCCTCATCAAATTCTGGTTGGAAGTCAGCGAGCATGAACAGACTGAACGCCTCAAATCGCGCATTAATGATGAGCGAAAAACCTGGAAGCTGTCGCCAATGGATCTGCTTTCCTATAGTCGCTGGTATGACTATTCCCGCGCACGCGATGAGATGTTCCGCGCCTCTGACACCGGCTATGCCCCCTGGTACTCCGCGCGCACTGATGACAAGCGCCGCGGCCGGCTGAATATTATTCGCCATCTACTGAGCCGCATTCCCTATGAAACACTACCGCGCGAGAAAGTCGTGCTACCCAAACGCCAGAAGCAAGGGGACTATGAACCTATGGCCCATGGCATCAAATATGTGGATGAGTACTACTAGATAGAAGGCAGACGCCTGGATTTTTACCGGGTTTTGGCCAGAGGCCACCGCGCAAAAATCGCAGTTTGACTCAAAAGTGTAAAAGGAGCTGTTTAAGCTCCTTTTTCATTGGGCATTTTGAAGCAACTTCCTGTATATTACGCCGCTATTTTCTAACCCAGCTTTTTCTAACCCTGTATTAACATAAAAGAGAGTCCTATGGCTGACTTATCCCTTTACAGAAACATCGGTATCTTCGCCCACGTGGACGCCGGTAAAACCACTACCACTGAGCGTATCCTCAAGCTCACCGGTAAAATCCATAAACTCGGCGAAGTTCACGAAGGTGAATCGACTACTGACTTCATGGTGCAAGAAGCCGAGCGCGGTATCACCATCCAGTCAGCAGCGGTAAGCTGTTTCTGGAAAGGTCACCGTTTCAACGTTATCGATACTCCCGGACACGTTGACTTCACCGTAGAAGTGTACCGTTCTCTGAAAGTATTGGATGGCGGCATTGGCGTATTCTGTGGTTCTGGTGGTGTAGAGCCACAGTCAGAAACCAACTGGCGCTATGCGAACGACTCTAAAGTTTCCCGCTTGATCTTCGTGAACAAGCTGGACCGTATCGGTGCAGACTTCATCCGTGTAACCGAGCAAGTTAAAAATGTTCTGGGTGCAACCCCATTGATCATGACTCTGCCTATCGGCCGCGAAGATACCTTCACCGGTGTGGTTGATCTGTTGACCAAACAAGCTTACGTATGGGATGACTCTGGCCAACCAGAAAACTTCAAAATCGTTGATATCCCAGCCGACATGGCTGACGACGTGGATCTGTACCGCAGCCAGCTGGTTGAAACTGCAGTAGAACAAGATGACGACCTGATGATGGCGTACATGGAAGGTGAAGAGCCTTCTGTAGAAGACCTGAAGCGTTGCATCCGTAAAGGTACTCGCGACCTGGCCTTCTTCCCAACCTTCTGTGGTTCTGCGTTCAAAAACAAAGGTATGCAACTGTTGCTGGACGGTGTAGTTGATTATCTGCCATCGCCTACTGAAGTTAATCCACAACCTTTGACTGATGCAGAAGGTAATCCAAACGGCGAATACGCTATCGTTGATGCGAATGAACCATTCCGCGCACTGGCGTTCAAGATCATGGACGACCGTTTCGGCGCCCTGACCTTCGTACGTGTCTACTCAGGTGTACTGAACAAAGGTGATACCATCCTCAACTCCTTTACCGGCAAAACCGAACGTGTTGGCCGCATGGTTGAGATGCATGCAAACGACCGTACCGACCTGACCACTGCGCAAGCGGGCGACATCATTGCCTTGATTGGTTTGAAGAACGTACAAACCGGTCACACCCTGTGTGATCCAAAACACGAATGTACTCTTGAGCCAATGATCTTCCCTGAGCCAGTAATCTCTATTGCTGTAACTCCGAAAGACAAGAGCATGATCGAGAAGATGGCTACCGCTATCGGTAAGCTGGTTTCTGAAGATCCAACCTTCCGTGTTGAAACCGACCAGGATTCTGGCGAAACCATCCTGAAAGGTATGGGTGAATTGCACCTGGATATTAAAGTGGACATCATGAAGCGCACCTATGGTGTAGAGCTGAATGTTGGTCAACCACAAGTAGCCTACCGCGAAACCATTACTCGCGAGATCGAAGACAGCTACACCCACAAGAAGCAGTCAGGTGGTTCTGGTCAGTACGGTAAGATCGACTATCGCATCAAGCCGGGCGAGCCAAACACTGGCTTCGTATTCAAGACCTCCGTAGTTGGTGGTAGCGTTCCAAAAGAATTCTACCCTGCGATCGAGAAGGGCTTCGAATCTATGATGAGCACTGGTCCATTGGCTGGCTTCCCGGTATTGGACGTTGAAGTTGATTTGTTCGACGGTGGATTCCACGCCGTTGACTCATCTGCAATCGCGTTCGAAATCGCAGCAAAAGGCGCTTTCCGTCAATCTATGCCAAAAGCTGGTCCACAATTGCTTGAGCCAATCATGAAAGTGGACGTGTTCACTCCGGAAGATCACGTAGGTGATGTTATCGGTGACTTGAACCGTCGTCGCGGCATGATCAATGGCCAGGATGCTGGCGTAACTGGCGTGCGCATCAAGGCACAAGTTCCGCTGTCAGAAATGTTCGGTTACATCAGCACCCTGCGTACCATGACCTCTGGTCGCGGTCAGTTCTCTATGGAATTCGATCACTACTCAGCATGCCCTGCAAACGTAGCTGAAGCAGTAATCGCGAAAGAGAAAGAAAAGAAAGCCGCTGCAGCTAAGTAAGTTTTAGCTAATGCAATGAAGAGCCCCGCCAGTGCAAACCGGCGGGGCTTTTTTATGCCGTCAATAAAAGCAATTTCTGACCAACAACTCGACTTATAGACTCAAATCAATCCCATGAAGCTCGGCAAACGATTAACACAGATTGAATCCATGGTGAGCACCGACTACGACCATATTTGGGATTGTTGTTGCGATCACGGATTATTAGGGGCAGCACTACTTGCCCGGCAGGCAGCACCCCATATTCATTTTGTGGATATAGTTCCAGAGCTTATGCGTGAGCTGGAAAACAAATTGCAACGGTTTTATCCAACAAAATCGACGCAGGAATCCCATGCACAATGGAAGGTACACTGCATTAATGTAAGCTCCCTGCCGCTGCACGAATTCCGCGGAAAACATTTGGTGATAATTGCCGGAATTGGCGGCGACTTGATGACCGAACTCGTCAACGCAATTCGCCAGCAACACCCCACGCTCGACATCGACTTTTTACTCTGCCCCGTGCATCACCACTTCAGGTTGCGCCAGCAATTGATCCAGCTCGATTTCAGTTTAAAAACCGAAGTATTGATTAAGGAAAATCAGCGCTTTTATGAAGTTATTTTTGTTTCAACAGCGCTGTATCCCGACGCCAAAATAAATCCCGTTGGCAGCCTTATTTGGCATAGTGACACACCCGAGCAAGCAACGTTGGTATCTGATTATTTACACAAAACGCTAGATCACTACCGGCGGATGCAATTACATCGCCACGCTGAAGCACACCATATTGTTGAAGCCTATAGCGCGATAGTTCTCTGAGATTTCTCCCGATCCTCCAAGCGCATTGCCTGATTACTGCTATGGTTAATAAATCTTATAATTTCTATCCCCCAGGCCTTACTTTTGAGACAATGCCCGGGTTTTTGTGCCGCCCCCTGGCTAACTGGCCCATCGATTGGATTAACGAATGAATGACCCTCGGGCCGAACGCCCTACGGCAATACCCACAGTACTTACCCAAAACGCCTTTAAAGGGTTTTTACTCGCCGCTGCCGGCCTGTTTTTGTTTGCTTGTATGGACAGCACCACCAAATACCTGACCACGCATTACAACGTCCCCTTCGTTGTGGCGATGCGCTACCTGGTGCATTTTTTCCTCATGTTGATCATCCTCGCGCCGCGTCATTCGGCCCAGCTCATCCACACCCAACGCACGGGTTTGGTAGTTGCCAGGGCGGTTGTGCTGACTATTGCATCCCTGTGTATGGGGATGGCGCTACACCGCATGCCGTTAGCAGAAACCACCGCGATTAACTTTCTCGCCCCCACGCTGGTGGCACTGCTGGCCGGTTCAATACTGGGCGAGAGGATCGGTGGCTGGGGATGGGCGGCGATAATAACGGGATTTGTCGGCGTACTTTTGATAGCTCGCCCCGGCGGCGGACTGGATACCATCGGCGTCTTGTTTGCGTTAGGCGCAGCAGCAGCCAATGCGACCTACCAACTATTGTCGCGCCTGCTTGCCAGCACCGAAAAGGCTATTACCTTGCTGTTTTATACGGCGCTGGTTGGCTCAATTGTGTTCGGTATCGCCCTGCCCTGGTTTTGGGAAAACAAAACACCCAGTACCATAGAATTGGTTTTGCTATTCAGCATGGGGGCCAGTGGCGGACTGGGCCACTATCTATTCACCCTCGCCTATCGCCATGCCCCCGCATCCATACTCGCACCTATGACTTATTTGCAGTTGCTCTGGGCGGGATTATTAGGCTGGATCATTTTCGGCACCATCCCAGACAGCATGAGCCTGTTCGGCATGGCGGTGATTGCCGGATCGGGGCTGATCATCGCGCTCAAATCCCGTTTTATCAAAGCAGCACCGGCGAAAGCAGAATCAGACCAACTCTAAGCTACACCAAGCCGCCTTCAATGCTCACAGCCCTGCCAGGGAAAAGGTGATTGGCACTGATACTTCCAACTCTGCCAAATCAAGCCCGTCCGGCAGAGGTGAAAATGGAGCCGCTTTCTTCACCGCCGCCAACGCCGCATTGTTTAGTAGCACAAACCGGGTGGGTTCCAGCGAGGCTACACTGATCACATTGCCGACCGCATCAATCACTACTGACAGCCTCACGGTTCCCACCTGCTGTAATTCTTGCGCCCGTTTTGGATAGCTGACCTGGCGATAAATTTTCTTGAACACATCTGCCATATAAAACTGTTTCGCCAACAGCTCCTGGGCGTGATTGAGCGCTTGCTCGTCGGGTGCAGTGGCAGCGGTCCGATGACTCAATATTTCCGGGTTGCTCGCCACTGCGAGAGTCGGTGCCGCGACGCTCTCTGCATTGTGCGACCCTGTCAAGGGCGGCGGTACTGCAATTGGCTTCACCGGATCGACTTGCGGCTCAACGGCAATAACCGGTGCCAGCACAGTCTCCGCCTCCACCTCGGCAACTACTACCGGAGCCGATAATTGCCGCCAACTGTTGGCTACATCAATGCGCGAATTGCGCGGATACATGTGATTGAAACGGTTTACCAATGCGGCATTAGCATCATTAACGTTTAACAGGTCATCGCGGAACCGGGTTGAAGACGGCACCTGGCCTATCCAGGCGCGCAGCAATAAACCGAAAAACGCGTCGTCATCCACCCGTCCCAATTCCACGATGTTGAGAATCACCGACACCCCCTCCTCCGGAATGAAACTGATCACCAGGTGGTCATTTAATTCCAGGCGATCGCGGATAAGCCCCTCAAAATAAACCATATTGTCAGCTTGCGAGACGAGCAAGTCGCGGGCGTTATTAATGGCCACAGATTCACGCCACAAGCGACTGAATTGCCGCTCGGTTATTCCCTGTGCAGTGAGAATTTTCAGCTCGATCCGCTTGGGATAGCTGCCATTGATTAACTCCTGGGCATTGGTGCCAGTTTGCCCGCTATAAAGCGCTGCGATAAACAACTCATTACCCAGCTCCGAATAAACGGCAACCCCATTCAGACCCGACTCGGCACGCAGCTCGCCACTCACGCTGGCAAGCACCAGCCAAACACAACCAATCCACCACTTAACTGTCACTTTGTCGCTCCTATACACATTTCTTGGAGCGCAGCCTAACGGCTAAACAAGACAGATATACGACAGCGACCGCAATACTTTTCCATGCCACCGACATGGGCGGGATGAATGCCGCTTTCCCTTAGGGAAGGCATTCTTTATAGTACGCCCGCTGAAAAAATTCCCTGTCATTGGCGGCAGGTTGATTCATTTCCCGCCGCCTGCACCACGAGGTTAAGCCCCATGGCTCAATACGTATTTAGCATGCATAGGCTCGGCAAAATTGTGCCGCCCAAGCGTGAAATCCTGAAAGACATCTCCCTCTCCTTCTTCCCCGGCGCCAAGATCGGCGTACTCGGTTTGAACGGCTCGGGTAAATCCACCCTGCTGCGCATCATGGCCGGTGTCGACCAGGATTTTAACGGCGAAGCCCGCCCGATGCCGAACCTGAAAATCGGTTATCTGCCACAGGAGCCGCAACTTGATCCAGCCAAAGACGTGCTGGGCAACGTGCAAGATGGCGTACGTGAAGCAGTTGATGCGCTGGCTGAGCTGGACCAAATCTACGCTGCTTACGCTGAACCCGATGCCGACTTTGACGAGCTGGCAAAAAAACAAGCCAAGTGCGAAGACATCATCCAGGCCTGGGATGCACACAACCTGCAACATACCCTCGAAGTTGCTGCCGATGCACTGCGTCTGCCGCCGTGGGATGCCGATGTCACTGTGCTCTCAGGTGGTGAACGCCGCCGTGTTGCGCTCTGCCGCCTGCTGTTGTCGCGCCCCGACATGCTATTGCTCGACGAACCTACCAACCATCTGGATGCCGAATCCGTTTATTGGCTGGAACAATTCCTCCACAGCTTCACTGGCACCGTAGTGGCGATCACCCACGACCGTTACTTCCTCGATAATGCCGCCGGTTGGATCCTCGAACTCGACCGCGGCCACGGCATTCCGTACGAAGGCAACTACACCAGTTGGCTGGAGCAAAAAGACGCGCGTTTGGAGCAAGAACAACGCACTGAAGCTGCGCACCAGAAAGCATTGAAAACCGAATTGGAATGGGTTCGCCAAAATCCTAAAGGCCGCCAAGCCAAGAGCAAGGCGCGTCTTGCACGCTTTGATGAATTGCAATCGCAAGAATTCCAGGCGCGTAACGAAACCAACGAGATCTACATTCCGCCGGGCGAGCGCCTGGGCGATAAAGTGATCGTGTTGGAAAACGTGAGCAAGGGTTATGGCGACCGCCTGTTGATCGACAATTTGTCACTGAGCATTCCTAAGGGTGCGGTGGTGGGTATTGTGGGTGGTAACGGCGCGGGTAAATCAACCCTGTTCCGTATGATCGCCGGCACTGAAAAACCGGATAGTGGTACTGTGACCCTGGGCGATACCGTGAAAGTCGCTTACGTTGAACAAAGCCGTGAAAACCTGGACGATAAAAAATCTGTGTGGGAA
>DATIGS010000101.1:0-5073 GCA_035481425.1 Cellvibrio sp. | reverse complement strand
TCCGGCTGACCATCTCCTGCGCAAAATCGACAAACACATCGATTTTGAATTCATCCGCGATAAAGTCCGTCACCTGTATTGCGATAACAACGGCCGCCCTGCGGTTGATCCCGTACTGTTATTCAAAATGCTGTTCATCGGTTATTTGTTTGGTGTGCGCAGCGAACGCCAATTGGTGCGCGAGGTGCAAGTGAATGTGGCCTATCGCTGGTTTTTGGGGTTGAGTTTGACCGATAAAATCATCGACGCCTCCACCTTTAGCCAGCAGCGTCGCCGCCGGTTTTTGGCGACCGATATTGAGCAGCACATTTTTGATGAGATTGTTCGCCAAGCGATTGGCCAGGGTTTGGTAGGCGGCGATGTGCTCTATACCGACAGCACGCACATGAAAGCCAACGCCAATAAAAAGAAATTTGAAATTCACACCGTCACGCAAACGCCGACAGAGTATTTGATCGCGTTGGAAGTGGCGATTAATGAAGACCGGCTCGCGCACGGCAAAGCGCCATTAAAAACCCAAGCAGAAGATGCTGGGCCAAAGGAACGCGATATCAAAGTCAGCACCACAGATCCTGACAGCGGTTATCTCACCCGCGAAGGGAAACCGCAGGGATTTTATTATCTCGACCATCGCACGGTGGATGCCAAACACAACATCATCACCGACACCCACGTCACCCCGGGTAATGTGCATGACAGCAAACCCTATTTAGCGCGATTGGATCGCCAATTGACCGCGTTCAATATTTATCCGCACGCCGTGGGATTGGATGCAGGTTACAAAACCGCAGGAATCTGCAAAGGTTTGGAAGATCGCAACATTGAGGGAGTGATTGGCTATCGCCGCCCCAACAAAGCGGAAGGATTATTTGCCAAACGCAAATTTGTGTTTGATGCCGAACAGAATCATTACACCTGTCCGGCGGGTCAGTTGATTCCGTACAACACCACGAACCGGTTGGGTTATCGCGAATATCATTCCGATTCAGAGCAATGCAAAAATTGTCCGTTTCTGGATCAATGCACACGCAGTCGCAATCGCACCAAAGTCATCACCCGTCATGTGTGGCAAGACAGTGTTGAGCGCACAGATCAAAGACGCCTGACCGAAAAAGGTAGGCGAATTTATCAACGAAGAAAGGAAACGGTGGAGCGCAGTTTTGCGGATGCGAAACAACTGCATGGTCATCGTTATGCGCGTTATCGCGGGCTGCGGCGCGTGAGCGGACAGTGTTTATTAGCCGCTGCTTGCCAGAATATGAAGAAGATAGCGCTGTTGCTGGCGCGGTTTTTTTACGCATTCAGTTTGCTGAGGCTCACCCAAGATCGCGTAAGGGATATTTATAGACGCTTGAAAGTATTTTTAGCTCGGTATTGCTACAACGACTTGGTAATCGACGCCATCTAAAGCAACAAACCCCACTTTTTCAGAGTGGGGTTTGTCAGCGATCTGACGCGGCAGTTGCCGCGTTTTTTTATTGCCTGGAATTACAGAGGCAACTTACTGGGCCGCTTTAATTTCATTCTGAATGGTTTTTATATCGCGCGGCCAAGGGCCTGCATCGCGCTGCACAGCAGGCAAGTTAACAATGCCCTGACGCGCTTGGGCAGAGCTGGAATACCGACCAGTAATCACCACAAACCAATCGCGCCCCTGGCGCTTGCTCTTAAAGACCAACAAATCTTTTTTATTTGCCTGCGCAGCAACAAAATCCCGCGCGGCTTTTTCGGTGCTGACACCCAATAATTGGATTGTGTACTCCGTCGGCTTCCAGGACAAAATCGCGCGCTCCTGTGCACCCCCCGCAATCGCCGCTGTTGATACCGACTTCACTGCCGGTTTCACCACTTCCGGTTCCGCCTTGGCAACACGCACTTCGGTTGGCTGTATAACAGCTTGTGAACTCGATTGCGTCGGCGGCGGGGTCACCGGCTTTGCTTGCTCAACCGGCATAGGCTCAGGTATCGACTGTGCCGGTTGCACCGGAACACTGGGCAATTGCGCCAAAGGAACAATTTCTTCTTTCGGTAAATCGCTATCGGCGGTTGTGCCAGTATCCGCTGCCGCAGGTTGCACCTGTTGTGCAGATTGCGGTTGCGTTTGTTGCACCTGCTGATTTGGTTGTAAAGGCTGGGGCAAGGATTGTAACAACGGCTTCACAGGGGTATCAGTAGAGCTCAATGCTGTATTGGCAGTTTCTGCCGAAGCTACCGATGCTGCCGTTGCCGCTGGATTGGTAGCCGGTGCTATTTGAGCTGAGTTCGCAGGAGTTGGTTGTTCATCATCGCCCATATACAGGAACACAACACCGACAATCGCAATCAACATGGACAGAGCCACTATATGCACCACCGGCAAGGGACGCCTGCCAGATGGAGATGATGGCGTCACTGTTTCAAGCAACCGCTCCTGCGCCAGCTCATGCAACGCACCTAATTGCCCTTGGGTTTGTCGCCACCAGGGCTCAACCAATGACTCGGTAAAAATTTCCGGCCCGAGATAATCAGCCATTTCCATACGGAAATTTAAATAATCTACCGTTTCCAGCAGACTAAAAGGCTGTAGATATAAATCATTGATTAGCAGTGTTTCCGGGCTCAAACGCTCCAGACGACGCATCAATTGCGGCTCCCCAAATAGCGCGAGATGCAATCGATTTTGTTGCGGGAAATTATTGAGTAAAGCCGTAATTACCGAAAGCGTTTGATCATCCAGCAAGTGGGCGTTGTCCAACACCACAACCGCCAATCCTTCATCGTCAGTCACTGCCTCTTCTGCAATAAAAGCTTCAAGGCTTGCCAACAGGTTTTCCGTTGAAGGCTCATTCCCTGCATTAATTCCAAACGTTTGGGTGATCAATAATAAAATTTGATCCAGATTCTGCCCGGAGCGCACACTTAAAAAACAAATCTTGTCCTGATCAGACAGCGAATCCATAAACGCATGGGCAATACGTGTCTTACCTACGCCGTCTTCACCCAGAACGGTGAGCACACTATTACTGAACTGGCACAGGTGTAAGAGCTGGTCCAACAACTGCCTGCGGCCAGCACCAGTAAATAATGGAAAGGAATAATCGTGTGCAAAAGGATCTTCCGACAAACCGTAGCGCTGACGATAATCCGCCAGCAATTGATCCTCATCAGAATGAGTATCATCCTGCTCATCAAACAAATAGCCCTGTTGCGAATCGCCGTGATCGAGCAGGCGGCTGTCCGGCTGGGCGCGCAGCGGTGACTCTCTCGTCATGATGTCTATCTCTTGTAATCTGTTTCGTTAGTCGGCTTTACATGCATCAAAGGTAGATTGCAGCATTTCGGTATCAATATCACTGGTGATAATTGCCTTACCCATGGACTCCAGAAGCACCAAGCGCAAACGGCCATCCAATACTTTTTTATCCACGCCCATTAATTCCATAAATTGCGCAGGTGTCATATCGGAAGGCGCTTTCACTGGCAAATTAGCGCGCCCTAATAAACGAATTATCCGTGCCAGTTCTTCACTGCTAATCGCTCCGCGGCGCCATGATAAATCAGCAGCCATCACCATACCTGCCGCAACAGCTTCACCATGTAACCAATTGCCATAGCCCTGCGCTGTTTCAATCGCATGGCCAAAGGTATGTCCTAAATTCAAAATCGCGCGCAGGCCACCTTCGCGCTCATCTTGCGCAACCACATCAGCTTTGTTTTCGCAGGAGCGCTTTACGGCATAGGCAAGGGCGTCCTTATCACCGGCAAGCAACTTATCCATATTGTTTTCCAGCCATACAAAAAAGTCGTAGTCTGAAATCAAACCATATTTCACTACTTCGGCAATGCCGGCAGACAATTCGCGCGCGGGCAAAGTCGTCAACAAGGAGGTATCTGCGAGGACACAGCGGGGTTGATAAAAAGCACCGATCATATTTTTGCCCAGCGGATGGTTCACGCCGGTTTTCCCACCCACAGATGAGTCCACCATCGACAATAATGTGGTGGGGATCTGGATAAAATCGACACCGCGCTGATAAGCAGCAGCAGCAAAGCCAGTCATATCACCAACCACACCTCCGCCCAAAGCAATTAGCGTTGTGGTGCGGTTGTGACGCGAGCTGAGCAACTTATCAAAAATGGTGCCCCATACATCCAGCGTTTTATGGGCTTCACCATCCGGCAATATAACGCTATCGATCTGGTAGTCAGCAAGCATTGAACACAATTGCTCAAGGTATAAAGGCGCGACAGTATCATTAGTAACAACACAAACCTGACGTCCGCGAATATGCTGACCAATCAGATTGGGAGTCGATAACAGCTGCTCACCAATATAAATCGGGTAACTGCGATCATCCAAATTAACGGTTAAAACCTGCATAAACAGAGCCTTTTATGAAGCCATAAGAATCGACCGCACTTTATCACAAAGCGCTAGCTGATATCAGAATAGGCACCACAGGAAAGCAAACTGGGGATTACAGGAAAGGTGCTAAACACCCTGTACAAGAGAGGCGATTTCCTGGGCAACCGCTTTAGGAGAGCGACGATCAGTGCTCACGATAAAATCCGCAGCATCCTGATAAAGAGGATCGCGTAGTGCAAGCAGATCAATAATCTTCTGGCGAGGATTTTCAACTTGCAATAAAGGACGTTTTTTATCACGTGCTGTGCGTTCCACCAACTGATCAATAGACGCAGTGAGATAACAAACAAAACCAGAAGATTTCATCAACTCACGATTTTGAACACGCAATACAATTCCACCACCAGTAGCAATCACCGCATCACGTTCGTTTGTCAGCTCAAGCAATACTGCCGTCTCACGTTCGCGAAAACCCTCCTCACCTTCCATATCGAAAATCCATGGGATATCGGCTCCCGTGCGCTCTTCTATCACACGGTCGCTATCGCGGAAATTGAGATTCAGTTCTGCAGCCAACAAACGGCCTATTGTAGATTTGCCGGCCCCCATGGGGCCGACAAGAAAAACATTGGGTTTACGCATTAGTTTGAAAGGGTATCCGAAATCAACTTGGGGGTAACGAAAATCAGCAATTCAGTTTTAAATTGGCTATCAACGGTTTTCTTAAA
>DATIGS010000100.1:0-9438 GCA_035481425.1 Cellvibrio sp. | reverse complement strand
TTCAATAGAGATCGCATCAATCGGGTATTCCCACTCATCCATACCGGTTTCGAGGAACCACACAAAATCGCGGCCACTGACATCGCGGTTACCCAACTTAAACAAATGACGGGTAATTAATTCCACATCATCAGCAACTGTATAACCGCCATCGCGTGCAACAGAAGCGGGAATAATTTCCGAGCGAACATCCTCACCCATCACAACATGACGGGCGCCTTCGCGATCAACAATCGAAGTTTGCAAAATATCGGCTGGCCAGAAGTGACCAAAACCACGGACAGCAATCAAACCCAGCAGGCCAATTACCATCACCATACAAATTGCTACTGCACCACCGTTCAGCCAAATCCACGGTGATCCACTTTTAAACCAGTCGGCTTGTGCTTTCACTAAATTTTTCATTGCAGTCACCAGGAATTAAAGATTGCTGTAGCGTTTACGCAAACGCTGACGAATAATTTCAGCGAGTGTGTTCACTACAAACGTCAGCGCGAGCAATACCAGCGCAGCAAGGAAAAGCACACGGAAATGCGTACTGGCTACGGCCGTTTCCGGCAACTCAACCGCGATGTTGGCGGAGAGCGTACGCATACCTTCGAAGATATTGAAGTTCACCACCGGGCTATTACCGGTTGCCATCAGCACAATCATGGTTTCACCCACTGCACGGCCAAAGCCCATCATTACCGCAGAAAAAATACCCGGACTCGCGGTCGGCAAGACTACGCCAACCATGGTTTGCCAACGCGTTGCACCGAGTGCAAGAGAGCCCTGGGTAAGATGGCGCGGCACACTGAAGACCGCATCTTCAGCGATGGAGAAAATACTCGGGATTACCGCAAAGCCCATCACGATACCTACCACCAGGGCGTTACGTTGATCGTAGCTAATACCATTGTCGGTAAACCATTGGCGCATGCTACCTTCGAAGAACCAGATCTCGGCGAAGGGGCTCATCGCCACACAACCCCACACGGTGATAATGATGGGCACCACCAAAATGACGGCTTCCCAACCTTCCGGCATGCGCGAGCGAATCGATTCGGGGAAGCGGCTCCAGATAAATCCTGTTATCAACATCACAATGGGCAACAAGATCAAAATACTGAATATCGCAGGCAAATGATTTTCGATGAAAGGAGCAAGCCACAAACCAGCGAGAAAACCGAGAATTACCGTAGGCAGTGCGGCCATGATTTCGATGGTCGGTTTTACCATGCCGCGCAATTTCGGCGTCATAAAATAAGCGGTATAAATTGCGCCCATCACCCCCAGCGGTACAGCAAACAGGATTGCGAAAAATGCGGCTTTTAATGTACCCAGCGAGAGCGGGACGAAACTCATCTTGGCTTCAAAATTGTCGCTACCGGAAGACGCTTGCCAAATATATTCAGGTGCTTCGCGACCTTCGTACCAGACCTTTTCCCACAACGAACTGAAAGATACTTCCGGGTGCTTATTCCACACATCGGCAACCCGTACTTTTTTATCCGCGTCGATTAACAGTACGCGGTTATTGATCGGGGAAACCGCGATATTGCGCACCGGCTGATTGCCCATGGACTTGATCAGCATGGTGCGCTCGGAGGTGCCGAAGTAAATGCCGATGTTGCCTTTGTCGTCACCCGCCCAAAAACCGCGACGGGCAAACTCCGGTGAAATCGTAGTAATTGCGCCTGACAGGGAATCAAAATCGCGGACAAATTCAACGTGATATTCGTTGTTTGCATCGCGCACTAAAAACCATTGGCTTACAGTGCCTTTATCAGTGCCGACGATGAGCGAGCCGGTGCCCACAAAGAACTGCATTACGGTAATTTTGCCGCTGCTAACAGTGACGGCTTCTTTGCGCTCCGCGGCGGCAGGATTAATAATTTTGTACAGCAGCATTTGCGAGTTATCAGTCGCAACCACTAGGTGTTGCGCAGTCTCGTCAATTTGCATTCCGATTGCATTCGCTCCTGCTGGCAGCGGTGGCAAGGTAAAAATTTCCTGCGAAAGGCTGGATTCACCGGTAATCATATTGGTGTTGCTGCTGAACACGCCGAGCAACAAGCGGTTATCGGCCGTAACTGCACCAATCAGGGTACCGGCAGAAGTTTCTTGAATCGCCAACACTTTCAGCGCTGCGCCCTGCTCATCCAGACGGATCGGCGCTTCGCCCAGTGGATTTAACAGGCTCGGGGTAATCAAGCGTTTGTCATTCGGGTAACTGAGCGAGTAATTGGTTTTGATTACCGCCACTTCACCATTGCTGTAACCGTAGGCAATCAAGCCGTGGTCGGCTGTACTGGTCGCCAGGCTGGCAAACTCAGCGCCTTCACTTTTTGGCAATTGGGCTTCAAGGATGGTTTTGCCATCGTTGACGTTAAAGAAATTCACCGCACCACTGCGCTTGAAGCTGCCGCCGATTTCCTCGTAGCGCTCCAGCGTTAAAAATTCGGTATTGTCATTGGCAACCTGATGTAACTCGGCTTGGTCATAGGTCTTAGTCACCTCAACCGAGGCCCCGCGAAACAGCGGCGCTACTTCAGAGAACAGATAGAAGAAAATCAAACCCAGGGAGAATACAACTGCCATGCCTGCAGTCATAACACCATAGCGGGACGTGGCATCTTTGAATTTACGAATACGACGCAGACGGGTGCGTTGTTCGGCGGTCGGCATCAAACTGGGCGTTTGTCTTACCGATACAGTGGGTTCTGACATGGTCTACTCACTTGATTAAACTACTGGCACGAAAATCCTAACAAGCCTTGATGACACTTTTGTTACAAAGCAGACTTGTTTGTCATCTTTCTGTCACATTGCAACTTTGGCTTATAAAAAAACCGCCGAACAAGTCGGCGGTTTCAGGGTCATCCTTTGGATGTTTTACTTCTGCAATTCAGCTAACGCTTTGGTTGCCATAGTTGCCGGCAATGGAATGTATCCGTCGCGAACTACAGTTTCTTGACCACGCTTGGACAGTACCAATTTAACGAATTCCAGCTGCAGAGCATCCAATGGACGGTTCGGGTGCTTGTTGATGTATACATACAGCACACGAGCCAATGGATAGCTGCCATCCAATGCGTGAGAAGCATCTGCTGCTACAAACGGCTGGCCGTCTTTCTTGGATAAAGGAATCGCTTTGACACCAGAAGTGATGTAACCAATACCTGAGTAACCAATACCGTTAATCGACTCAGACACACCTTGCACTACAGATGCTGAACCTGGTTGCTCGTTGATACCGGCCTTGAAGTCACCTTTACACAGGGCTTCATCTTTGAAGTAACCATAGGTACCTGATACCGCGTTACGGCTGTACAGGGTGAAATCGCGATTAGCCCAAGCATCAGTCAGACCCAACTCGCCCCAACGGGTGATGTCTTTGGCCCCACCACATTTACGGGTAGCAGAGAAGATGGCATCCACCTGTTGCAGGCTCAAACCTTTGATCGGGTTATCTTTGTTTACGTATACCGCAAGAACGTCAATCGCTACTGGAACCGCGGTTGGCTTGTAGCCGTGCTTGGCTTCGAACGCCTGGATCTCTTCCGCTTTCATAGCGCGGCTCATTGGGCCAAAGTTAGCGGTACCTTCAGTCAATGCTGGTGGTGCAGTTGAAGAACCAGCGCCCTGGATTTGGATGTTCACGTTAGGGTAAGACTTTTTGAAATCTTCAGCCCACAGGGTCATCAGGTTGTTCAGCGTGTCTGAACCGATTGAGTTTACGTTTCCTGAAACGCCGGTAACTACTTTGTACTCGGGCAACTTAGGATCAACCGCAGCTTGCAGTGCTGCAGCACATACCATAGAGCCGGCCAGCGCCAACCCTTTAATAATCTTCATAGCGTTCATAGAGCGCTCCGTCTAGTCATTCGTGAGTAATGAGTCTTGCTGATTGATGAAGAGATTTTTCTCTCCATTGGTGATTACTCTATCGAGCGAATGTGACAGTAATATGACCGGACGCTGTTTTTTGTCACAAAAATGTCGCACAAGCGTCACAATCATTCAGGAGTGCAGAAATAAAAACACCAGCCGCAGCTGGTGTTAACGATCTTATTTTACGACACGTAATCCCGGTCGCTTGGGCGCCGCCCCTGAAGGGGAGACAGGTTCGGGCCTGGATGGCGGAGGCGGAGGCGCTGGCGGTTGGGGATTGTGCTCTGGCTCAAACATCATTCCTTGGCCATTTTCGCGCGCGTAGATACCAAGAATCGCACCGCAAGGAACATAAAGGTTATTAACCACACCGCTAAAACGCGCATTAAACGACACCGCGGTATTATCCATAAAAAAATCTTTAATGGCCGAGGGCGATATATTCAGAATGATCTGCCCATCTTTATTGACGTGCTGTTGCGGCACCTGGGTACCTTCAATATGAGCATCGACCAATATGTGGGGCGTACAATTATTGTCCAGTATCCATTCGTAGATAGCGCGCAGAAAATACGGTCGACTGGAGGTCATGGACATATGATGAAGTTCCTTTGGCTGATCAGATAAATGCTGGTGACAACTTACAGGTTTTTTATCCGAGGCTCAAACAAAAACGGGCGACCTAAGTCGCCCGTTTTGCTATCAGTGAATCTCTCTCCAGAACTCGCGGTTCAGGAAGTACACAAAGATAAAGAGGATAACCAGGAAACCCAACACATAAAGCCCGATTGATTGGCGCTTCACAGCGATAGGCTCGGCAACATACTCAAGGAAGTTAACCAGATCATAGACAGCCTGGTCGAACTCGGCTGGCGACATACTGCCTTTGATTTTACCTTCTTTAAGCGCGCCGCAATGTTCATCCATTTCTACCTGCCCCACATCGTTGCGCAGAGCGCCGCCGTGATGGTTGAGCTTTGGACCAGCACCGCACTCCAGCAGACCTTGTGGCCCAATCAACACATGTGGCATACCCACGTTAGGGAACACGCGGTTGTTAACACCCCATGGGCGAGTTTCATCTTTGTAGAAATTGCGCAGATAGGTATAGATCCACTCAGGTGAACGCGAACGAGCAACGAGAGTAAGATCCGGCGGAACCACCCCAAACCAAACCTTGGATTGCTGTGGCTTCATCGCAATATCCATCAATTGACCGATACGCTGGTCACCGAAAATCAGGTTTTGCTCCATCAGGTTGTGAGGAATACCTAAATCATCCGCAACACGCTCATAGCGCGAATACTTAACCGAATGACAGCCCATGCAGTAGTTAGCAAAGTATTTTGCACCACGTTGCAGAGATTCCTTGTCTTTTAAATCCGGCTCCATATGGTCACAGGGAACTGCGCCGCAGTTAAACGCCCCTTCACTTGCAACCGCTTTGATAGGCACTACCGCAAGGATAATAAACAATGCCAAACCTGCCAGCACCACCAATCCAGGCAAACCTTTAGCTTGAGTACGAGTTGGCTCAACAAGATCTTTATCGCGTGCGGCCAGCAGTGGCATCACCGCAAAGATCGCAGCCAACAAGAAACACAGGGCGAGCAGTAGAACCGGAACTTCTCCGCCGACGTATTCGAAGCCCATCCAGGTAAACACTACTGTAAACAAACCACAAACTACCCAGGAGGCTTTGGATTTAGCTTTTTCCGGGCTGGTAGTAGTCCAGACCGGCATAGTGACGAAGTACGCGAAATAGAAAGCAGTTGCGATTTGCGACAACAGGGTTCTACCTTCAGTTGGAGACTTAACACCGAGGTAACCCAGAATCACAAACATCGAAGCAAAGGCAATCAACATTACACGGGGAATATGCCCACGATAACGCATGGATTTAACCTTGCTGCGGTCCAGCCAAGGCAATACAAACAGGATTGCAATTGCAGCTGCCATCGCTACAAAGCCGAGGAACTTGGCGGTCAATACCATTGGACCCAACTCGATAGGCATAGTCACTGCGCGCAATACGGCGTAGAACGGAGTGAAATACCATACAGGGGCGATATGCAAAGGAGTTTTCAGGTTGTTAGCTTCTTCGAAGTTAGCGTATTCAAGGAAGAAACCGCCCATCTCCGGCATAAAGAACATGATGAAGCAGAACGCGAATAGGAAAACTGTAATACCAACCAGATCGTGCACAGTGTAGAACGGATGGAAAGGAACGCCGTCGCGTGGAATACCATTCTCGTCTTTGTTCTTTTTGATCTCAACGCCATCAGGGTTATTAGAACCAACTTCATGCAGCGCCAGAATGTGCATAACCACCAGCGCCAATAAAACAATTGGCAAGGCAACAACGTGAAGGGCAAAGAAACGGTTCAAGGTGATACCGGAGATCAGGTAGTCACCGCGAATCCACTCAACCAAACCATCGCCAATAACAGGAATAGCACCGAACAAGGACACAATTACCTGCGCGCCCCAGTAGGACATCTGGCCCCAAGGTAATACATAACCCATGAAGGCTTCTGCCATCAGCACCAGATAAATGGTCATACCAAAAATCCACACCAATTCGCGCGGGGCTTTATACGAGCCGTACATCATGCCGCGGAACATATGGAGATAAACCACCACGAAGAATGCCGACGCGCCGGTGGAGTGCATATAGCGCAGCAACCAACCAAAATCCACATCGCGCATGATGTATTCAACGGATGCGAACGCACCTTCGGCAGATGGGTTATAACTCATTGTCAACCAGATACCGGTTACCAATTGGTTTACCAGTACCAGCAGCGACAGCACTCCAAAGAAGTACCAGAAGTTAAAGTTCTTGGGCGCGTAATATTTGCCCATGTGGGTGTCCCATGCACGCTGTACCGGGAGGCGCTTATCAACCCACTGCCACAAACCTGTTAACCAATTCATATTAGGCCCCCTGATCTTCGCCAATCACAACTATAGACTCGCTCTCATAACGATGAGGAGGAACTTCCAGATTCAGCGGAGCTGGCACAGCTTTGTAAACGCGCCCCGCCAGATCGTACTTGGAACCATGGCATGGACAAAAGAATCCGCCTTGCCATTTCTCGCCACCTAAATCTGCAGCGCCTACATCTGGACGGAAGGCTGGCGCACATCCCAAGTGAGTACATACACCCAACAAAATCGCGAATTCTTTATTGATCGCACGCGCCTGATTTTTTGCATACTCGGGTTGCTGAGGCTCATTAGAGTCAGCATCCAATAAGACGCCTTCGTCTTCTACTTTTTTCAAGCTATCCAAGGCGGCCTGGGTACGGCGTACGATAAACACTGGCTTACCGCGCCACTCCACGGTGACCATTGCACCCGGTTCAATTTTGCTGATGTTGTATTTAACAGGTGCACCAGCAGCTTTTGCTCTGGCACTGGGATTCCAGGAACCCACAAACGGAATTGCTGCACCCACAACACCAACCGCACCCACTGCACAAGTGGCTCCGATTAATACGCGACGGCGCGTTTGATTTACTGCGTCATTACTCATGACGATTTTCTCCCCTAAACAGCTTTAACGGCTAGCAAATTACCTACAATCGCCCCAAGACTTGATACAGGCTAGCGGTACTAAGTCTGGCGAAATAAGGAATATTGGGTGACTCTAAGAAAAGGCGGGCAATGTTAATGAATTAACGCACTGCTTACAAGAATAACCACACATAAACAGTGGGTTATAGGCCGGTAATTTTAGACGTAAAAAAACGCCCAAGCCAGTAAAGACTTGGGCGTTTTTGCTGATCGCCTCCAGCCAGCCATATGCTGACCAGAGAAAACCATTAACGTTTGGAGAATTGTGGCTTCTTACGTGCTTTACGCAGACCAACTTTCTTACGCTCAACTTCGCGAGAGTCGCGAGTAACGTAACCAGCTTTACGCAATTCGCTACGCAGAGACTCATCGTACTCCATCAGAGCACGAGTCAGACCGTGACGAATAGCGCCAGCTTGACCAAAGCTACCGCCACCAGTGACAGTAACATTTACGTCAAATTTTTCTACCAGACCAACCAGTTCCAATGGCTGACGAACAACCATACGCGCAACTGGACGACCAAAGTATTCGTCCAAAGGACGATCATTAACGATAATTGCACCAGTACCTGCAGTGATGAATACACGAGCAGTAGAGGTTTTGCGACGGCCGGTGCCGTAAAATTGTGCAGACATGTCAGCTCCCCTTAGATGTTCAGTTCTTTAGGTTGCTGAGCAGCGTGTGGATGCTCATTACCTGCATAAACTTTTAGTTTTTTGAACATAGCACGACCCAGTGGACCTTTCGGCAACATACCCTTAACGGCAGTCTCGATGGTGCGCTCTGGTGCTTTTTCAATTAACTTCTGGAAGCTGATAGATTTAATGCCACCCACAAAACCAGTGTGCGAGTAGTAAATCTTGTCAGTCGCTTTACGGCCAGTCACGCGCACTTGTGCAGCGTTGATCACAACGATGTAATCACCGGTATCAACGTGTGGAGTGAATTCTGGCTTGTGCTTGCCACGCAAGCGTGAAGCAATTTCCGCAGATAAACGGCCGAGTGTTTTTCCCGCCGCATCCACGACGAACCAGTCCTGAGAGACAGATTCTGCTTTGGCAATATAGGTCTTCATGTTATTCCTGCCTAATTGGATGTGGATATCTTGATGTATAAAACAGCCCCTAAAATAGGGAGGCGGCATACTACACAGCCAATGCCTGATTTTCAACCACAATTTATGTTGATCAGCTATTCCGGACGATGCGGACGCGCCAGATACTCGCGACTTTGCATTTCCAACAGACGGCTTACGGTCCGCTGGAATTCAAAATCGAGCTTACCAGTGGAATAGATTTCAGCTAACGGCCGCTCGGCAGAAATAACCAGCTTGACTTGCCGGTCATAAAACTCATCGACCAAATTCACAAAGCGACGCGCCTGATCATCTGTCGCCCGCCCGAGACCCGGAACATTACTCAGGATCACAGAATGATATTCGCGAGCCAGCTCAATGTAATCATTCTGTGAACGAGGGCCATCACACAGCTCGGCGAAATCAAACCACGCGACCCCTTCACTCAGATAGCGCGCGCGAATCAATCGCCCTTCAACCTCAAGGTCAACATTTTCACTCACCTCGGCATTGCCCGATACCAAGCTTTTAAAACTGCACATCAAACTCTGATCAGCCGCCTCATCCAACGGCGAGTGGTAGAGCTCAGCTTGCTCCAGGGCACGCAAGCGATAATCCACCCCGCCATCCACATTGACCACCAGGGTATGCTCATTGAGTAGCGCAATAGCAGGCAAAAAGCGGGCGCGCTGCAAGCCGTCTTTATATAAACCATCAGGAACTATGTTGGAGGTCGCCACCAGCGTTACGCCCCGGGCAAATAATTCTTCCATTAAGGTGCCCAAAATCATGGCGTCGGTGATATCCGATACAAAGAACTCATCAAAACAGATGACCCGCGCTTCGCTGGCGATAATATCCGCCACTTTCTTAAGCGGGTTTTTCTGGCCATCAAGCTTTTTGAG
>DATIGS010000099.1:0-6708 GCA_035481425.1 Cellvibrio sp. | reverse complement strand
TCGCCTCAATAAGCCGTTGAATAACACTGCTTATCTAGACGTGGATAAAACGAATCTGGATTCTGCTTTGACAAAATAAATTTACTCTTCGAAAAACTTATCTTTCGAAAACTTATTTTTCAAAAAACAGACGCGCGAGCGACATGCTCACCTGACCAAAATCCCAGAACTCTTCCACATTGGAATTGATCATCACCGATACCACCATATTCCGCTCCGGAATCACCATCAACCAGCTTTGCGAGCCGCGTGACACGCCGCCGTGGTTAGCATTTTGGACGCGCCCATTTTCATCTTCATAATTTGCCCGGCGCCAGCCCAGCGCATAGTTTTGCGGATTGGTGGTGCCATCGGTTAATTGTTGCGGTTGCCAGAATTGCTGGCGTGTTTCCGGTGTTATGAATTTGTCATCCAGCCAAGCGGAGCCGAGCTTGACCATATCGGACGGTGTGGAAATAAATCCGCCACCGGCCAGCCGATGACTGAGATCCACTTTTTGCCAGACGCGGAATGCCGGATATTGTCCATCCTGGTTCCAATAAAAAGTTGCTAGCGAATTGGGCTGGGCAAGCTCGTATTCCGCGCCGGTGGAATTCATTCCCAGGGGCGTAAAAACCTGGTTGCGCATCGCCGTTAAAAAAGGCTCAGCTGCAACCGCTTCCAGCACCACACTTTGTAATACGGTATTGAAACTGGTGTAGTGAAATTGGCTGCCAGGTGCAAATAGCAAATCATTATCGTCAAATACTTCCAGCGATTCGCTGACCGATGTGTAGCGTTTGTCGAGCTTGAACAAATAATACAAACCCCAAAGGTCGCCGTAATTATCCAGATAGTCTGGCAAGCCACTGGAGTGCGAGGCCAATTGCCGCGGGGTAATATTTTTCCACTGCGGATTGGGCAAGTTGGGATAGTAATGCGCGATGGGTTTATCCAAATCGATCTTTCGCTCCTGAAATAATCTGGCAAGCAAAGTCGCCGTCACAGGCTTGGAACTACTACCCACTCGAAATTGGGTTTGCTCAGTTGCAGGAGTGTGTTGTCCGATATTTGCCCAGCCCACGGCACCCGCCCAGATAATTTTTCCATCCACCGCCACTGCCGCCGATATTGCCGGTGCGTGAATTGTTGCGCGATGCTGCGCGAGTAATTCCAATGCAGCAGTGGATTGTGGATGTGTGGAAAACGTTGTCGCCTGCGGATACTGCGCCGGTGCTGGTATATCCGTCGGGAACCACATGGGTAATTTGCCTTCGTAGGCGAGGAATTGATAAATCGGCTGCGCAAACCAGACAAACGCCAGCAGAAAAATAAGCAGGCTGATTTTTTTGTAAGAGCTTTTAATCATTGTTGTTCACCATCGGGTTTTATGTGAAAACCTACTCTGGTGAAAAACAGAAAAATTGGCTTAGCAAAATCAAACAAAGCTGCTCAATTTCAAAAATGATCAGCTTTTTTTAGGAATTTTTTATTCAGGTTTTTTGCTGCGCAGTTCGGTAGGCCGTCGGCGTGGTGCCAACAAGCTCTTTAAACGCGCGGTTAAAAGAAGCGATGGAGCCGTATCCCACATCCAGTGCAATGGTGAGCACCGGCAAAGAGGATTCAACCAGACGCGTTCGCGCAACCTCGATGCGGTAATGATTCAGAAAGGCGTTGAAGTTGGTATAACCCAGGGATTGGTTAATCAGTTTGCGCAGATGATGCTCAGCGCACTCCAATTGCTCCGCCAGTTTGCTGATGCTCAGCTCCGCTTGCAGATAACCTGCATCATCTATAAACGTTTGCAGTTTTTGGGCGAGTTCGTTTTCTTGCGCGACCAAGCGTGAGTAGCGCGGCGCTTCCGCTGTTACCGAAGGAGTTGCAATCGATCTTGCCGCTAGCGTGTGAAAAAATAACAACGCAGCCGTAACGCTGGTGCCGATTAAACAGATGGTTCCATTCATCAACATAAAAATCCGGTGGCGGTTCAAGCTTGTATTGCTCAGCTCGACCAGATCCAGCATCAGGAAAAACAAACCCACCAGCAAGACAAACCAGAAACGCGCAACCCGGCGCTGCTCAACCAGATCGGCGCGCCAGGTTGCAATGACCGTCGCCAGCAAATGCACGATAAAAATCAGCGCGATGATGTGGCTTGCCATCTGCCATTTTCCACCGCCGCCGCGGATAAGAAAGACATAAATATAAAACAGCGCGAGCAACGCCAAAGCCGATTTCCCCCACAGCGGCCAACACGCCAGATCGAACCCATCATCAAACAATTGTTTGCCGTACAACCATAAAAACACCGGCATGGTGTGCGTGAGCAATAACAAAAGGCTGCGAATAAAACCCTGCGGACGCGGGGAGTAGGGCGCGGTTAATAACAAATAGGCAGCGACGCCCACCGCTAACAGCAGCGGGATTATCTGCGCGCTCCATGGCGATTGTTTACTGATAGGTTTGTAAAACAAATAAGCGATCAATAACAGCAATTGCCCGATACAGGCGTAGCGGATAAAAAAATCAACGCTGGAGATAACACTGGTTTCTATCACATCGACCCTGACTCTATTTTATGGAAATGAGTAGCTAATCCGCATAAGCCGCAGATCTGTGGGCAACTTTAATCACGACTACCACTAATTCGCCATCGCGGATTTCATAAACAATTCGATAGCTGCCCTGACGGGCGCGATACAAATCGTGACCGGTAAGTTTGATGCAGCCAGGCGCACGGGGATTTTCGGCGAGTTGGTCTATGCGGCTGAGGATTCGTTGGACATCCGTGTTGGGAATATTCCGCAGATCTTTTGCAACAGAACTTTTGAAGGTGATTTTATAGTTTGCCATTCGCCTTCAAATCATTGAGCAGGGCTTCATAGCTGACTTCCGGCTCGCTCACTCGGTCGGCATAGGCTTTAAGGTCTTGCTGGTCTTCATTCATTAACAAGCGTACGGCTTCATCGACCAGTTCGGATACGGACACATGGGTCGATGCGGCTTTTAAACGGAGTGCTTGGTGTAGTTGCGGATCGAAATAAATGGTTGAGCGCTTGGATAACTGGCTCATGGGAATAGCCTCCTGGTTGACACCACAACATCATGACGTTGTGATGTTGTGGTGTCAAACCGAGGCTTAGGGGTTGCTTACAAACTTGGATAACAAGCGAATGTAAGCCACCTGATAGTCGTTATGGTTTTCCGTCACTTCCCATGAGTTGAGTGGCCAACTGGTGTTGAAGTCCAGATAGGATTTCATCGAAGGTTGGTCTTTGGGTGGGCTAAGTGGAGCTGAACCGCAACCAGAATTACCTGGGCACGCATTAATATCCCAGTTGTAGGAACGGTTTGGGCCACCCACTAAAAAACCAGGCGCGGGGCCGTAAGTCGAGGTACCCACGCGATCCCAGAGCGGGCTGCCGTTAGTAAACCAGGAGTGATAGAACTCATTAACGGAGCTGTGCACACCCAAGCTATACATGTTCGACAAATACACCATCCCCTGCGGGTTAGTGCCGTGTATGTAATGCAGGGAACCCAGCGCCGCATTGCGAATCTCTGCCGCATCAGGATTACCGATTTGGTAATCAATCAGGTTGTGGAATGTTTGGCCTTTACGTGAAACCGTGCGATTGCTTCCCCAGGTAAATTCTTCTGCTTTAAGGTGAACACCATAGGGATCTTCTCCATCGCGTACCGCTTTTAGGTTGTCGTTTGAATTAAGTGCGGACTGATACTGACTTCTGATGGTGGCTGCGATGCTAGTGGTTGAGTCTGGCAGGCTTGCATAATAAAGCCATGCACTCAACTCCGGCTCGTTCCAGGGTGAGACCCAGCTGGTCGCGTTGGTCGCTTTGCCATCAACAAATGTGCGATAAGTCGATGAACCCGTTGCCGCGAACAAGTAAATCGCCGCTGTGAGTTTTTTCGTCGCGCGACCAGCGTCATCCACTTCTTGCTGGCCAGCACCCAAACCAGCAGAAGCACCTTCGTTATTGCGGAAGGTGACACTCGGATTCGCAATCGACCAATCCCACGCTTTTTCAGCACGGGTTTTCAAGTCAGCCGCGTAAGCATTCAGATCCGAATTACCCAAGCTACCCAGAATTTTGGCTCCCAATGCAAATGCACCAGCACTAGTCAATGTTGCTGACGTATTTGCCGGGCCGTAGTAGCTCGCCCCAGTCGCTGATGACGGGGGGCTGGCGTGCTCCGTGCGTTGACCGATTTGTTTGCTGTGCGAGAGCCCAACGATTGATAACACAGAACCATTGTCGTTCTGCATTTTCTTCAGCCAGTCAAAGCCCCATCTGATCTCGTCGATAATATCGGGCACCCCATTTCCAGACTCGGGAATGTTGTAATCATCCGTCCAGATATCCGGATTCTCCGCATAGGTATGGAGCAAAGCCACCAGATAATAGGCATGCCAGTTGGTGTACTTGTTGTAATCGCCAGCGTCGTACCAGCCGCCGGATAAATCCCGCTCGGTTGCCGCGTTATCTTTATCGCTAAAGAGGCGCGCGTTTCTATCCTGGCCTGCACCTATGTGACTGGCTGCATCAACCCAGGCTGGTTCAGCACAGGGTGTTTGTTTAGCAAACCCGGCACGCTGATAAAAAAAGGTACGCATTGCATGTTTCAGTACCGGTTTGTATACATCTGCCGCGATTTTGAAACTGGGTGACCGCACATTTTTTTCCCTATCCAATACGGCGTAGGTACCCGGCGTGACAATTTGAGAGAAGTCAAACCACCAGGCCTTGTCACCCGCCGGTTCATAGGTCGCGCCCGATTTCCAGCTCACAGCAGCGCCTGTATAAGCCACTGTATTGGTATCCAGATTAATCAGTTCGTAGGAAGACCCGGGAGTGAAACTCTGTGCAGCGTCATAACCATCTTGTGGGTCGCGGATCACTGCAATTTTTTTGGTGTCCGGCAAATAACCGAATTGGTCAACAACGATAAACGCGCTAATACTCGCATCGCCCAGCAGCGGCGCGCTCGCAACAGATGAAGACGACGACCCCGGCAGCTGGCAGGTATTGGTAAAGGAACTGCTCGATGAACTGGCTGCCAGTGACGATGTGGACGAAACAGATGAAACTGCCGCAGAGGATGCGACAACCGAGGAGGGCGTAACACTACTGACCGCGGCTGCCGAGGATGCAGGTTTTGGCGTAGAACCACCGCCACCTCCGCCGCCGCACGCTGAAAGCAGGGCGGTGATTATCAGCGCGACGGGAAGATTGGCCGAGGGCATACCGGAATATTTCATAGGAAGTTCTCTTTGTTATTGTCGTATTTTTCCGCATCTTATCCTGCAAGATGGGCTTATGAAACCGATCGCAATCAGTATTTATCTTATTTTTCTAATGTTTTGGCCGGCATATTTCATTTATGAAAAGAATACCTCTTAGGGTTTTTATTGGATAAAAACTACGCATCCAATAGACATATAAATGAATCAGGGTGCTTTGAGCTCAAGCCCAACCTCTGCCAAGGGAGCGGCATTAAAGGCTATCCAGTGTGGGACATTGTTGGCTTCTTTGAGCAGGAACTGACGGTAAAAATTATTCATCGGTTTGTGTTGTTGTTTATCCAGCCGCAGTAAATAGAGCGCCGCATCCAGCGCAGGCTGCAACTGATCGTTTTGCGTGGCGGCATTAAACGAGATAACACCATGTTGCTCCGCTTGCTGCCATTGCTGTTGCGCCATCCGGATTTTGCCCAGTTGCAGCTCCTGAACAGCGCCGCGCGGTTGGTCGGCATAGAGATCCAACGCGTCTTGCCAGCGCGCTTGTGCGATTAACATCTCGCTCAAATGAACCTGCGCGCGCTCGTGTTCCCACCATTGCTGGTCGGCCGGCAGCAGGGCTAATACTTTGCGGTACTGTGTTTCAGCCGCTGCCGGGTCTTTCTCAAACATTCCCGCATAAAAATGGATCAACGCGTAAAGTTCGGGCGCGCTCCCATGTTTATCCAATATCGTCCGAGCCTTGTCCAGATAAGCCCAGCGCTCCTCGTTCCGACCAAATTTGTTCGCGAGCACTGCCGCCCAGGTATTCAGGCGATATTCCCGCGCCATATCGCCGGCGCGACGCGACCATTCCACAGCCCGCTGCACATGCTGCTGCACCTGGTCGAAATCATGGTTGGTAAAGGCCGCCGAAATCCGCTCGCGTTCGACTGTGGCCAAACCCTCCCAATCGTTCAGCGCCTGAAAACCGGCCTCTGCCTTGGCAAGTGGTACTTCGGCATCTGCCAGCAGATTTTCATAGATATAGGTGCTGGCTTCCGCCAGATAGCCTTTGGCCAGGAACAATTCATCCTGCTGGCGCGCGGCATTTTCTTGCAATGCTTTGGCGAGCATGGTGCCGCTCGCAGCGTCACCCGCGCGGGTTTGTACATCGATCAAGGCTTTCTGCAGGTTCAGGTCTTGGGGATGCTGGCTTTGCAGCAATTTGAGGGTCGCCTCCAGCAGCCGGGTATTCTGTTCATCTATTTCCAGCAGGCCAGAATGCAAAATCAGGCCGATGTGGTTGTTGATTAACATCGCCAATCGCGCGGCGTCGGGAGCCTGGTGTTCCGCCCGCCAACTATTGCTGCGGCTTTTCAGCAGATAACGAATCCGCAGCCCGCCCGTGTACTGGCTGACCACACCCATAAACACATAGGGCGCTTGGGTGGATTGGGTGATCGATTGGAAATATTGCTGCGGAACCA
>DATIGS010000098.1:0-26634 GCA_035481425.1 Cellvibrio sp. | reverse complement strand
GATTCAATTGTCGTGCTTGAAACCGACAAGGCTTCAATGGAAATTCCTGCCGATAAAGCGGGCAAGGTTGTCGCTATTAAAGTGAATCTGGGTGATAAGGTTGCGCAAGATAGCCTTCTGCTCGAGGTTGAAGCTGAGGGTGATGCTGCGCCAGCACCGCAAGCTGCTCCGGCTGCGGCACCAGCTCCAGCTCCTGTTGCTGCAGCGGCGACCGCATCGACTGCTAGCGCTGAAATCAATATGGTGGTTCCTGATATTGGTGGCGCAGAAGGTGTTGAAGTTATTGAGATTACGGTAAAGGTAGGTGATGAAATTGCCGCTGGTGATTCATTAATCGTATTGGAAACCGATAAAGCATCTATGGAGGTACCGGCTGAGGCTGCGGGTAAAGTTGTTAGCCTCGCTGTAAAAGTAGGCGATAAATTATCGCAAGGTTCAGTAATTGGTGTGTTGGCTACTAGTGGCGGCGCTGTTCCAGCGGCAGCCCCTGCGAAAACTGAAGCCGCACCAGCTCCAAAAGCAGAAGCAGCTCCAGTAGCAAAAGTTGAGGCACCAAAAGCGGCCCCGGCTCCGGTTGCAGATGTGGTGCAGACCGGTGATGTTTACGCAGGTCCGGCAGTACGCAAACTTGCTCGTCAACTTGGTGTTGACATGGGCAAGGTATCAGGCACGGGCCCACGTGGTCGCCTGTTAAAAGATGATGTTCGCGCTTATGTGAAGCCGATTGTACAGGCTGCCCAATCGGGTACGTCGGTTGGTGGTTCAGGTATTCCAGCTTTGCCGGTAATCGATTATTCCAAGTTTGGTGAAATCGAAATCGTAAAAATGAGCAAAATCAAGAAACTGACTGCAGAGGCTATGACGCGCAGTTGGTTGAATGTGCCGCGCATTACCCAATTTGATGATGCGGATATTACTGATTTGGAAGCTTTCCGTAATAGCATGAAAGCTGAAGCCGAAAAACGCGGCAGCAAGTTAACTCCATTGCCATTTATTGTGAAAGCAGTTGCTGCAGCATTGGTTGCTGAGCCTTCATTCAATGTATCTATGCATCAAGACGGCGAAAGCATTGTGCATAAGAAATTTGTTCACATTGGTATTGCAGTAGATACACCGAATGGTTTGCTGGTTCCAGTGGTGCGTAACGCTGACAAAAAAGGTCTGTTTGAATTGGCAGATGAAATCAACGTGCTCGCCAAAAAGGCGCGTGATGGTAAGTTGACGCCAGCAGAAATGCAGGGTGGTTGTTTCACCATTTCCAGTCTGGGCGCTATGGGCGGGAATGGCTTTACCCCAATGGTTTCTGCACCTACAGAAGTGGGTATTTTGGGTGTATCGCGCGCGCAGATGAAACCTGTATGGAATGGTAAAGAATTTATTCCACGCAATATGCTGCCTTTGTCATTGTCATACGATCACCGTGCAGTGAACGGTGCGGATGCAGGGCGCTTTATGACTTATCTGGTGTCGGTAATTGGCGATTTGCGTCGCTTGTTGTTGTAATCGCTAAGCAGTGATAATCGAAAAAGGCCAGCAATTGCTGGCCTTTTTGTTTTTCGCTAGTACACTAAATCAAAAAAAACATTCGAATATTTTCTTATCTTTTAAATACTCTTATAAAAACACCGGCATAAAACCTCGGGGATCTCCATTCATTAATGAGTGAGTAACCATGACAGTGTTTATAAATTTTTTTCGTGTGATAAGTCTTTTCACGTTAATGCTTATGTTGGGCGCTTGTCAGGCGGTTACCAATATTAACGATCCTTCCAATACGTATACTCCGGAAACTACTTACCTAAAATTAATTGGCGATTATCCTTTTATTTCAGTTGCCAGTCGCAACGTGCCAATAGCGGTACAGGAAATAAAAAATATTACCTATGTGCAGTATGGAAAGCGCGCACTGCAATTGGATTTGTATTTACCTAAAGGGGTTCAGCAACAAAATCGTCCGGCAATTATTTTTGTTCATGGTGGCGGCTGGCGCGCAGGATACAGAACTAACTTTACTCCTTTTGCGATTGCTATGGCTGAGCATGGCTATGCTGCAGCGACTATCAGTTATCGTTTGTCGGGCGAGGTGCAATATCCTGCGGCGATTTATGATGTAAAAGCGGCAATTCGCTGGTTGCGTAAAAACGCCAAAAAATACGGCGTCAATCCAAATCAAATTGCAATTTCCGGCGGGTCGGCAGGTGGGCAAATTGCCAGCCTTACTGGGGTAACTAATGGTATGGATAAATTTGATCCACAGGCGAAACAATCGGGAGTTTCAAGTGACGTCCAAGCAATAGTGAATGTTGATGGCCTGTCGGATTTTACATCGGAAGCGGCGCGTTTTCACGAGGACGACCCACGTAAAAATCCTTCGGCAGCTGGTGCCTGGTTCGGTGGGCGCTATAGTGAAAAAACTGACTTGTGGCGTGAAGCTTCCCCGACATTTTATGTAACTAAAAACACCCCGCCGATTTTATTTTTGATTAGCGCGCAGGAGCGGTTTAGCGTGGGGCATAAAGAAATGATCGAAAAAATGAAGCCGCTTGGGATCCCATATAAGGTCGCACAAATTCCGCAATCGCCTCATTCTTTTTGGTTGTTTGATCCCTGGTTGCAGCCATCAGTTGATATTGTGGTTAATTTTTTGGACCAGCAATTTAAAATAGCGCGTAGCGATAATGCTCACTAAATCAAACCGATGTCTTGATCGTATTAATTTGTTTTTTGGTATTCCAGTAGAGTAATTTTGCGAAAGGGGTAAATGTTTTTTCTAACAGGGCTAGAATAAATAACCCCAGAAATACGCCACCGCTATTAGCAAGAATATCCATGCCGCTAAATGTGCGTGGTGGATTGAAATGTTGGCCGATTTCAATTGCGATGGAGTAAGTAATTAAAAAAGCAGCTCGTTGCCATATCGGCCAAGTTGGCCGTGCAAAACTTATTGAAATGGCAGCCACACAATACCCGGTAAAGTGCATAAGCAAATCATTGAAGACGGGAACTGAGTTTTCAGGATGTGGAGTGAGGCCGAGGTAGGTATAAATCATTAGCAGGATATAAAACTGCACAACACACAACAAACGCCAAAACATAATCAGCTCTCCATAAAAGTTCATGCGGAGCATAACAGCTTGGATGCTTTGAGGCGATTACACGGATTAATTTAGAACAAGAATTCGCTTATTTAACTAATGCAGCCAAGGGTTCGGCGGCGTAAAGATCTTGCGGAACGTTGATGTTAAAAAATGGATCGTATTTTTCTGCCTGGAATTCTACTTCAACTACATTCTGTTGTTTGATCCAATCTTGTAGACGTGGGATTTCGCCAGTTTGCAATTGCTCTTCAATTTCATCCAGTAGCGATTTGTGCCAGAGGGCAAAAATTGGATGTATGCGATTGTTGGAGGTTGCAACTGCCAATTGGGCGTGTCGATTTTTCGCTGCATCAAGTAAGCAGGCGACAAGATCGTTAGGAAAAAAGGGCGTGTCGGACGCAAAGCTGGCCAACCATTCCGCATCTGGAGTCGTGCTCTTCATCCATGACAAGCCGGCATGAATACCGGCCAATGGGCCAGGGTTGCCGAGGTAAATATCCGGGACAACTGGCAGGCGAGTGCGAGCGAAACGCAGGCTATTGCCGTTGGCATTTAAAAGTAATTGACTAACTTGTGGTTGGGCGCGCTCGACAGTTCGTTGTAGCAACGTTTTGCCTGCAAGCGGGAGTAGGCATTTGTCGCCCCCGCCCATGCGTTTGGCAAGTCCGCCGGCAAGAATAATACCGACCAACGATTGGGAATCGCTCATAGTGTTTTGGCTATATCAGAATCATTTCAGGGATTGATGCGCAATGCAGTCCGGCGCTTGGCGCATTAATCATTGTTTGCATATGAGCACTAGTGTAGCTGGTGGATGAACTCATCACCATGCTTTTTATGCAGGATCTACCGGTGAGCAGATTTATTGCTCACCGGCGGTCGATCAAACGTTCGCTTAAAGCTTCCCCTCCAAAATTTGCTGGTGGGCATAATCTACGGCACGAGCAGTTAATGCCATGTAGGTAATGCTCGGATTCTGCGTTCCCGAACTGGTCATGCAGGCTCCATCCGTCACAAATACATTGGGGACATCATGCATTTGGTTCCATTTATTAAGGACGCTGGTCTTTGGATCCCGTCCCATGCGCGCGGTTCCCATCTCGTGGATACAAGCTCCCGGCGCAGTCGCGTTATTGTACGACGTGATATTGGTGCAGCCGGCTGCCTCCAGCATTTCAACTGCGCACTTGACGCCATCTTCCCGTAGCTTATGTTCGTTTTCGCGCAATTTTGCATCAAAGGTGATGAGCGGCATCCCATGCGCATCGGTCTTGTCGAAGTCGAGATACATGCGGTTTTCGTGATAAGGCAGCATTTCGCCAAAGCACGTCATACGGATGTTATAAGCACCAGGTGAAAATATGACTTCTTTAAGTGCGCTGCCCATAACCCCTTCTGGCGCGTTGGTCATGCGGCGCGCCGAGCCTTGGTAACCAAAGCCACGCAGGTAATCTTTTTTGGTTGTTTGCTCATCGACATTGGTGAAGCGGGGGATGTAGAAGCCGGTTGGCTTGCGGCCTGAATAATAGGTATTTTCAAGCCCCGGCAAGGTGCCAGAAGCTCCCATACCATAATGGTGATCCATGAGATTGTGGCCAAGTTCGCCGCTGCTATTGCCCAGGCCGTTGGGAAAGGTTTCCGAGCGACTGTTTAGCAAAATGGCTGTGGTGCCCACGGTGCTGGCGTTGCAGAAAATAATCCGTGCGGAAATTTCCAATTGCTCGCCAGAGACTGCGTCTTTGATGCGCACTCCGGTCGCCCGCCCGGTATCCGCATCGTAAATAATTTCTTGCACAATGCTGTTGGGGCGCAGGGTTAAATTGCCTGTTTCTTCGGCTACCGGCAGGGTTGCAGATTGGCTGCTGAAATAAGCCCCAAACGGACAGCCGCGGATGCAGCGATCGCGGGATAAACATTGGCTGCGCTTACCCTTATGTAATTCCGGTTTGTATTCACTCAGGTTGGCAACACGCCCGGGGGTGACTACACGCTCGGGGAATTTCTTGGCGACGCTTTCACGCAAGTGCTGTTCGGCACAATTGAGCGGGAATGGTTTTAAAAACACGCCATCGGGTAATTGTTTTAAATCTTCTTTTTGTCCGCTTACACCCACGAAGGTTTCGACATAGTTGTACCAGGGTTCGATATCAGCGTAGCGAATTGGCCAATCCACGCCGATGCCTTCTTTTTTGTTCGCTTCGAAATCAATATCGCTCCAGCGATAGCACTGGCGACCCCACATTAACGAACGTCCGCCGGTATGGTGCCCGCGAATCCAGTCGAAACGTTCAACTTCCTGATACGGGTATTCGTTGTCTTTGTTGATCCAGGGTTTGTTAGCTTGCCTGACCCACCAGGATAAGCGGTCCTGTTTCTGGTAGTGCGCGGTGATTTCTGCCTGCGGAACCCGGTCTTCATGGGGTAAGTCCCATGGATCCATCATGGCCGTAGGATAATCGCCGTGCTCCACGCCACGGCCGCGTTCAAGTACCAGTGTTTTGTAGCCTTTGGTGCACAGCTCCATTGCGGCAAAACCACCGCTAATGCCGGAGCCAATAACTATTGCGTCGTAATCGGTTGCTGTTGTTCTGATCATTTTTAAATTGCCCATGCTTTATTGTTAACTTCATCGACCGAAATACAGGGTTTATAAAACCCGGGGATAGGTAAATAATTTAAAAAGTTTTTACCAATCTCTTCGGTAGTCAGGTAATAGGCAATGACTTGCTGCTTGAACTCTACCAATGCTTTTTTAGCGTCCGCCGTCTCATCTTTCTGGCTTAATTCAAGCGCTTGCAATACGTCGATGTGGGCTGGTGGTTCGAGCTGTAAAAACTGCTGTTGGTTAAGATGCTTTTCCAGTGCCAGCCAGTCGCTTTTGAATGTTGTTTGGTAAGCAGAGTCAAAAACTTGTCCCAACATGAAGTCGAGGGTGGTATGCACTTTTACATCGGTTGCGGAAGGGCTGTCGGTACGCGGTAAAATGGTGTCCGCCAGCAATCCAACAAACGTAAATTGTTCAGGTGTAAAAAAATGCAAAAGACTCGCGCTGGAGCTGATGTTCGTTCCTTTTGCCCGATTTTGTTCGATTGGTTGTTCTGAACATCCCGACAAGATTGCACTTGCGAGTGATGCGGATATAGCACTGCCGGTAATCCAGGCGGTATACCTGAGGACTTCTCGTCTATTCATGGGGTTGCCTATATAGGTGATGTTTTTTTATTTTTGACGGAGCGGGTGATTAGGTTTTACAAATAGCCTAATCACCATATAGTCAATAGTTACATAAGGTGCTGGTGATGTAAATTGGCGCGCAATTGCGGTAGTCGCGCGCATATCATTTCAGTCTGTGAGGCGCAGTATTTACCTAACAAAAAAGGTACTTGCATGACACTTCTTAACAGGATGCTGTAGCTCTTACTTCATTAGAGAGCTTACCGAATTTAGTCTTTGTACATGGGGAGCCTGTATGAATTTACATCTGGAGGACTTTCGTCGCGAATACACCCAAGGGGGATTGGAGCGCGATGATCTGGCGGATAACCCACTTGAACAATTTGATCGTTGGATGCAACAAACAATCGCATCCGGAATTCCCGATCCCAATGCCATGACAATTGCGACGGTGGACGCGACGGGTCAGCCGTCGCAACGAATTGTGTTGTTAAAACACCTCGATGAAAAAGGCTTTGTGTTTTACACCAATTTAAATAGCCGTAAAGCTCAGGATTTAAAACAGAATCCTAAAATCAGTTTGCATTTTCCCTGGTATCTTTTTGAGCGTCAGGTAAAAGTATGCGGAGTGGCTGAGCCTTTATCTAAAACGGAAGTGTTGAAATATTTTGTCACCCGCCCGCGAGATAGCCAGCTGGGTGCCTGGGCATCGCAACAGAGCAAACCGATTTCTTCCCGGGCACTGCTAATGCAGCAGTTTGAATCCATGAAAAATAAATTTGCGAAAGGTGAGATTCCGGTGCCCGATTTTTGGGGTGGATTCCGTGTTAAGCCGCATCAGATCGAATTTTGGCAAGGTGGTGCCGCCCGCTTGCATGATCGCTTTCAATATAATTTACAAGTTGATGGTCGTTGGGATATCCAACGTCTCGAACCATGATGAAGTTTATTGCTACAACCCAAACGGGGAATGATTCGCAGCTGATTATCAGCGAAGGAGAAATTCCTTCACCAAAAGCGAATGAAGTATTAATCCGTGTTTATGCGGCGGGAATTAACCGTCCGGATATTTTGCAGCGTCAGGGCTTGTATCCTTCACCAGTAGATGCGTCGCCAATATTGGGTTTGGAAGTCGCGGGAGAAATTATTGCTTGCGGTAAAAATGTAGCGCGATGGCAGCCGGGCGACAAAGTATGTGCGTTGGTAAATGGAGGCGGTTACGCAGAATATGTTGTTGCTCCTGCTGCGCAATGTTTGCCTATCCCGCATCAATTTACATATGTCCAAGCCGCAGCCTTGCCGGAAACATTTTTTACGGTTTGGCACAACCTGTTTCAACGCGCAGGTTTGGAAAGCGACGAAACACTGCTGGTGCATGGTGGTACTAGTGGTATAGGCATAACTGCCATCCAATTAGCGAAGGCTTTTGGTGCACAGGTTTTTGCGACCGCCGGCTCAGCGGAAAAATGCAATGCAATTGCCGCATTGGGCGCGTCAGCGATTCATTATCGTGAACAGGATTTTGTTGCGGTTATCAAAGAAAAAACCAACGGGCAGGGCGCTAATGTAATTTTGGATATGGTAGGTGGTGATTACATCCAGCGAAATTTTTCCGCTGCAGCAAAAGACGGGCGCATTGTTAACATCGCTTTTTTGCAAGGAAGTAAAGTTCAGGTTGATCTTTTGCCTTTAATGGTCAAACGTTTAACTTTCACCGGTTCCACACTGCGTGCCCAATCGGCAGAGGCGAAAGCAATAATTGCAAATGAACTGGAAGAAAAAGTCTGGCCGCTTTTAAGCGGGAAAAATATCGCGCCGATAATTGATTCAACATTTCCTTTGGCTCAGGTCGCTGTTGCTCATGCGCGTATGGAATCCAGTCAGCATATCGGAAAGATAATCCTCGATTTAACCAAGTGACAATGAATATGAATGATAAAAATCGTCGCCCTTTGGATGGCATTCGTGTAATCGAAGTCGGGCAGCTACTGGCAGGCCCTTTTGCGGGCTGCATGCTTGCGTATTTTGGTGCTGAGGTTATAAAAATTGAACCGCCAGAAGGTGATCCTATTCGCGGTTGGCGCATATTGGAAAATGGAACTTCGCATTGGTGGCGCAGTATCGGGCGCAATAAAAAAAGTATCACGCTGGATCTAAAAAAAATCGAAGGGCAAAAAATTGCACGCCGATTAATTGATAGCGCTGACGTGGTAATCGAAAACTTTCGTCCTGGTGTAATGGAAAGTTGGGGCTTGGGTCCGGACGAGATTAAAAAGTCGAATCCGAAATTGGTGTATGCGCGCATCTCCGGTTATGGCCAAACTGGTCCTTATGCCAGCAAGCCGGGTTTTGCTTCGGTGTGTGAAGGCATGAGCGGTTTTCGTTACGTGAATGGCTTTCCTGACCAGGCGCCAGTGCGCCCCAATCTCAGTATCGGCGATACCATTTCCGGCATTCATGCCGCGCTGGGGATTGCATTGGCATTGTTGGAGCGCGAACGAAATAGCGATCGTGAAGGGCAGGTTGTGGATGTTGCCCTCTATGAATCCATGTTTAATTTAATGGAAGCGGTAGTGCCTGAATTTTCCGGTGCTGGTGTTATTCGCGAGCCTTCCGGTACGACAGTGACTGGTATAGTGCCCACCAATACCTATCGCTGCAAAAATGGTAAATATGTGGTGATAGGCGGGAACGGTGATTCCATTTTTCAACGCTTGATGGATGGGGCTGGTCATCCGGAAATGGCGAGTGATCCACGAATGGCCAATAATGCCGGACGGGTTAAGCACGAGTTGGAAATTGATAATGCATTGGCCGCGTGGTGCATGAGTAAAGATGCCGATGAGATTTTGCAACTGCTTGAGCAAGCGCGAGTACCAGGTGGGCCCATTTATAATGTTCAAGATATGTTTGCCGATCCACATTTTATTGCACGCGATATGTTTGAGCAGGTAGAAATTAATGGTAAGCCATTAAAAATTCCTGCGATCTTGCCTAAGTTATCAAACACTCCTGGACGCACCGATTGGCCGGGCGGAGAAATTGGTAGTCACACTCAGGACGTGTTGCAATCTGTATTGGAATTGTCGCAGGCGCAAATCGACGAATTAAAAATTAACGGCGTTATTTAGGGTTATCAACATGAAATTAAAATCCGGTTTATATCGCCATTACAAGGGTAATGATTACTTTGTGTTTCAGATTGCGACCCATAGCGAAACCCGCGAACCCATGGTGTTCTATCGCTGTTTATACGGCGATTATTCCTGGTGGATACGGCCATTGGATATGTTTATAGAAACCGTTGAGTTGGCGGGTGAAACTATTCCACGTTTTCGTTTTGTGCGCGCATTAACCGAACAGGAGCTGGCTGATTATTTGGCGCCATTAGTGGAAGTGAAAAATTCGTGAGTATTGACCAAACAAATGATTCTGCGAATGAGATTGCATTTTCTGAACAGGATCAACAGTGGATGCGTTACGCATTGGAACTTGCGGCCAAAGGTGAAGCGATTGGCGAAGTGCCGGTTGGTGCAGTTATCGTGCAGGATGGTGTAATTATTGGCGAAGGCTTTAACCAACCGATTAGTAGCCACGATCCTACTGCCCATGCGGAAATTATTGCGCTGCGCCAGGCGGCTGCTCACCAACAAAATTATCGTTTAATTGGTTCAACTATTTACGTCACTCTTGAGCCATGCACCATGTGTGTTGGTGCTTTGGTGCATGCAAGAATTACACGCTTGGTTTTTGGAACTGCGGAAAGTAAGGCGGGTGCTGTAATCAGTAAAATGCGGTTATTGGAAAGCGAACACTTCAATCATCGCGTGGATTTTTCGGGCGGATTGATGGCACAGCAATGTCAGCATCAGCTTAGTCACTTTTTCGCAATGAGAAGGGAGCAGAAGCGAAAAGAAAAACAGGAGCGAGTGGTTACAGACTTTACGGGTGGAGATGATCCGGAAGCGAGTTAAATGCAGTCAAAGAGCCGTTGGGCATGTTAATCGTGAAAAGTTGTGACCCTGAAATGAGTAGGGGCCGCATAAGCGGCCCCGTACAGATGCTATCCCTAAGTATGAAGTAGTCAATTTGCGTCGATTTTCCTTTCGAATCCCTGACCGCCTTTCCTCCTGCGCTAGTGCAATCCTTTGATGTCGTCCGACATCGCTTCCCTATCAGGTGGGCGCATCCATTGACCTTGCCTGGCCAGCGCACATCATTGTCTACTTCCTTGATGTGATCATTATCCCCGTGAGGCTAGCGGCGAGCTAGTCGCTAAAGTCGCTAGTTTTTGTGAGACATTGACTACATCCTAGAACACTTGGGTCTATATGGGTGTTCACTTTATAACCTTATAGCAAGGTATGTACTCACGCCCCGGTAGCTTCATGCGGCTTTGTCGCGCAAATGATTCCAGGAGTTCATCCACCGGATGCATGATTTCATAATCGCCATGCAGCTCAAAATGGCCGTATTTTTCGATCGCAAGAATACCGTCTTCTTTGACATTGCCAGCGACAATGCCTGAAAAGGCGCGACGCAGGTTCGCCGCAAGTTGATTAACCGGTTGGTTTTTATGCAACTCCAGGTTGCGCATATTTTCGTGCGTAGGTGCAAAAGGTTGTTGTAGATCCGGGCTGATTTTTAACTGCCAGTTAAAGTAATACGCGTCGTCGCTTTGCTTGCGGAATTCGCGTACTTTTTTGATGCCTTCCTTCATTTCATGCGCGACAGCGTCAGAATCATTGATGATAATTTTGTAATGGGCTTGCGCCTCTGCGCCGAGCGTATCGCCAATGAATTTGTCGATTCGCGCAAAATATTCAGCTGACGTTTCCGGACCAGTAAAAATTAATGGGAAAGGAATGTTTTTGTTATCAGGGTGCAATAACAAGCCCAGAATATACAGAATCTCTTCGGCTGTTCCTGCGCCGCCAGGGAAAACAATAATGCCATGACCAAGACGCACAAACGCTTCCAGACGTTTTTCAATGTCGGGCATGATGGTGAGCTTATTTACAATCGGGTTTGGCGCTTCGGCAGCAATAATGCCCGGTTCGGTGATGCCAATATAGCGTCCATTCGTAATGCGTTGCTTGGCATGGCCGATGGTGGCTCCTTTCATTGGGCCTTTCATCGCACCTGGGCCGCAGCCGGTGCATATGTCTAAACCGCGCAACCCTAGTTGATAACCGACTTCTTTGGTGTAGTCATATTCAATGCGATTAATGGAGTGGCCGCCCCAGCAAACCACCAAATTGGGATCGAGCCCTGCGGTTAGCAAATTGGCATTGCGCAGCATGTGAAACACAGCGTCGGTGATGCCTTCGGATGTTTGCAAATTATATTTTGGGTTGCGTCTTAATTCATCGTTGTTGTAAATCACATCGCGTAGTACGGTAAATACATGTTCGCTGATACCGCGAATCATTTTCCCGTCGACAAAGGCATTGGCAGGTGCATTTTTAATGGCGAGTTTTATGCCGCGCTCTTCTTGCACAATGCTGATATCAAAATCTTTATAGCGCTCCAAAAGCTCTTTTCCGTCATCCAGGTCATTACCTGTATTCAGGACCGCGAGCGCGCAACTACGAAATAATTTATACAGCCCGCTTTGGCTGGAATCTAATAATTTGGCGACTTCTATTTTGGAAAGCACATTCAGTTGATCAATAGGTGCAATTAGCGCACTAACGACTTCGTACTCGCCTGTTGCTGTAATGGGGGAGTGGCTGTGATTCAAGTGACTCATAGTATTCCTTAGCATCGAAGATGCGGCAGTTCCAATCGTGTTGTTCCAATCGTGCAATTTCAATTATGTGGCACCATGTAATGATGCCGGTGTAACGTTTGAGAGTCGGTAAAACAAGTGTAGTGTGATTTTATAAGTTGTGCGCGTAGGTATGCTTGCTCATTTGGGTAATTGTCAGCAATATTGCGTATCAATAAATGATTTGAGCAAATTTTAATCATTGTGAGTTCTGGTCCATCAAGTACAAGAGAGTTGCTATGGAATACTTACCCTGCGTCGAAATACTTAATCAGCCTCAGTTGACGGTGGAGGCCAGTGTAATTTGGCTTCACGGTTTAGGTGCTGACGGAAATGATTTTGCACCTTTAGTGCCAGAGTTGCTTTTGCCGCGTGATTTGTCTGTGCGTTTTATTTTCCCTCATGCGCCAAAAATTCCAGTCACAATCAATGCCGGTTATGTCATGCCGGCTTGGTACGATATTTTAGAAATGAATCTCGAGCGAAAAGTTGATGAAAAGCAATTAATTGCTAATGCAGAGGCGGTACAACAATTGATTGAGCGCGAAATCGCGCGCGGTATTCCGAGTGAAAAAATTATCCTGGTGGGGTTTTCACAAGGTGGGGCTGTTGCTTATCAAGCAGGTTTGACCTATGAAAAATCACTGGCGGGTTTATTGATTCTGTCGAGCTACTTTGCAACTCATGCTAGCGCCGTAATTCATCCCGCTAACCAACAGGTGCCAATATTAATTCAACATGGTAGCCGCGATCCGATTGTGCACGAGGTTTTGGGGCAGCGTGCTTATCGCCACTTACTGGATCGTGGTTGTAAAGTAAATTATGAGTCCTATGCGATGGAGCACACTGTGTGCATGGAACAAATCGAATCCATGGCGAAATGGATTCAATCGGTATTGGGTAAATAGAATTTTTCTCGGGCTATTCGGTTAAGCAGGCTGGGTCAAATTGATATTCATCATTGAGCCAGCTAATAACTTCCTGGGCATAAGGGCTTTGTTTAAATTGCTGATATTTTGTCAGTAATGTTTGTCGTTCTTGCAGCGTCATTTTATTTAAGCCTATGTCCTGTAGTTGATTGATATCTCGCTGTAATTCCATTGCCAAGGCTTTTCCGCAGAGATTGTTGCTTATGTTAGTAAACGCATTGTCTGCAGAGTATTTTTCTTGCTCTTGATAAGCCAGGGGTAAACTGGCGAGCGGGATTTGGGATAGCCATGGTTGGTTCATGGGGTTGACAGCATGTCCGGCCACTTTGTCGCCCAGCTTGCTATGGGTTTGGTTGAATGCGCGTAACTGCAGCAGGTTGGATTTTACTGCACCGTCGTTGACGGGATAGTTGTCCCATAAAAATGGCTTGCGACCAATTAAATGCGTTACTTGCGCGAGATGTTCGACAGGGTAGTGAGCCGAACACACTTTTTCTCCTGTCCAGAATATGTCGATGCTGCTATCCAATTGTTGTGCAAAAGTTTGCCAATAATTCTCCGGCATTGAACCAAATACTCTCTCCAGTACAGGATCAAAGCTGTAGTACGTCGGGCAAAAAATGATTTTTTTTGCATTGCTGATTGCAGCTGCTTGGTGGGCTATATCGATCTGGATTTGTGCGAGGTCGGGAATGTCACCGCGCATATCATCAAATAAAATACAAAGTATATCTGGCTCAAGACGATTGATCTGTTGAATTCGCCGGGTCAGTTGAGCGCGTTGATCGTGTGAGTTATCCAGATAAATTTCATGTGGGCTAAGGCCGATGCCAAATTGCACATTAGCAGCGCGATAGATATGGCGTAGATCCTGTAAAAGTTTTTTATCGTTTGTTGACCAGTCTTGTTGCCAGTGTTTGCGTAAATTTTTGTCGCTTTTTGGTGCGTAAATATAAAAGTTGTACTGATTTAGTGCGAGAAATTCTGCGTAGATTTTTCGATCTGCCCAGCTCCAACTGCGACCAAAAAAACCTTCAATTATGCCGATAGGGGGTTGGTTGTTTTTTTTTGTTTGCATCATTCAGGTCTGCGGGTTTGAAAGATTTAATTGTGGCGATAGTGTTTGCGGGCAAGTGAGTTATTTTCACGTCAGATCGATCATGGGTTCGTTATCCTAAACCCAGCGCTTTAATTGACACCTAAAACCCATCTGCCTATCATAGCGGCCTTTTTAAACAGCGCAATTTTTGCGGCTAATATGCCGATTTCAATCGCGACAGCCCATAATAGTTAGTTGTATTGAAAGTGAATGTTCGAATCATTCACAGCTTCCTAGTTTGGTTTGCGCTGAAAGGCTTAATTCTAGGATGGTAAGCATATAACTTTGAAACTCGTAGGAAGGTTATCCCTTTCATACTTGTCGGAGTCGGGTCGGACTCAAACTAACAGAATAGAAATCAACCAATTGTTTAGGTGCATCACCTACACTTTTTTGTTTGTGGAGTAGAAATGACTAATCCTGATGTGCGTCCTACTGATTTACCCTCCTGGAAAAATCTCACCGCTCATGCAGCGCAAATGAAGTCACAACATCTTAAAGACTTGTTCGCTTCTGATGATAAACGTTTTGATAAGTTCTCTCTGCAAACATCCCATCTGCTTTTCGATTACTCCAAAAACTTAATTACTGATGAAACCAAAGCAGCGCTGCTGGCACTGGCTAAAGAGTCTGGTGTTGAAAGTTGGCGCGGCAAGATGTTTGCCGCCGAACACATCAATGCCACGGAAGATCGTGCTGTTATGCACGTTGCTTTGCGCGATAAATCTTCCAAACCTATTGTGATCGATGCTGCTGATGCGCGCCCGGCGATTAATGCTGAGTTGGAGCGCATGCGTAAATTGAGCGAAAAATTGCGCTCCGGTGAATGGATTGGTTATACCGGTAAGGCAATTACCGATATTGTGAGCATTGGTATTGGCGGTTCTAACCTAGGTCCTTTGATGGTGTGTGAGGCACTCAAGGATTACAGCGATAAGCGTTTCACTATGCATTTTGTTTCCAACATTGATGGTGTGCAGATTGCCGATGTGTTGGCAGGATTGAATCCTGAAACCACTTTGTTTGTTATCTCGTCCAAAACCTTTACAACGCAGGAAACCATGACCAATGCGCGCACAGCTGAGCAGTGGTTTTTGGCGGCGGCGGGTGATAAAGCGGCGATTGCCAAACACTTCGTGGCGGTATCAACCAATCGTAAATTGGTAACTGCATTTGGTATCGCAGAAGAGAACATATTTGATATGTGGGATTGGGTTGGTGGCCGTTTCTCACTATGGTCGGCCATCGGTTTGCCGATTGTGCTATCGCTCGGCTATGAGCTGTTTGATGAATTATTGCAGGGCGCTTATGAAATGGACCTGCATTTCCAAACTGCCCCCCTGGCTGAAAATGCCCCGGTTATGTTGGCGCTGGTAGGGATTTGGAATCGCAATTTCCTTGGTTATCCCGCGCATGCTTTGTTGCCTTACGACCAGTGCCTGCATCGTTTTCCTGCTTATATGCAACAGGCGGAAATGGAGAGTAACGGTAAGTCAGTGAATTGGGCGGGTGAGCAAATCAGTTACGGCAGTGTGCCTTTGGTATGGGGTGAAGTTGGCATTAATGGCCAGCACGCCTTTTATCAAATGTTGCATCAAGGTACCGATATTATTCCTGCTGACTTTATTGGCTCTATTGCCCCGACTGTCGTAGTCGAAGGTCATCATGACGCTTTAATGGCTAATTTCTTTGCCCAGACACAAGCGTTAATGCTGGGGATTGATGCGGATCAGGTTCGGCGCGAGTTAAGCGCCAAAGGTGTGAGTGCTGCGCGCATTGAAGAAATCGTGGAGCATAAGGTGCATCGGGGTAATCGTCCCACTAACACCTTCTTGTTGAATAAGGTTGATGCTCGTTCATTGGGTGCCTTGATTGCGCTATATGAGCACAAAATTTTTGTTCAAGGTATTATCTGGCGGATCCATTCATTCGACCAATGGGGGGTGGAATTAGGCAAGGTTCTGGCAGCAGGAATTCAACCTGAGCTGGATATAGCTAAAGAAACTAACCCCAAGCATGATTCATCAACACGCAACTTAATTAATATCTATAAGCGTGCTAAAACGAAATAAATAACTGCTGTATTTAAGGCACCTGTTAGTTGAGAGATTGACAAACTAAAGCGCCGGGCAATGTACCTGGCGCGATTGTGCAAACCCGGAGGTTTGCAACATACACCCCAAGAGCAATGGTATTCCCATGACTGACTTATTAAGTACAGATCCACGAGTTGCTGCTATTACCGAGCGAATTATTGCTCGCAGCCGCGATTCTCGCGCCGCGTATCTTGCGCGTGTTAATAAATTCCGCAGCAAAGGTCCTGCTCGTCACCATTTGGGATGTGCCAACCTTGCGCATGGATTTGCTGCCTGCAGTAGTTCTGACAAGGAGGCGCTGGCTGAAGGCCAGGCACCTAATTTGGGTGTGGTCAGTTCATACAATGAAATGCTGTCGGCTCATGTTCCTTATGGTGAATACCTGGAGCCAATCAAGGCAGCCGCTAAAGAAATGGGTATGACTGCGCAAATGGCGGGCGGTGTACCAGCGATGTGCGATGGCGTGACCCAAGGTTTTCCGGGTATGGAAATGTCCTTGTTTAGTCGCGATGTTATCGCGATGAGCACGGCTATTGCCCTGTCTCACGATATGTTTGATGGTGCGATCTGCTTGGGTGTGTGCGACAAAATCGTTCCCGGTTTGATGATTGGAGCTTTATCGTTCGGTCAGTTGCCGATCATTTTTATCCCTGCGGGCCCAATGACTCCTGGCTTGCCCAATGCTGAAAAGGCCAAGGCGCGCCAGCTATTCGCTGAAGGTAAAGTAGGGCGCAAAGAATTATTGGCGGCAGAAAGTGCTTCTTATCATAGTGCCGGCACCTGTACTTTTTATGGCACTGCCAATACCAACCAGATGTTGATGGAAATTATGGGGATCCATCTGCCGGGTAGTACCTTCATTAATCCCTATACACCTATGCGCGATGCATTGACCCGTGCCTCTGTTCATCAATTGGCGCGCATTACGCGCGATGAACCGGTGGCATTGGCTGACATTGTGACTGAGAAATCCATTGTGAATGGCATCGTAGGTTTGATGGCAACAGGTGGATCAACTAACCATGCCATGCATATTGTTGCTATAGCTCGAGCTGCGGGTGTACAAATTAATTGGCAGGATTTGTCTGACATTTCAGATATAATTCCGCTTATGTGCCGTATCTACCCGAATGGATTGGCGGATGTAAATCGCTTCCAGGCTGTCGGTGGAATGGGCTTTTTGATGCGCGAACTGCGCAATGCCGGGCTGCTACATGATGATGTTAAAACGGTCATGGGTGGCACTGGGCTAGCGGCTTATACAAGAGAGCCGTTTTTGGAAAATGGCGAAGTAGTGTGGCGCGATGCACCGCTGGAATCATTGGACGACTCTGTTCTGCGTCCGGTTGCGAAACCTTTTGCACCTGAGGGTGGCATGAAATTACTGAAAGGTAATATCGGTCGCTCAGTAATCAAGATTTCGGCGGTGAAGCCTGATCATCGCAAGGTGGTTGCTCCGGCTGTGGTGTTTCATAGCCAGGAGGAGTTGCAATCAGCATTTAAGCGCGGTGAGTTGGAAAAAGATTTCGTTGCAGTGGTTCGGTTCCAGGGGCCAAAAGCGTGCGGAATGCCTGAGTTGCATAAGCTGACGCCACCGCTAGGTGTACTGCAGGATCGCGGTTTTAAGGTTGCTTTGTTGACTGATGGCCGTATGTCGGGCGCCTCTGGTAAAATTCCTGCAGCGATTCATATGACACCGGAAGCATTGGATAACGGTCCCATTGGCCTTATTCGCGATGGCGATATGATTGAATTGGATGCTGAATCCGGCACTTTGCAGTTGCTGGTCAGTGAAGAGGAGCTAGGCTCCCGTCAACCTGCCCAATGTGATTTATCAGCAGTTCACTATGGTATGGGGCGTGAACTCTTTGCGCCCTTGCGTACCACAGTTGGTTTGGCTGAAGAAGGAGCTACTGTATTTAACTGGTAATGACCCGTTAAATCCCGGACCCCGAACCTGTGTTCGGGGTCTTCGTTTTTAAAAAGTAAATCCACTTTTCAAGATTCACAAACAGGATTACCCCTCATGCTCGAAGCATTTGATTTTGTCATCTTTGGCGGCGCTGGTGATTTGGCTCTGCGTAAATTGATTCCCGGTCTTTACCGTGCCCATCGTGAGGGTTCATTGCCCTCAGGCGCGCGCATCATCCCAACTTGCCGTAATACTCAAATGGTTGCCGAGTACAAAGACAAAGTGCGTGATGCTGCCGAAAAACATCTGAATGCGGATGAGTTTGATGCTACCGCTTGGGATGCGTTCGCCAAGTGTCTATTTCCGGTATTTGTTGATATTGGCACTAAAGATGAGCATTGGGATGCTTTAGCTCAGTTGTTGAACACCGGCGGTAATAGCCAACGTGTTTTCTATCTTTCTACTCCTCCGTCGGTGTTCAGTGTTTGCTGTAAGCATTTGCACGAATCGAATTTGATCACTGACAAATCACGTGTCGTAGTGGAAAAGCCGCTGGGTTATGACGCTAAAACGGCTGAAGAAATTAATAGCCAAATTGCTGAATATTTCCGTGAAGACGCAATTTTCCGTATCGATCACTATCTCGGCAAAGAAACGGTACAAAACCTGTTGGCATTACGCTTTGCCAACGGCATGTTTGAGCATTTGTGGGATGCTAAATCCATCGATCACGTACAAATTACCATTTCTGAAACTGTAGGCCTTGAGGGGCGTGCCAGCTTTTATGATGGGGCAGGTGCACTGCGCGATATGGTGCAGAACCACATTTTGCAATTGCTTTGTCTGGTGGCGATGGAGTCACCGAACAAGATGACTGCTGATCGTATCCGCGCTGAAAAACTCAAAGTCCTGGAAAGTCTGCGTCCTCTAAGCGGCAACACAGTTAAATACAATACTGTGCGCGGCCAATATGTTGCTGGCGAGATGGGCGGTAAAGCTGTTCCCGGTTATCTTGAGGAATTAGGACAACCAAGTAATACCGAGACATTTGTTGCTATCCGCGCCTACATTGATAGTTCTCGCTGGGCAAATGTGCCGTTCTACTTGCGTACCGGTAAGCGCATGAAACAGCGTTTTGCCGAAATCGTTATTCAATATAAGGATGTGGCACACCGCGTGTATCCGGAATCTGCGGGTATGTCGACGCCTAATCGTTTGATTATTCGTCTGCAGCCAGAAGAGAGCATTAAGATCATCATGGTCTCCAAAGATTTGGAGAAGCATGAAACTCATCTGCATCCGGTAGTGTTGAATCTCAATTTTGCTGATACCTACAAAGATTTCTATTCCGATGCTTATAAGCGTTTGATGCTGGATGCCGCTGCGGGCGACGCCAGTTTGTTTATCCATCGCGCTGAGGTTGATGCAGCCTGGGCCTGGATCGATCCGATTATTGAAGCGTGGCAGCGTCCTGAGAATAAGCCCCAAGGTTATATGGCGGGTAGTTGGGGGCCGCAGGCATCTGCGCAAATGCTGGCTAGCGATCGTCGTCGCTGGTTCTCGATTGATGAAGTGTTGTCGGGAGCCGATCAGGAATGGTAATCGAGCGTTTATTTGATAGCCGCGCAGAAATGATCGCTGCGCTGCAAGCGGAATGTGAAGCGGCCTTGCGTGAAGCCATTGAAGATCGTGGTGAGGCCACCTTTATGGTTTCCGGCGGCAGTACCCCCGAGCCGCTTTATAAAGCGCTGAGCAATGCTGATCTCAATTGGGAATCGGTGTATGTTGCGCTGGTTGATGAGCGCTGGGTTGACTTTGAGCACGATAAAAGCAACGAAGCATTCACAGTAAAACATTTGATCCAGAATAAAGCCGCAGCTGCCAATTTGGTTGGAATGAAAAACTCGGCTGAAACTGCAGCAGAAGGGTTGGATGATTGCGAAAGTGCCTACCAGCAACTGGCACAACCGTTTGATATGACTATTCTGGGGATGGGTTCGGATGGTCATACTGCATCGCTATTTCCCCAGGCCCAGGGTTTGGATGAATCCTTAAATCCGGACTCTACCCAATTGTGTGCGGCGATTATCGCCAAGCAAAGTGAAGTAACTGGTGCGATTACAGAGCGTATGACGTTAACACTGGCTGGTTTGCTGCGCTCCAAAACATTGGTGCTGTTAATTACCGGCGATGAAAAGCTGGCGGTATTGCGCGCAGCACAGGCCGGTTCCGATGTAAAAGACATGCCGATCCGCGCTGTATTACAACAGCAATCAGTGCCTGTCATCGTCTACTGGGCACCGTAATTTTTTGTCGAATTCCGAATAGATTTGCGTAAGTTTTTTGCAAATTAATGGTCGAACTTTTTTGAACAACGAGGGATATACAGTGGCTTTAACTATCGATCAAATTGTCAAAGTGGCGCCAGTCGTACCCGTTATGGTGGTAGAGCGTATTGAAGATGCTGTGCCCTTGGCCAGAGCGCTTTACAACGGCGGCTTGAAAGTGTTGGAAATCACCCTGCGTACTCCCTGTGCGTTGGATGCGATCAGCGCAATGGTGGAAGATTTGCCAGATGATGCAGTAATCGGTGCGGGTACCATTATCACGCCAGCGGATTTGGAAAAAGCGGTGAAAGCCGGTTCAACTTTCCTGGTCAGCCCGGGCACAACGCCAGCTTTGATTGAAGCTGCCAAAGCATCGCCTGTCCCTTTGTTGGCCGGTGTGGCAACACCAACTGAGGCCATGAATCTTTACGTACAAGGTTTTACCCATCAGAAGTTTTTCCCGGCTGAAGCAGCGGGCGGTGTTCCAATGTTGAAGTCAATTGCTGGACCACTGCCGCAAATTACTTTCTGCCCAACCGGCGGCATTGATTTGGCTAAGGCGCCAAGTTATTTGGCCCTGCCTAATGTGCATTGCGTTGGCGGCACATGGATGGCACCAAAAGAATTGATGAAGGCCGGTCGCTGGGATGAGATTGAACGTCTCGCACGCGAAGCAGCAAGTCTGCCACGGTAACAAATCTGCAGGGGCGCATAAATTGCGCCCCTGCGCGTTTATTAATCCAAAGGCACAGTAAATATGTGCACCACCTACAGCAAAAGTTAGTGACGAGTTTACTTAGGAGAATGTAATGACTATTAGAGTGGCAATTAACGGTTACGGTCGTATCGGACGCAATGTTCTGCGTGCGTTGTATGAATCAGGCAAGCGCAGCCAAATCCAGATCGTTGGTATCAACGACCTTGGTGATGCTCACCTCAATGCTCACCTTACCAAATATGATTCTGTTCACGGAGGCTTTAACGGCACTGTGAAATTTGAAGGCGACACCATGTTCGTGAATGGCGATGCGATTCGCATTACCGCCGAGCGTGACCCATCAAAATTGCCTTGGGCTGAATTGAACGTTGATGTGGTTTACGAATGTACTGGTATTTTCACCAGCAAAGAAAAAGCAAGTGCTCACCTGACTGCTGGTGCCAAGAAAGTCATCATCTCTGCTCCAGGTACTGATGTTGACGCGACCGTGGTATTTGGCGTGAACGACAAAGTGCTGAAAGCGACCGATACCATCATTTCAAACGCTTCTTGCACCACCAACTGCCTGGCGCCAGTCGCCAAAGTATTGAACGATAGCTTCGGTATCGTGCAAGGTTCTATGACCACTATCCATTCTTACACCAATGATCAGGTGTTGTCTGACGTGTTCCACAAAGACATCTACCGTGCTCGTTCTGCAACCCAGTCAATGATCCCGACTACTACTGGTGCTGCAAAAGCAGTTGGCTTGGTACTGCCAGAATTGAAAGGCAAAATGGACGGTATTTCTGTTCGTGTTCCAACGATCAATGTTTCTCTGGTTGATTTGAACGTGTTGGTAGAAAAAGACGTTAGCGTTGAAGCGGTTAATGCTGCGATGAAAAAAGCAGCTGAGACTGAAATGCCTGGCGTATTGGCTTATGTTGATGAGCCTTTGGTGTCTATTGATTTCAACCACAACCCGCATTCTTCTAACTACGACTCGTTGCAAACCAAAGTGTATGGCAAGTGGGTAAAAATTCTGGCTTGGTACGACAACGAGTGGGGTTTCTCCAACCGTATGTTGGATAACACCATCGCATTGATGTCAGCTAAATAAGAGAGTCCATCATGTTAAGACGTACAAAAATCGTCAGTACTTTGGGCCCGGCTTCTGAGTCACCGGAAGTGCTTGAACGTTTGATTTTGGCTGGTGTTAACGTAGTTCGCCTGAACTTCTCTCACGGTTCGCCGGAAGACCACAAGCGCCGCGCAGAAACTGTGCGTGCCCTGGCTGCCAAGCACAACCGTTTTGTTGCGGTATTGGGCGATCTCCAAGGTCCAAAAATTCGTGTTGCACGTTTTGCTGAAGGCAAAATCCATCTCAAGGTAGGCGACAAGTTCATCCTTGATGCCGCATTGGGACGCGATGAAGGCAATCAGCAGCAAGTCGGTATCGACTACAAAGAGCTGCCAAATGATTGCAAGCCTGGCGATGTACTCTTGTTGGATGATGGTCGTGTGGTGTTAACCGTCGATAAAATCGAAGGCACTCGTATTTACACCACAACCAAAGTGGCTGGTCCTTTGTCTAACAACAAGGGCATCAACCGCCAGGGTGGTGGCCTGACTGCGCCGGCACTGACCGAAAAAGACATTGCCGACATCAAAACTGCAGCAGAAATTGATGTGGATTATCTGGCCGTTTCTTTCCCTCGCTCAGCTGACGACATGAACTATGCGCGCAAGCTGATGCTTGAAGCTGGTGGCCGCGCCGGTTTGGTATCTAAAGTTGAGCGTGCTGAAGCTGTTGCGGATGACGAAACCCTCGACGGCATTATCGCTGCCAGCGATGCGGTTATGGTTGCTCGTGGTGACTTGGGTGTTGAGATCGGCGATGCCGCTTTGATTGGTGTACAAAAGCGCATTATTGCCCGCTCACGCGCGCTGAACAAAGTGGTTATTACCGCGACCCAAATGATGGAGTCGATGATCAACAGTCCGCTGCCAACCCGCGCCGAAGTATTCGACGTGGCTAACGCAGTGCTTGATGGTACCGATGCGGTAATGCTCTCGGCAGAAACTGCAGCAGGTAGCTTCCCGGTAGAGACCGTTGAGGCGATGGTGCGGATTATTCTCGGTGCCGAAAAGCATCCTACAGCAAGTTTTGATAACTACCGTATGGATCAAGCATTCAGCACTATTGATGAATCTATCGCATTGGCGTCGATGTTTACTGCGAACCATTTGGCCGGTGTGAAAGCAATTATTTGCTTCACTGAATCAGGTAGTACGCCACGATTGATGTCGCGCGTCGGTTCCCAATTGCCGATTTTTGCTTTCTCGCGTCATGTCAGTACCCAGCGTAAGGTAGCGATGTATCGCGGTGTGCAGCCTGTTGCATTCGATACCACTAGCGTTCCTTGTGCAGAAGATTTTGTGCAGGCAATTGCGATGTTGAAAGCGCAGGGCGATTTGGTGAATGGTGACTTGGTGATCGTCTCCAGTGGTGATACCACTGTGTTGGGCGGCACTAACACCATGAAAATCTTGCGTGTTGATGACACGATGAAATAATCGTGACCTTAGCGAAAGAAAACGGCAGCTAGTCTGCCGTTTTTTTTGCCCAAAATTTTTAAATGCTAACGGGTGACCAGGATGCTACAAAAAATCGCTGTAATTTTTATATTTATGCTGTTTGGCATGTCATCAACTGCGCTTGAGTTAAAAGGCGAATGGCAGCAGGGCGGAGTGATTGTTGGCAAGGTGCCGCCAGGAATACAGGTTGAATATCGCGGAAGACAATTGCAGCTTTCTCCGGCAGGAGAGTTCGTAATCGGTTTGGGGCGCGATGCAGAGGCCCAAGCGAATATTGCTACGATTGATAGCAAAGGCGCGCGTCAAGAACATAAATTTACTGTTAAGAAACGCACCTACAGAATTCAAAAGGTTACCGGGGTTCCGCAACAAACTGTGGAGCCAGATCCACAACAAGTGGAACGCGCCAAGCGTGAAGCGCAAATGGCAGCTGATGCGCGCAAAGGCGATTTGCCGTTAACTTTTTTTGCTCAAAAATTTGAGTGGCCGCTAATTGGTCCTGTGACGGGAGTATACGGCAGCCAGCGGTTTTACAACGGCGTGCCCAATTCGCCGCATTATGGTGTTGATATCGCCAAACCTGTAGGCACAGTGGTAAAGGCACCTGCAGGTGGTGTGGTTACGTTGGTCCATCCTGACATGTTTTTTTCTGGCGGGACTTTAATTATCGACCACGGCCATGGTCTTTCATCCACCTTTATTCATTTGAGCGAAGTGCTGGTGAAAAAGGGTGATGCCATTACTCAAGGGCAAGCTATTGCGAAAGTTGGTAAAACAGGCCGTGCGACAGGCCCGCATCTGGATTGGCGGATGAACTGGTTTGAAGAGCGTGTTGATCCGCAATTATTGGTTGACCCTATGCCAGTGGAATGAAATTAATTTTCGTTGACCCTTTTTCAAAATCATAACGGATTTGGTATGAAACGAGTTTCTGTAGTTGCCGCTGCTTTCATTGCCGGAATTATTTTTACCTTGATTGCAACGCAAGGTACTTTTCGCGATCTGCGTTTTTCTTTCTCATCGTCATTAAGTTTTGCGAATGGTTCCACTTATGTTGGTGGTCTGAATGATGAAGGACAATTGGAAGGGCAGGGACGTATGATTTGGTCAAATGGAGACAGGTATGATGGGGAATTCCTCGAGGGCTTATTCCATGGCAAAGGGAAATTAATCTATGGCGATTCCGGTACATACAAAGGTGATTTCGCTCGTGGCTACATGGAGGGGCGCGGAATTCTGACTTATCCCGATGGTGGCTATTACGAGGGTGAGTTTGTTGCCAATCAATTTCAAGGTAAGGGCAAGTTGGTTTATCCCGATGGCAGTAAATATGAAGGTGATTTTGAAAAAAATAATATGAACGGTGTGGGTAAGTGGAGCTATGCAGATAAATCCATTTACACCGGACACGTGGTGAATGGTGTGATTCAAGGTCAGGGCGCATTAGTTCGTGCTTCAGGTGAAAAATATACCGGGGATTTTGTTGCAGGGAAAATGCATGGGCAAGGTGTATTTGATGATGGCAGAGGCAACCGTTACAGCGGCGAATTTCAGAATGATAATTTTGAGGGTGCCGGTACTTTTGTAAGTGATGATGGGTATACCTACATCGGTGAATTTAAAAATTGGCGGCTACATGGCAAAGGAATACAAACTGATGCCGACAGTAATCACTGGGAGGGCGAATATCGAGACGGTCAATTAGAAGGTAAAGGAAGTTTCATCGCAAACGATGGTGAGCAATACACAGGCGAATTTCGGCATGGCAAATATGCAGGCCAAGGGAAGTTGATTGCCAGTAATGGAGATATTTACGAAGGTGAGTTTTCCTTTGGGCGCAAACACGGTAAAGGAGTATTGGTTTACAAAACACCTATCGATGGGGTGAGTCGTATCAATGGGCGATGGGAATATGGCCGATTGATCGATGGCGGCGATACAGTAAAAATCTTTCCATCAGAAGTGGTGGCGGAACATGCGCTGTATAAAGAGTCCGCTCAACTGCAACAAGCGCTAGATTCGCTGCAGGCTTCTGATCCACAAAAAATTGAATTGTATAGTTTGGTGGTGGCTGGTTATGGCACAGAAGAAGTCTTTCATCGTGAAAGTAAATTTATTGAAAACCTGTTTAGCTCCCAATATGAAAATCGCGCGACGGCAATTTATTTGAATAATAGCCAGCGCTCACTGGATGAACACCCTTTCGCTACCTTAACCAGTATTCGTGCTGCGATTATGCGTATCGCTGAACGTATGGATAAAGAACAGGATATTTTCTTCTTGTACGTTACCAGCCATGGGTCCAAAGACAAAAAAATTTCGTTGGATCACTCCGGCGTTGAATTGGCTGATATGGATGCAAAGTGGTTGGGGGATTTGCTCAAGGAAACTGGCATCCAACATCGGGTGATTGTGTTATCGGCTTGTTTTTCCGGTGGGTTTATCGACGATATTAAAGATTCGCACAGTTTGATTATGACCGCGGCTGCGGCTGACAAAACCTCATTCGGGTGTGCTGACGACAGCTTGTTCACCTACTTTGGGAAGGCTTACTTTAAGGAGTCACTCAAGCCAGGAGTGAATTTTGAGCAGGCATTTTTTAACGCGAAGAAGTTGGTGTCCAAGTGGGAAAAAGAACAAAAAATTACCAAATCCAGCCCGCAAATCTACCTGAACCCAAAGGTGGTGGAGCAATTAACCCGCTGGCAGGATGGGGTTACCCAAATGCCCGGCGCTAATTTGCGACCCTAATTGCTGCTCTGGCAGCGTGGCTCTAGAGACATGGCCGCAAAAGGCAGTGTAAGATACCGCCCCCGGTTGGCCTAAGCGTGACCTAAGACCATGATAGATAAAAAATTACTCAGTATTTTGGTGTGTCCTGTTAGTAAAGGTGAGCTTGAGTATCGCCCTGAGCAGCAGGAATTGGTGTGTTGG
>DATIGS010000097.1:0-7753 GCA_035481425.1 Cellvibrio sp. | reverse complement strand
CCGCTCGGCTATTGGGAAACCCACATTGAATATCCTGAATTATCAGGCAGCAGTGAATCAATTAGAGCAATTAACGCAGCCATTGCTAAAACCGCCGCTGAATATCAATGCGATGAAAATAACGGTGACAAAGAATTCCATGCCGAAATTACACTGCTCAACAAACAATTGGTTAGCTTAAGATTTTCAGATTCCTGGTATTGCGCTGGCATGCCGAACACGCAAGGGCGCACCGGAACAATGACTTACAGCCTGATAGACGGGCAGCAGATTGAGATCGAACGCGAAACAGAACAATGGAACGGAGTTTATAAATACACTGCAATACTTGGAGAAAACGCTGCTGACGATAAAGTCATTATTGACTATGAGCTCGTTTTAAATGAAGCAGATTGCAAACTGAATGTCCAAGGGTATCAGACCAATGAAACTCTGCTTTGTACTATCGAGAAAGATGGAGTTAATTTAACCATTAGATTCAAATCTTATGTCGACGGTTCGACAGAAAATATTTATGGCGTTGCCGTTTACACACCACACAGCATACTTTTTCAACTGACATCCACTCCAGATACCCTAGTGACAATATGGGGAACACTAACTCCTGATGACAATCATTCAAGCGGAAAATACTTTACAAAAAAATTATAACTAAACGGATGGTGACCATTTTAATCGACACAACGTGCATTATTCAAACACCACGGCTTTTTCACTTTTATCGGCAAAGACAATATTAATTTTATTATCGTTAATATCGATAGACTTAACCGGCATCAATTCTTCGTCTGTCCAGGCAGTACCGGATTTTTTCCACAGCATTAGGGTGGCGTAAGTTACGGGGAGTTTAGTTTTCTTGCGCAGCCGATGCTGAACATTGATCACAGTGCTCTTTTCGCTGGCGGGATGTACACCCTGTGTATCCAGGGTCTCTATTTTGCTCCAGCCAGATAAAACCACCAGCGCTAATTGGTATTCGCCGTTATCAATGATTTGGATTTTGTATTTATTGATTGTGCGACGGGATTTGCGGATGCCCTGGCCAAGATCCGGCAGTGCATAATGGCCGAGGCGGAAATCGGTTGCGGTGTTACTGAGGTTTTGGTCAATGCGCAGAATACCGTTGGCGAGTGGAATATCGGCCAGGTTTAAACGCACCTGGTCGTCGGTTTCCAAAACAGCACTGCGATAATAAATGCCGTCGGTAAATTTTTTGAAATCGAACAGGCGTAGCGCTTCCCATTTTCCCTGCTTATTTTTAACAACATAATTCATGGCCACTTCGCCGTTGGCACCATCGGCTTGCCAAGGGAAAGCGCTGTTATAGGCGAGGCGATTATAGTTTTCACTGCCGCGAAATGCCTCCCAATTATCGATTACACCGACATGGCACCAGGCACGAACTTCCGATGCGCCTATGTTTGGATAATTGGTAATAAGGATTTCCGAGCCGGGCTGGAATTTATTGTGTACCGTATTTTTTGCCAGTTCTTTTTCCCAAGCACCTTCATTTTCTTTTGCGGTCCAGAAAGGATCATTGGCGGGAATCAGCAATGCCATAAACGCTTTTAACGACCAATAGGTACTACCGCGCACACTGTATTGCTGCACCGCAGGGGCAAAGCTGCCGTAAAAACCCAGCGTGGGAATACGATCTTGCAGGAATTGGGGATGCTGCAAAAACTGCAGCAAATTACCCGAAGCAATGCGGCGCATCCAACCAAAGTTTACCGAATCATCGCCTTCAAGGCTCATCAATGTCAGCGGTGTAATGCTGGCGAAGCGATACGCAATGCTGCGCCCCCACATAATCATGTCGCCGTTGCGCGCAAACAGGTAAGGATAGTTGTCGTTGATATCGCGAAAGTTGGCAGCAAATTGTTTGGCGATTTGCGGATAGTGTTCATTACCAAAAAAATCAGCCCACAGGATTCCATACATTTGGAATGCCCACATGCTGTAGTAATCGTAGGCGGGGTTATCGTTATACCAACCGTCGCCGCGATAATGAGCCAGCGATAAATTCAGATATTCAACAAGCAGCGGCTCATTGACCGCATAACCTTGCTGTTTGAAAAAACTCAAAATAAAAATATTAAAAAATTTCCAATTGGATGGCACCGTAGGGCCATCGCCCCAACTGAGCATGACCGATGCCAGCGCATCGCGCTCGGTTTTGTTGAGCGGATGCCAGAGCACTTCCGGGGCAACAAATAATGAAATGGCAATCGCTCCAAATTCCACCAGCGTTTGATGAGTGCCAGCGTCTTTTTCACGATGCGGGATAAAGGTATTGCTATCCGGCTTGGTTAATTTAACGAGCTGGTGCCGGTAGTAATCGGCCACCTTGATATTGTTAATGGTCAGTTGCGGATTTTCACGCAGCAACACACTCGCCGCAAATAAGGTGCGCGACAGCCCTTCCAACTTTTCAGTAACTGACACAGGTTTATCTGCGGGCCGAACCTCGCCGGGGAAACGCGGGAACACCATGGAATCATCCAGCGAATGGATATGGCTGAATGCGCCTTCGAGCAAATAGATCGCCGCATCCTGCCAATGTTTGCGGGTCATGCCGGTATGCGGGCTTAAGGTGTAATCCGGCTGGTTAATAACAAAAATATTTTTTGTTGGCACCGCAGCAGGATTCTGTTCGGCATTTACGAGCGCGGTGGTGAAAAAAATAACTACCAGCATAGCGCTGGCGACACAGCGAAACTTACGGGGATAAAAATTCATTATTATTTCCTGATACATCCCAAACATCCGCATAAACTTTATTTAACCAGGCGATACATTTCAGCGGCAGCTAATAAAAACGCGCCCACACCAAAATTGGCTGTCGAATTTACATCCACTACCTGACCGGGAATTGCGCGCTCACCGATCGGCTGGATATAACCCAGCTTGCCGTTTTCCTGCAATGCAATTTCAGTTAAATAATTCCAGGATTTCTGCACCACCGGCAGGTAGCGCGATTTATCCAGATAGCCGTTGTTGATGCCCCACAAATAACCGTAGGTAAAAAATGCGGTGCCGCTGGTTTCGTAACCGGGTGCATGCTCGGGATCGAGCAAGCTGCGCGTCCAATAGCCTTCTGTTTGTTGCAGCTTGGCTAGTGTCTCGGCCATGCGTAGGTACACTTGCAAATATTCAGCGCGGTGTTTGTGGTCTTTTGGTAAATCGGCCAACACTTTCGCTAAACCCGCAAATACCCAGCCATCGCCGCGCGCCCAAAAATCTTTGTGGCCATTCAAACTTTTATGTTTTGGATAAACATATTTTGCATCGCGAAAGAAAAGCCCGGTTTCCTCGTCGTACATAATGCTTTTGGCGTAGGTGAAATATTCGTGCAGTTTTTCCAGATACTGCTCATCGCCAGTGGTGCGATAGAGTTTGGTCATGACCGGCATCACCATGTACAAACCGTCTGCCCACCACCAATAATCCGCTGCGTTAGTGGACATCTGGTATTCCATCACCTCCAGCGCGCGCGCAATTTTTTTGCGGTCGCCGGAAATGTGGTAAAGGTCGATATAAGTTTGGAAACAAATTTGCCAATCGCCAAATAAAACGAAATCATCCGTTTCACCGTAACTGTATTTCCAATTGGCGCGATTGCTTGAACGCGCGCCCTTCCATTGATTTTTTTCACCCCAACGCGTGGAGTAATCCAAATACGTTTGCTTACCGGTAACGGCATAGGCTTCCATATTGCCGGTGTGGTAGGCCGCATGCTCCCAAAATGCCCAACCCGGTTCTGGATTCTGGCGCTGCCAATAATCGTTTACTAACACCAGCGTTTGTTTCACTTGCTCCGCCGCCGGTAATGCCGTACCGGTAGATGTAGATGGCGCCTGTGTGGAACACGCCGTCAGCGTAAAAATAAAACCGAGTGCGACACACGCCCGCAGCAACAAAAAAGTGGAGGTAAACGAAAAGGGGAAAAAATTATTCATGTCTGGTCTTCCAAGGCCACGCTGTTATGTTTTATAAGATAAATCACAGATGTGGAACCATACTAGTAACAACGTAAAAACGTTGCCGGTAAATGTAAAGAATGGCAATTGCTAGAGGGCCCTGAGATTAAATGCATTTCTGCCAAAGCCATAGGCGTTGGTAAAGGAATCAACGATACTTGCCACCAGGTAAAAATTCACAATAACAATCAGGACCCCCACATTTATGAAATTCCAGATGCCACACTTCTCACGCATTTTTTCCCTCGGCTTTTGCCTGCTCGGCGCAGCACTTCCTGCCCTCAATGCACAGGGGGCGATCTTGTGGCAGGGAAACTTTGAAACTGGCGATATTTCGCAGTGGGACACGCCGATTAATCCGGCCGGATTATCGGTCACCACCGCATGCAGTTTTGACGGCAAACATGCAGGCAAGGTGCGCTTGACCGGTGATGAATCTTTTTTGTGGAAGGGCAACAAGCAATTAAACCGCAGCGAGTTTCATCACCGCCGCGCAGCAGGTGAGACTTACGAAGGGAAAGAAACCTTTTTTGCGTTTAGTTTTTATCTGCCGCAAAAACTGAGCGAACACAAACACGAATTGGGCTACTGGGAATCCGATAAAAGCTGGCAACAAATGCTGCGCTTTAATATCACCGGCACTGAATTAAGTTTCCAGGAAACGGCAGCAAAAGATGTGCTGTGGAAATTACCTGAGGGCGCTGCGCCGGGGCAATGGCACCGCGTTGCATTGCATATCTACTGGTCGGTCGATCCAACGAAGGGCTCCGCCGAAGTCTGGGTCAATGGCAAACATATGGGCAAACACCATTTCAAAAATTTGCCCGCAAAGGACGCATTGATGTTTACCCAGATCGGCATATTACGCACCCAGGAAAACAGCGCGGAGGAAATCCTGATTGATGGCGCGCTCGAGACCGACAACCTCACCGAATTGCTGGAGCGTGATCGGCATCTGGTCGGCAAAACCTGTCACAAGTAAATCAGGCTGAACATAGCGGCTTAATAATTGTCATGATGATTAAGGTTGGTGGTGTTGCAGGATGAGGTAATCAGCGACTGTTTTCGGCGATTTGGTCGCACGATCCGCGTCCGTACCCTACCTTTTGTCAGGCATAACGCAGATTCGGCTTGTATGGAGTGTCTGCATCACCAACATGTTGAGGGATACACTATGCAGACCGCACGACTCATCCGCTGCAATTCCGTTTTAACCGCGTTCTTATTACTCCTGAATCATGGCCAGCAGCGCCTACGCCAAAGACCTCGCCTCCTGGCAGGACACCGCACCCAAACAAGCCATTGTCGATTTTGTCAAAAAGGTCACCAAAAAAGGCTCACCGGATTTTGTCCCGGAAGCCGAACGCATTGCCGTATTTGATAACGATGGCACCCTGTGGGCCGAGCAGCCGATTTACTTCCAAGCTGCATTTGCGTTTGATCGCATCAAACAGCAGGCGCCACAACATCCTGAATGGGCCACCACAGAACCCTATGCCTCAATCCTCAAGGGGGACATCAAAAGCGCCTTGGCAGGGGGCATGCCGGATGCGAACAAAATCATTATGGCAAGCCATGGCAACATAAGCTCGGATGACTTTTCCGCCGCCGTGAGCCACTGGCTGGCCACCGCCAAACATCCGAGCACCGGCCTGCCGTACAACAAGATGGTGTACCAACCCATGCTGGAGCTGTTGGATTATCTGCGTGAAAACGGCTTCAAGACATTTATCGTCTCCGGCGGCGGCATTGATTTCATGCGGGTGTTCGCCCAGGACGCCTATGGCATTCCGCCCGAGCAGGTAATAGGAAGCAGCTTGCAGGCAAAATATTCCGTGATTAACGGCGTCCCCACTATCACCAAAGCGCCCGACTTGGGTTTCTACGACGATAAGGAAGGAAAGCCGGTCGGCATTTATCAACATCTTGGCCGCCGCCCGGTTTTTGCCGCCGGCAACTCCGATGGTGACTACCAAATGCTGGAGTGGACTACCGCCGGAACCGGCGCCCGCTTTGGCATGCTCGTCCATCACACTGATGCCGACCGCGAGTGGGCTTATGACCGCAATTCCCCTATTGGCGAGCTAAATAAAGGCCTGACTGATGCCCCCACCAAAGGTTGGCTGCTGGTGGATATGAAAAAAGATTGGAAAGTCATTTATCCATCCGGCACGAAAAAGTAATCACAGAGTTCGAGCCGGTTGTACCCGGGGCCTGCCCGGGTACAAACCAAGCCAACGGAGCAGTCAAAATCCTCCTGTCCTGACACCTTCAACTGCACAAACCCGACCCATTCGACTACACAGAAAAGCCACCCGCTGCGACACATCAAGCCGCCATCTGGTTATAAGCACCTAACTAATAAGCATTAGCCATCCTGCAAACAGACTGTTAGCCTGCGCGACCTGTTTATTTATCAACAATTTAGACGCGCAATCTGTTCAATTTTCAACAGTTTGAAGGCGGCGCTTTTCGGTCAAGGTTTTATGGATTTCCAACTGGGTTATATAGTCGCCGGTCTGGTGGTGGGCTTTATCGTGGGCATGACGGGTGTGGGCGGAGGCTCGCTAATGACGCCGATCCTGCTTTATTTCGGTGTTAGTCCGGCGAATGCGGTAGGCACAGATTTGCTCTATGCGGCCATCACCAAAGCGGGCGGTATTCATGTCCATCACAAAAAGAAAAATATCGACTGGAAGATCACCGGCGAACTGGCGCTCGGCAGCCTGCCAGCGGCGGCGCTGACCCTCTGGGCGCTGCACAGCGTCAAAATGGATACGGAAACCCTTAACAGCGTTATCAAAACCACTTTGGGTTATGCGCTGGTGCTGACCGCGATTGCAATCCTGTTCAAGCGCAAGATTTTCGACTACAGCCAAAAAAACAACAGCTGGATCACGCGCATGAGCCGCCAACAGCAGTTCATCGCCACCGTGATCACCGGCATCCTGTTGGGTGCCGTAGTGACACTCACCTCTATCGGCGCGGGCGCCTTGGGTACTGTTGCGCTGTTTATGCTCTACCCGCTGCTGCCCACCGTGCGCTTGGTTGGTACTGAGATCGCCCACGCCGTACCGCTAACGTTGGTAGCCGGTATGGGTCACGCCGGTTTGGGGAATGTGGACTGGCACCTGCTTGCCAACTTGCTGATCGGCTCGCTACCGGGCATTTATCTCGGGAGCCATCTCGCCAACCGTGTTGCCGATCATTATTTGCGCCCGGCGCTGGCGATTATGCTGGTGTTTGTGGGGATTAAGTTGCTGGCGTAAACATTCCCTCACCCCAGCCCTCTCCCACTTGCGGGAGAGGGGGCACAAGTTATTCCCTCACCCCAACCCTCTCCCGTAAACGGCAGAGGGAGCTAAAAGCATTGCGGCCTGATTTAGCATTTTTTAATGCTAACCCGCCTTCTCCGGCGGCGGTGCCACGCGCAGCACCTCTTCCATAGTCGTCAAACCTGCGGCGATCTTTTGCGCACCTGACAAACGCAAAGTGCGCATGCCTTCCTTCATCGCCAGCTTGCGTAGCTCCTGCAGATTGCAATCAGCAGTGACTTTTTCTTTAAGATTTTCCGACAACATCAGGATTTCATACAAACCCTGGCGCCCCATATAACCGGTGTTGCGGCACTCCAGGCAGCCCACCGGGCGATACACCTTGGCCGGCACCTGTACCTTCCAGGGCGCTACCAATTCCTGCCAATCGCTCTGGCTGATCTGGCCTTCTTCTTTACAGTGCGGGCAGAGGGTACGCACCAGCCGCTGCGCCATCAC
>DATIGS010000096.1:0-25691 GCA_035481425.1 Cellvibrio sp. | reverse complement strand
GGATATTTCGCGGCGAGCTTTTCATCGATGTCCACACCATGGCCGGGAACATCGCCGGGAGTGAAAAAGCCTTTATCAAATTGATAGGCGTGCGGGAAAACTTCATCCATTTGCGCGCTGTGCGCCATATGTTCCTGAATACCAAAGTTCGGCACCCAGAAATCAAAATGCAATGCAGCGCCCATGCACACAGGTGACAAATCTGTTGCGCCGTGGAAGCCGGTGCGCACATTAAACAAACTGGCAAAATCGGCGATGCGGCGCACATGGGTGATACCGCCGGCATGCACAATCGTCGTACGGATGTAATCAATTAGTTGATTCTGGATCAGGTCGCGGCAGTCGTGGATTGAATTGAATACTTCGCCCACGGCCAATGGTGTAGTGGTGTGCTGGCGAATTAATGTAAATGCTTCCTGATGCTCGGCGGGAACAGCGTCTTCCATCCAGAACAAATGATAGGGTTCCAATTCTTTGCCCAAACGGGCCGCTTCAATCGGTGTTAAACGATGATGTACATCGTGCAATAAATGAATGTCGCGGCCAAATTCTTTGCGCACAGCCGCAAAGACTTCGGGAATAAAATTCAAATATTTTTCGGTTGACCAGATTTCTGTTGAAGGCAAATCGGCGTCGGCTGGCTCGTAACTTTTATCGCCCTTGGCAACGCCGTAGGTTTTTTCAATGCCGGGAATTCCGCACTGCACACGAATGGCTTGATAGCCTTTTTCTTTTGCCTTGCGCACCGCGTCCAGGGTGGAGTCCAAATCTTTGCCGTTGGCATGGGTGTAGGTGAGGATGCGCTCGCGGCTTTTGCCTCCGAGTAATTGATAGAGCGGCATATTCGCCAGCTTGGCTTTGATGTCCCAGAGTGCAACATCAATTGCCGCCAATGCCGTCATGCCGACTGGCCCGCGACGCCAATAGGCGCCGCGATAGAAAAACTGCCAGATGTCTTCGATTTGTTGCGGGTCGCGGCCAATCAATGCGGGGATTAAATAATCCTCCAGATAGGAAACTACACTTTTTTCGCGCCCATTAAGGGTTGCATCGCCAATGCCATACACACCTTGGTCCGTGGTGATTTTGAGGGTGACAAAGTTTCTGCCGGGGCAGGTGACAATCACTTTTGCGTCAACTATTTTCATTCCGTGGGTTCTCTACTGCTAGGGGTTGTTAGTAGTGTTGGCTTTCCTCCGGCCCTAAATAGCTGGGCAAAAGTCCACCGGTATTCATAATAATTTTTTGCAAACTGACACCCGGATCGAGGCTGTAAATTCGCAGTTTGTGCGCACCGGGTTTATTAAGCCGATGCATTGTTGTACTTCTGCGCAGATCGCTGCGCACGCTTTCCTCCCATGCCTCAGCGCTCATGTCCGCGGTTATGTCCACCACTTGCGGCGCTTCGCCATCCAGCGCGATGGCGTAACGCAAACCGCGTTTGGGCATGAACGGCAAGCTGGGAGCAAACAGGCTTTCTACAGTGATATCGCCGCTGCTCTGGGTGAAAAAATCGTACTCAAGGTAGGGCGCTGCTGCTACTTCGTTAAAACGGGTATCCGTGATTGGGTAGACCGACATGGATGAAAGCGTGCGTCCATGTTCAGGAATTTTTTCCCAACTCAAGGTATTGCCTTTGCCATCGCTCGCATCACCTTTGCGCTGATAATGCTCCGCTTCTATGGCGACATAACCATCGGCTTCGACGAAACCTTTACCTTTAAGCGTTGATTTGGCTATGCCGGTATCCAATGCGCTGACAGTGATAGTCGCACCGCCCCAACCGGTTCCGGTGATGTGCACCGAGCCCTTGGCCTCACCTTTTGGCATTTTGCTCCAGTCGATAGAAACCTGAAGTTGTGCAACCGTTTTCACTTGTACACTAGTATGACTTATTATAATCCAAGGTGCACTCACTTTGGCAGTGGCGTTAAACGATTCTTTACCCTTATTGAAGATTTCGATGGTTCTCTGTTGCTTGCCGAAGGGGTCAAAGCGACCGAGTTGGTATTTGCCTGCGCTTGGCCATGCGCTCGCTGTACCTTCTATGGCGATCCCCATTTCAGCGGCATTATGGGGTTCGTAGTGATGGGTGACGGGCAAGGTATCTGCGGGCGGATTATTCCAGTTGCTATAGCCGATATGCGGCTGCGACATAAAATGATTCCACTTGCCGTTATTGAGCTGGTGATATTCCTGTTCCATTGCTGCATCGGCAGCGAATAGCTCGCGCACCTTGTCTGCATAGTGGTTGGTGTTGGCGCGCGCCTGTGCAGCGTACAAATGGTTTTTGGCTTGGGTGTCATAAAGTTCGGTGATGATCGCGCTGGCCTTGGTGGGGAATAGCACCAGTTGATAAAACGCCGCGCGTTTTTCCGCAGGCAATTGCGCGTAGATTTTTTCAGCGCGCGCTGCATAGGATTTAATTTCCGCCGTCACCCGATCTGCTTCGGCGTAATTGAGTTGGCTATAAATAGTTGCATCTTGCAATTCGGGTTTGCGTCGCAAATTGTGGCGGGTGTAGCCGGTCATAATGTCCGCAATGTCTTGCGCATAAGTGTGCCCAAATTCGCGCTCGGCCCAGAGCCTCGCAAATTCAGGAATGCGCTCTTTGGGCCAGGCTTCGGGGTTCCAGGCCATGCGCAAGAAAAATTCAATCGGGTATTCCATGGGTTTTAAATCGCCCACATTTACAATCCAGATCTGGTTTGCATCAAAGGTGTAGGCGAGATGCATTTGCTCCCAAATTTTGGCGATGGATACTGTGTTGATCCAGCGATAGGAGCGCGGCCCACCGACATAATCAAAATGATAATAAACACCCGCACCACCGGCGCGCTTGCGCTCTTCCGGCGTTGGCAGCCTGCGGATATTGCCCCAGTTGTCGTCGCACCACAGCAAAATCACATCGTCAGGTACACGCATGCCGCGTTCATAAAAACCCTGCACTTCTTTATAGAGCGCCCAGACTTGCGGCACTTGGGTTAGTTTATCCTTGCCAAAAACATCGCCCAGAATGTTGCGTTGGTTGCTGACAATTTTTTCCAGCAGCCCGATGTTCTCACCTTCACTCATGGGCTCGTCTTGCTGGCCGCGCATGCCCAATGTGTAAATACTTTCGTAAGGCTTGTTGCGCTTAACCCCATCGACCCAGAAGTTATATAAGTTGTCCGGATTTTTTGAATATTCCCATACACCTTTGCCGTAGCGATTCCATTCTTTGTCCGCGCGCATCATTGGCTCGTGATGTGAGGTGCTCATGACGATGCCATATTCATCGGCAAGGATCATGTTTTGCGGATCATCATCGGCGAAGGCGTTATTCCACATCGCCGGCCATAAAAAATTGGCTTTCAATCGCAGCAATAACTCGAATACTTTTTCGTAAAACTGATGATTGTAGTTGCCATATTTTTCGGCCACCCAATTGGTGAGCGCAGGTGCTTCATCGTTGAGGAAAATGCCGCGGTATTTCACTTTGGGGATATCAACAACCTGAGTGTTTTTATCGATAATTAATTGAGTTTTGTGGGCGACAGGGACATCGGCCCACCAATACCAAGGCGAGACACCAATCTGTTCGCTCAAGCTATAAATGCCGTACAGGGTGCCGCGTTTGTTCGCGCCCACAATCACCAGTGCGCGGGCGATCTGCGGAAAGGGTTTTTCTATCACTTGTACTTGGTAGGCATCCCATTGGTTGGCAATCTTACTGGCATCTATTTTTTTTGCTGCGACCAGTTGGTCTATTAGGTGGTTCTTTCCCAATGTGCCGATCAGCACGATTTGTGTAGCAGTATCGCCAAGGGTATTTTTCAGCGGCGGTTTTTTGCCGGTGACTTTTTCGATATCGATCTGCAGATTTTTTGCAGCACGCACAACGCCGGGGAATTCATTGCTGTCGATAATAAGGTCGGCAGATTTTTTTGGGTCGATCAGTACGAGGTTGTTGCGGCTAGCATTTGTCAGCCAGGATTTTTCCCCCAGCGCCCACACTTGCGCACCGCTCACCAGTATCAGGCACATCAAAAACTTGCACATCAGTGCCGGGTTAATGAAAGTGTTTAGTTGCGTTTTAGGTGCCATCGCTATCCCCTCGTAATAAATTTATTTTTTAAAATTAAAAAGGGTAGCTACTGGCGCAGCTACCCATGAGCGAGAATCCTTTTTAAGAATGTTGTTTACAAGTTTGTGCAGGCCGCACCGGTAAGCGCATCAGCAAATCCACGCAGTGCAGGTTTATCGTTGTAGTTGTCGTCAAATAACAATGGCCACGCAATTTTTTCACCGTTGTATTGATTGGCTGATTTGAATAAATCATTCAGCCAAGTATTTTTATCTGTCGTTCCCCACACGGTAATGCCATCGCGCAAATTAACCGGCACTGTATCCAGATAGGCTTTTACAATTTCGCAGTAACGTTTTTTTTGTGCAAATGCAGTAGCTTCAGTGAAGGTGGTGACTTTGTTGCCGGGCCAATTGCCGCTGTAAGGATTATTGACCGCGACATCCAGTTCGGTAATTTTTACTTTCAGGCCTTTGTCGACTACTTTTTTCATCGCCGCGCTAATGTCGGCAATACTCGGATAATCCAGATACACATGCATTTGGAAACCTATACCATCAAGTGGAATGCTGCGCGCCTGGAAATCGGTAATCATTTCCACCAGCTTGGTCATCTTCGCGCCATTTTGATCGATGTTGTAATCGTTGTAGTAGAGCGTCACATTGGCGTTGGCCAAACGCGCTGCTTGAAATGCTTTTTCGATGTACACAGCACTATTGCCGCTTTTTACATAGAACGTTGAGTCGGTGCGGAAGTTGGAAGGGCTATTGTCATTCAGCGCTTCGTTTACCACATCCCAACTTACAAGATTGGTTTTCGTCTCAAAATGATCGACAACCGTGGTCACATGGGTTTCCAGCGCGGTGATGAAATCTGCCGCAGAACCGCTCCAATTTTTCATAAAGTCGGGCACCTGGTAATCGGAATGCCAAACCAGTGCGTGGCCGTGAATATTGATATTTTTACTATTGGCGTAATCAACAAACGCATCGGCATTGGCGAAAGTGAAATTGCCCTGCGTCGATTGCAGGTATTTCATTTTCATGATGTTGCCGGCGGTCATCTGGTCAAAATGTTTTTCCACCACTGCTTGTTCCGTTGTATTCGTCAGAATGTTGTAGGTGGGGGAATCGGTATTGGAAACTGCCGCGCCAATCGGAAAAATCGCCAGCGTATGCAGGCTATCCACACTGGCGGAGTAAATGCTGCTGGCCGCGCTGCTCACCGCGACCGAAGAGGCGGCCATTGAGCTGGATGCAACTGAGGATGAAGGTGTTGAGGATGAAAGCACTGCGGACGAAGCGTTGGCGCTACTAAGGGGTTTGCTGCCGCCACCTCCGCCGCCTCCGCATGCAGTGAGGCCAACAGTGAGAGAAACGAGCGTAATCAGGCGTTGAAGCTGTTGCATGGGAAGTTACCCTGGTTATGGTGTTATTGTTGTGGTCAATTAAACCATAAGGGTGCTTTTCTTGTATACTAGTATTGTGTCGTTTAAGTCTTTATTTTCAACCTTGAAGTGGTCCTTGAAAGGCAGCCAAAAAAAAGGCGAACCCGGAGGTTCGCCTTTTTGAATGTATGGCAGCGGATTTATTAGCCTTCCATCTGCTCCAATTCTTTTCCTTTGGTCTCTTTGATGTACCACATTACAAAGAACACCGAGAAGAGTGAGAAAAAAGTATAAATGCTGTAAGCACCGGCCAAGCCAATTGCTGAAGCCAGCAGCATCGGGAAGGTCCAGGTGATCAGGAAGTTTGCGCCCCACTGTGCCAGACCGGCAACGGCGAGTGCTGAACCGCGCATTTGGTTGGGGAACATCTCGCCGAGCATGATCCACACCACCGGGCCCCAGGACATATTAAAGAACACCACATAGACGTTGGCGGCGATCAGCGCCAGCATGCCATCGGTAGGGGATAATTGCAGTTTGCCTGCCGCATCCACGGGTGCGCCAGCGAAGGCGTAAGCAACCAATGCAAGGGTAAAGGTCATACCGATAGAGCCAAACCAGAGCAGTGGTTTACGGCCGATCTTGTCTACCAAAAAGAAGGTGATAAAGCAGGCACCGATGCTCACCGCGCCGGAAATCACATTGGTGAACAGTGCATCGCTTTCGGAAAATCCGGCTGCTTGCCAGAGTACCGAACCATAGTAGAACACCACGTTGATGCCCACGAATTGTTGCAGCACTGCCAATCCAAAGCCTACCCAGACAATCGGGCGGATTTTGTTGGTGGTTTTATTAACCAGATCGCGGAAGCTGGGTTTATGGTCGTGGGCGAGGGTGTCGTAAATCTCTTTAACTTTCGCATCGGCCTGGGTGCCATAGAGCTTGGCCAAGACCACTCTGGCCTTGTCATTTTTGCCGTTGGCCACGAGGAAGCGCGGACTTTCCGGAATAAGGAACAGCGCCAGGAAGAAAATGCCGGCCGGGATCAATTCTGCCCAGAACATCCAGCGCCAGGTTTCATATCCCCACCAGAATACAGCAGTAGAGCCACCAGCAGATTCGGCCAATTGGTAATTGCTGAGGAAAGAGAAAAACAGGCCGCTGATAATGGCAATTTGCTGGATGGAGCTGAGTTTGCCGCGATACTGCGCCGGGGCCACTTCGCTGATGTACGCCGGGCAGATAATACTGGCTGCGCCCACCGCCAAACCGCCAATGACGCGATAGATAATAAACTCGACCGACCCGGTCGCGATGCCTGAGCCCCAGGCCGAAACAATAAACAGGATGGATGACACCATCAGCACCCACCAGCGGCCGTATTTGTCGGCCCATTGGCCGGCAAAGAAAGCGCCTACTGCACAGCCAAGCAACATGGATGACACACTGAAACCTGTGCCCATGGAGTCGGAGTTAAAGGCTTTTTGAAGGCCATCGACGGTGCCGTTAATCACGCCGCTGTCGTAGCCAAATAAGAAACCGCCAATAGTGGCGATCAGACTAATCAGAATGACAAACCCCATGTTTGCCTGGTTGGAGCTGGATGACACGTTCATGGTATTACCTGTTATTGAAATTATCTTTTGTGCCAGCCTTTGCAGGCCGGCTTTGTTATTGCCGCTGGTTCGACGGCGCGACCTTATCACAGTTGCCGGGCATCGGGCAGTTGCGGAGGAAGTACTGGGGTCTTAAAAACAAAGAAAACGCCAGTCTTGTGAACTGGCGTTTCAACGTGGAGGGAATACTAAAGCAGCAGGGTTAAATTGACTATATGGTGATTCGTAAACTGCCAGTTAAATCTATGCATGCTTAAATTTCGAAAGAAAAACCCGATTCGGTTAAGTGTTTATAGGCTTCGGCATCAAAGCGGTAGAGGCTGGCAGCGCGATGCGGCACTCCCTGTTGCTTTTCATTGCACGGGGAGAGCAGGTTCATTTTCATAATCTTGCGGCGGAAGTTGGGTTTATCCAGCGTGGTATTGAGGATCGCCTCATAAAGCGCCTGCAATTGCAGCAATGTGAATTTTTCCGGCAACAGGTTAAAGCCGATGGGTTGATGGCAAACCTGGTGGCGCAATACCTTTAAACCGTGTTCGATAATTTCGGCGTGGTCATACACCAGCTCGGGCAGGTTATTCACACTTTGCCAATTCACATCGGCGGCGCTTTGGCCTGCTACCAGCGAAAATTTGTCGGCACTTACCAGCGCGTAATAGGCGATGGTAACCACGCGGTCATTCGGAAAGCGATCGACCCGCCCGAACGTTTTGAGTTGTTCCAAAAACAAATCGCGCACACCGGTCAGCTCTTCCAGCAGGCGATACGCAGCATCGCGCAGGTTTTCGTCGTAGCGAATCCAGCCGCCCGGCAGTGCCCACTTGCCCTGATGCATAGGATCAGTTTGTTTGACCAGCAGGATCTTCAGGTCATCGTTATCCAGCCCGAAAACAAGGTTATCAATGGAGAGGGCTTTGATGACGTTCTCGCCAAGGTTTACATGGTCAGGTGAATGTTGGCTGCCGGGAATATGGTTGTTGGGCACGTGCAATGTCCTCATAGCTTGCGCTGGAGTGATTGTGTTTGTGATTGCTTCTATTGGTTGTCTATGGGCAAACCGATAGGCTCTTTTAATCGCATTGTATAAGCCCGTTAAAAAATGGTCGAGAGGCGCATGGGTTGGGCTTTTTTATCCAGGCTCTGCCATGCCTTTGAGCACTATAACGGCTGATGGATGATTTGCCTGTCAGCACCGGCATTTTTTGGTGTCTGAGTATTCATACCTATAATATTTACACTCCTTTATCTTGTTGTCACATGGACAATAAGCTATTCTATTTGCATCTTTTGCGGGTGCGCACAATTTTTAATCATAAAGGTGCGTTCTGAATCAAAGTATCTCCGCAAGTCATGCCCGATATGCATAGTCGGGCGCCTTAACTCCCTGAATTAGCGAGCCTCTATGTTGTTTTTTGGTATTGATGTCGGCAGTTCCTCGGTTAAGTTATCGGTGTTGGATGGCGCCACAGGCAAGAGCTTGGGGGCACTTTCCCATCCGGAGTCAGAATTGGCGATTGAAAGCCCTGCGCCCGGCTTTGCTGAGCAAGACCCTAACACCTGGTGGGATTGCATTCGCCAGGGTTTCGCTCGATTGGTGGCGCGCGGCAGTTTTAATCCCCAGCAGATCGATGCGATTGGTATTTCCTACCAAATGCACGGTTTGGTGGTGGTCGATAAAGATCAAAAAGTGCTGCGTCCATCCATTATTTGGTGCGACAGCCGCGCCGTGCCTTTGGGCAATGAAGCGTTGGCCGGTTTAGGCCGCGAATATTGCTTTGGCCATCTTCTAAATTCTCCGGGCAATTTCACCGCGGCGAAATTGCGTTGGGTGCAAGAAAACCAACCGGAGATCTTTGCACGCATTCATAAAATGATGTTGCCGGGCGATTTTATTGCGATGAAATTATCCGGTGTAATTAACACCACGGCCTCCGGTTTGTCGGAAGGTACGCTCTGGGATATCAAAGAAAACCGTGTTGCGACTGAACTGTTGGCGCATTGGGGAATCGATGCCAATGTGATCCCCGATGTAGTGCCAAGTTTTGGTGTGCAATCAATTGTCAGCGATCAGGTCGCGGCGGAATTGGGTCTGCGCAGCGGCGTGAAAATTTGTTATCGCGCCGGCGATCAACCCAACAATGCATTCAGTTTGAATGTGCTGGAGCCGGGCGAAGTTGCGGCGACGGCGGGCACATCCGGTGTTATTTACGGTGTGACCGACCAGCCAGCGGCGGATGTTGAATCGCGGGTAAATACCTTTTTGCATGTGACCAATACCGACGAGAAAAAACGCAACGGCGTTCTGGTGTGTGTGAATGGTTGCGGCCGTTTGTATTCGTGGTTGCGCCAAACCTTGGGTGAAGCCGGTGCAACACCGTCTTACCCACAATTGAATGCGCTGGCACAAGCGGTTCCTGCCGGTAGCGAAGGTTTACTGTTCCATCCCTTTGGCAACGGCGCGGAACGGATTTTCCAAAATAAAAACCTGGGCGCGCAATTGCGCAATCTCGATTTTAATCGCCACGGCTTGGGCCATATGGTGCGTGCCGCGCAAGAGGGAATCGTGTTCTCGCTCAACCAGGGTTTTGATGTGTTGAAGTCCTTGGGCGGCAGTTGTGAAGTTGTACGTGCCGGTAAAGGCAATATGTTTTTAAGCGATGTATTTGCACAAACCTTTGCCAATACCACGCAAGCGGCAGTAGAAATGTTTGAAACCGATGGCGCAGAAGGCGCAGCGCGCGCAGCGGCATTGGGCAGTGGTTATTACGCGTCGGCAGCAGAGGCCTTCACCGGTTTGACACGTTTAAGCGTGGTTGAACCCCAGGCAGCGCTGTTTGCGCAGTATCAGGATGCTTATCAAAACTGGGTAAATTATTTACCCAAATAATGCGGTAAAAAATCCAGTTGTTGATAAACAGTTTTTTAATCGTGTGTTAGTAAAAAATCCTCAAGGTGAAAATTATGAGCGTTGTTATCGGTAGCAAAGAATATTTCCCCGGCGTTGGCAAAATCGGTTACGAAGGCGCTGATTCTGACAATCCTTTAGCATTTAAATACTACGATGAGAATCGCGTAGTTGCTGGCAAAACCATGAAAGACCATTTCAAGTTTGCCACTTGTTACTGGCACAGCTTTTGTGGCGCTGGCCACGATCCTTTTGGTCCAGGCACTAAAGTATTTCCATGGTCATCAACTGCTGACGCAGTGGCGCGCGCGCACGAAAAAATGGATGCGGCATTTGAATTTATCACCAAGCTGGGCACTCCATACTACTGCTTCCACGACATCGATTTGATCGACGAAGGTGCAACCCGCGCAGAAACTTCCAAGCGTTTGCAAACTATCGTTGAATACGCGAAAGAAAAACAAAAGGCTTCTGGCGTGAAACTGCTGTGGGGTACTGCAAACCTGTTCTCTAACCCACGCTACATGAACGGTGCTTCTACCAACCCGGATTTCAACGTAGTGGCTTACGCTGGTGCGCAATTGAAAGACGCGCTGGATGCAACCATCGCATTGAACGGCGAAAACTATGTGTTCTGGGGCGGCCGTGAAGGTTATATGAGCTTGCTCAATACCGACATGAAGCGCGAACAAGAGCACATGGCGCGCTTCCTGACCATGGCTCGCGATTACGCGCGCGGCCAGGGCTTTAAAGGTACGTTCTTCATTGAGCCAAAACCAATGGAGCCTTCAAAGCACCAATACGATTTCGATGCTGAAACTGTAATTGGTTTCTTGCGTCACCACGGTCTGGATAAAGATTTCAAATTGAACCTGGAAACCAACCACGCCACCCTGGCTGGCCACACCATGTGCCACGATATGCAAGCGGCTGCTAACGCTGGCATGTTGGGTTCATTGGATGCTAACCGCGGCGATTACCAAAACGCATGGGATACCGACCAGTTCCCGTACAACATCAATGAAACTGTTGAAATGATGTTGGTATTGCTGCGCAGCGGCGGCCTGCAAGGTGGCGGTGTGAACTTCGATGCAAAAGCACGTCGTAACTCACCAGACTTTATCGACCTGTTCTACGGCCATATCGGCGGCATGGATACCTTTGCACGCGCACTGTTGATCGCTGACAGCCTGCTGCAAAAATCTCCGCTGGAAGGTATGCGTAAAGAGCGTTACTCATCATTCGATTCAGGTAATGGCTCCGCTTTCGAACAAGGTAAATTGACCCTGCAACAACTGGCTGATCTGGGTAACAACGGTGGCGAGATTGTGCTGCAAAGCGGCCGTCAAGAACTGTACGAAAACGTGATCAACCGTTATATCCGTTAATTCTAATTTTTAGGATTAACCGGTTTTTCTAGCAAAGCTTAGCCGCTAACTATCGACTCTTAATGACGAGATGTTAGCGGCTTTTTTATGCCCAGTGTTTTTCCGGTGAGTTTTCTTTTATTCTTGTTGCCCAGCCAGATTCCGCTGGCAATGACCGATAATTAAGGAAGCCGCAGTGAACGATTCATTTTTTCCCCATACTTTATCCAGATCCTTTTCCAGGTCTTTTTCCTCCGCGCTCTTTCCGGTGTGTAAGCGCGCGATTGTGGTAGGCGTGTCTGCACTTTTACTCTCGGCCTGTGGCGGCGGTGGTGGAGAAGGTGAGAATAAAAAAGGTATTTTCACCGATGGCAATTCAACGGGATGGACGGCAGGTGTTTATAAACCCTCAGGCGATTTCGAAAACTATTGTGCTGCGCCGCGCACCGGTGTGAGCAAGATTACCGGCGTTCCCTTTCCCGACAAAAAAGGCACCAGCCTGCAAGAAAAACATTTTTTGCGCTCCTGGAGTTATGAGACCTATTTGTGGTTTGAAGATTTACCTGATCTGAATCCTTCCGTTTCGCTAATACCACAAGATTATTTTATGGAGTTGGTGTCGGATAAAAAAACCGCATCGGGTTCCTTCAAAGATAATTTCCATTTTTACGAGCCGACCGAAAGCGAAGAGGCCTGGAGTGCCGGTATTACTTATGGCTATGGGTTGAATCTGAAAATAAATTGGACTGTTCCGCGCACCGCGGTGGTGGTCTATAGCGATACCGCGTCCCCCGCTGCAAATAAAGGCATCAAACGAGGTGCAAAAATTATTGCAGTAGATGGCCAAAGCGTCGCCACCGGAAATTTCAATACACTGGTCGATGCGTTTTATCCAACCCAAATTAATGCGGTGCATGAATTTGAAATTCAGGATGCAGGCGCAAGCACTACGCGCAAGGTTGTGCTGGAATCGGCATCACTGCCTACCGATGCGGTTTCTGTTGCCAAGTCGATTGCGCACAATGGCAGCAACGTCGGCTATGTGCAATTCAATACCTTTATTCCCGATGCACAGGACCAATGGGTTACCGCGATTAATAACCTCAAAAATGCGGGCGTGAGTGATCTCGTTGTGGATATGCGCTACAACGGTGGCGGCTACATCGCTGTTGCGGCACAAGTGGCTTATATGATTGCCGGTAGCAATACTGCCAACAAAGTGTTTTATCAGAATGTTGCCAATTCAAAAAGTCCCAAGGAAGATCCCTGGGGTTTCCTTGATACCGGGCTCTACGGCGTGAATAAATCCTTAACCTTGCCCACGCTAAATTTGCAGCGGGTTTATGTATTGGCGACTGAGGGAACCTGTTCGGCAAGTGAATTGATAATCAACAGTTTGCGCGGTATTGGGGTGAGCGTGTATTTAATTGGCGATACCACTTGCGGTAAACCCTATGGTTTTGTGCCGCAACCCAATTGCGGCACTACTTATTACACTATTCAATTTAAAGCGGTGAATGCAAAAGGCTTCGGTGAATACAGCGATGGTTTTATTCCATCGTCTACCGATAATGGTTTGGAAAAAGTCAAAGGCTGCAAAGTGACCGATGATCTCTCTCACGAGTTGGGTGATCCTAACGAGTCTTTACTTGCGGCTGCATTGCAATTGCGTGCGACCGGAACCTGTCCTTCGGCGGCGAGCACGCGCCAACAAAAATTATCGGAAGATGTCGATGCCGGCGAGTTGATGCGACCTGCTGTACGCGAAATAATGATTCGCTAATAGTTTGATTCAAGGCCCTCGTTGAGGGCCTTTTTATTTCTACGTGTTTTTTTGGAGAGAGTTAATGCAGGCGCAAAATTTTGTTCTATTGGATTATTTTAATCGCATAGGTTTCACCGGCGCTACCGAGCCAAATGCCGATACCCTATGCAAGTTGATGCGCGCGCATGTGCAAGCGATTCCCTTTGAAAATCTCGATGTACAAGCTGGGAAAATTGTTTCCCTTGTGCCTGAAGATATTGTCGAAAAAATTGTGTATCGTCAGCGCGGCGGTTACTGCTATGAGGTCAATAGTTTATTTGCCATGGCATTAACCGCGCTGGGTTTTGAGTACGACCTTATTGGCGCGCGCCCGATGTTTTATCCGCAGCGTCGCCCCAAAAGCCACATGGTATTGCTGGTTAACATCGGCTCTGAACGCTGGTTATGCGACACAGGTTTCGGCAGTTTTGGTTTGCGTGCCCCGATTGAACTAAATCAGTTAGGGCAGGTGATCCAGCAAGATAACGAAACTTTTATGTTGGATAAAAATGAACGCGGCGAATTTGTATTAAAAGCTTTGGTGAAAGGGGAGTGGGCCAATCAATTTGGTTTTGATTTATACCCAATGGAAATGATCGATTTTATGCCGGTCAATTACTACAACTCCACCCACCCGGATGCGGTTTTTACGCAGCGCTATTTGATTATGCAACAACGCGCCGATGGCCGGACGTTGTTATCGGGTAACCAATTAAAACAATTGCGCGGTAAAGAAGAAGTCGTTACCGAAATAACCGATGAGCAGCTGGATGATGTTTTGTGGCGGGAATTTAAATTGAAGCGTTGAGTGTTGCTGTCAGGTAAAAAACAGTTCCGGGGCTAACCCCGGAACAGGTGCTAATCCATTTGTGCTGCTTAAAAACTCCAGTTCAAATTCACTTTCGCACTGCGCCCCGGAGCCGGGAAGCCGATATCGGTGTAGTAATCTTCATCCAGCAAATTGTCCAAACTTAAACCCAGTTTGATTTGCGGATTGAGTTGCCACAACACGCTGGCATCAACACGGTTGTAAGGGCTGAGCACTTCTTCCACATCGGCTCCGGTGTAACGGCTGACGGCGAAGCGATCATCAACGCGCATGTAATTGGCGTTGAAGCTCCACGCATCATTCAGCGCGTAATTAATCGCGGCGCCGTAGGTAAATTGCGGGCGACCGAGCAAATGGTTTTCTGAAGACAGCATATCTATATCGGTATAGGTCGCGTGCAAACGCAGGCCGAGGTTGTCTTGCAGTTGCCAATTCACCTGGGTTTCTACACCGCTGGTTTCCACTTGCGCGCGGTTGACGTTGCGAAAGGTTTCGCTATCGAAATCGATAAGGTCTTCATAATCGCTATCGAAATAACTGAGGCTCGCGCTGACTTTTTCGCCGGTAAATTCAATACCCGTGTCGGCGGTAGTAACGGTTTCCGGCTTTAAATCAGGATTGCCCACGAGCGGATGGCCCAGCGCAAAAAAGCTCGGCAATTTAAAACCTTCGCCCCAGTTAGCAAACCAACTGAATTGCTCATTAAAGTTGTAGCGCACACCGGCTTGGCGGCTGGTGTTTGCATCAAAGCCTTCAGCATCATCGCTTCTTACGCTCGCTTGCAACAACAGTTGTTCAGTCGCGTAGGCGTTCAGGTTGATGAAGCCGCTGTTGATGCGACGTGAAAGCGAGAAGTCGGTGGGGAAATCAAAACCTATATCGAGATAACCCTGGCTGGTTCCCTCTTCGTTGCGCGTTTCAACCCCGATGTTACTCCAGAGTTTTTGGCGGTCGCCCAGGGTGTTCACCCAACTGAATGTAGTGCGGGTGAAATCAGTAGTTGAACCATTTGCCGGCACCGCATCGTAAGGTGCTATGCCGGGCGATGCGTAATCTTCTTCGCGGTCATACCAACTGGCGGTGGTGGTGCTCTCCCAAAAATTATTCACTTGCGCGATCCAGCTCAGCGCCGCGTTTTGATCGGTAAAGTCACTGGTATCCAGCGTGCGATCCACAGCGTATTCCGGCCCACCACTTTGCTCGGGGAAGCTGGTGCGCTCGCCATCAAAATAGCGATAGCTGAAATTCAATGTGTGGATATCTTGCCGCCAATTTAAACGGCTGGTGAACTCGGTATTTTTTGCCGTGCTGCCTTCAACCGGCTCGCCTGCATCTTTGCCTTGCAAACTAAATGCATAACCAAGCTTATCGATGCTGCCGCTGGTAGACACACCGACGCTGCTGTAATCATCGCTGCCGAGCGTAGCGTTCAGTTGAGTAGAATTTTTTCCGGGCGCTTGGGTGATGATGTGGATCACCCCGGCGAGTGCATCCGAGCCGTACACAGACGATTGTGCGCCGCGAACAATTTCAATGCGCTCAACTGATTCGATGTCAATACTGTTTAAATCAAATGCGCCGCCGCGTGTATTGGTTGGGTCATTGAGTTGTACGCCATCGAGCAACACCATGGTGTGGTTTGCTTCTGCTCCGCGCAAAACAATTGAGGTGATGCCACCGGGGCCGCCTTGTTCTTCAATCCACAGGCTGGGCACCTGACGCAATGCATCAATCAAACTGTGATTGCTAAGTTGCAGCAATTGCTCTTTGTTGATCACGGAAACCGATGACGATAGTTGTTCGTTGGTAACCGGGCTATAGCTACCGGTAACGATAAGTTCTTCGGTTGCGGAAAGTGCGGGTATTGCGATGAGTGCAAGAAAAAGTGGAGAGAAACTTAAATTTTTCATTGGATGCCTTAATTCTGCATTGGAAAGTCTGATTTAGCGGAGAGATAAATGGACTCCGTCATTCACTCCGGGACGCGCCGTGAATACGTCCCTGTAGGCTCGGGCGCAGCATCCATGCTGCGCACGGTCCCGGAGCAAATGCCGGAATCCATTTTGATCGCACTTGGGTGAAACCGATGTTGAATGTGCGAAGGTTGTTTTATTTTGCGGCCGGAAATTTATACAACGTGTAATACGCGTCCATCTTTTCCGGCGCATTTTTGTCAAACAATGTTTGGGTTTTTAATTGCGCGTGATAAATCCGCGCTGTTTGTTGTGGATGAACCTGCTTTTGTGCCAGCGATGCCAAATCGACGCTTACTGTTTTGCGATCAGCACTGAGCGACACCAATTTAATGGTCTCTTGCGTTACATCCAATTCATCCGAACCATAATCCGGCGCATCGCGATAAACCCAGGATTGCAGCATTACCAGCGACTTTAAATCATCTGCGGTGATTTTATCGTCAATTGGCTGGGTAAGTTCAAGCGCAAAACCGCTGGGTGTCGCCAGCATTTGCAAAATAGCCGGTGCGATGGTTTTTCCATCCCAGAAAATGCGCTGCAAGCTGGCGACATGGCCGCCTTTTGCTTGCCAGCCGCGACCGGTTTGGCCGAGCAACAAACTATTGTCTGGTAAAAAGAGCGGGCGCATTACGCCGGATTCCAAGCCATCGATAAATGGCATGGCACTGCCTTGCTCAATTCCATCCACTTTTTGGATAGCGATGCGTAGCAAATTCGATTGGGTTTGGTCGCCCATCAACATTTGCCCGGCAAACGCGCCGAATTTTCCTTTAGTGGTATCCCACGCCGGATTGCCCGGTGAGTTGGCAACGCGATTGTGTGGCAGCAGCACTATGGCATTGGTGCGTTTGTCCTGCACTTTTTCCCACGCAATTTCCGGCGAATCAGGTGTCATGCCCGGCAAATCAACCAGCGCTGATGGATGACCAAAGAAATTATTTTTTTCGATGGTGAAAATTTTTGACGTGCCCATGTATTCACCCTGGTTATCGGAATACCAGATGCGACCATCAGGCGCGGTACCTAAACCGGCAGGGCTGCGCAGACCATTGGCCCAGAGTTCAAATTTACCATTCGGTTCAACGCGAATATTCCAACCGGATAAACCACCCTGGGTGCCCATGTATTTGCCGCCCGCTTTGTAGGTTGAGCCATCGCCACCGTCGGCGAGGTTGATGCTGATGTAATAAGCACCATCGCTACCGCGAGTCGGGCCGTGCATATAGGAGTGGTAATTACCGTGGTAAGAGTGCGCATCAAATAAGGTTTCGTAACTATCGGCGATGCCGTCGCCATTGGTATCGCGGATGCGCGTCAATTCCGCTTTTTGTCCGGCGATAACGGTGAAGCCTTTTTTATCTTCTACCAACAGGCCGAGGCTATCAAAAGTCCCTTCAGCAAATAAACGCCATTCGCCTTTTACCATGCGCCAAATGCCCGCGGTACGGGTAGCAATCACCGTTGTTTTATCTTCAGTTAATACCAGGCCAAGCGCTTCAAATAATTGCTCGCGGCCAAAATTATCTTTCGGCGGATAATAACTTTCGATGCGATAACCAGCTGGCATATCAGCTTTGGCTTCAGTAATGCGGATAGGTTGTTTGCGATAATCGAAATCCGATTTTTTTGCATGCCATACATTCGCTGCCACTTGCATTTTGGCCGTCAGTGTTGCGCTCTTACTGCCTGCGGGCACAAGCCACTGGCCATTACTAATTTCGCCTTTGCTAACGACGGCGTTTTGCAATAGATGGCTGTTAAGCGAAAATTGTTGCGCGGTTTTAATATCGCCATTCAAGGTGATAGTGACATCGCCATTGGCCGCAATCAGCGTCTGGATTTTCAAAACGTTTTTTCCAACGCGATAATTAAATGTTGGCACTTCATTTTTTTGTTTGGAATTGCGCGTGTAACCTAAAAATTGCGCATCCATCGCCGCAATGCGGGGCAGGTGATCTTCTTTACTATTGAGTGAGGCCAGAATGGTTTCTACATCGCCAAATTTTGCTTCCTTAAAGGAGAAATCGATAATCTTGCCTTGGGCATTGAGTGGAGCCAATAAAAATTCCTGATTGCCGAAATTAATTTCGCGGCTCTCATAACCCATTTTTAAACCTTTGCCGCCGCGATTGGTAAATTCGCCAGTCATATCCAAAAAGCCGCCCTGCCAGATTTTGGTAATGGCAAGCAGGCGCGGATCAAACGAATAGTTCACGCCCCATGGTGAACCCACATGGATGGCACGGCCAGAAACACCGACCATCGGCCCGCGTTGGATGCGCACTTCATCGTCGACCAATAATTGCAAACGGTCTGCAAGCGGGTCGTATTCTTCTGCGCCGGTTTGCGCGAGTAATTTAATCACCGGACCCTGGTCGTGCAGATCGTTCAGTGTGGTGAGGTAATCGCCAATAGCGTTGATTTGTAAATCGCTCAATACCTGCGGGGAAAACGCGGGCATGATGGGCAGGAATGCTTCGCCTTTTTTCGCGCCGCTTTCAGCAACCGCTAATTGATCTGTTGCCGAGCGAATACTGCGGTGCAGGTATTGGCGATCCGCTTTAATAGTAAAGCGATGGCCTTCGCCGCCTTCTACAATTTCGCGATCGCGCGGTTCGCGTTTAAATAATCCGTAGAGGTTGGGGCCGGTGCTTACACCCGAATCGTTTTTAATGGTTGAGTGGCAGGCATTACAGCCAACCGATTCAAAAGTTTCTTTTCCGAGTGCAACAAAATCGACAAGCTCTTTTTGATTGGTTGCTTCACCGGAATTTTTCGGCATGGTGATCAATGAAAAATCAGCAGGTGCGATGGTGAAATTACGCAGCGCCAGTTGGCCTTTGGTTACCAAAAAACTGGTGGCACCGGCTGGTCCTTCCCAACCTATATTGGCGTTTTCACTCATGGTGGGGCGAATATCATTTACCAAAACGGGTTCGCCATTGATGCGCACTTCAATAATCAGCGCTGCATCCACCTTGGTGCTGGCTTCGTTGTAGCGCGGTGCGCGGAAGGTGGCGTGCAGTTTTTGCCATTCATTGTTGACGTTCTTGAGATCAACGGCGTAACGGCCCTGGATATACAATTTTGCATCGCTGCCTTCCGGGACTAAAAATTCTGTATCCAGCACCGAGTCACCGATGTTTTCAATTGCGCGCAAATGCTCGGTACTGCCATTGGCATTAAGCACGAGAATATTGCCGTCTTTCGCATGCGTCAGTTGTAGCTTGGTACCTACCGCACTCACATTGCTCGCTGTAACCCAGGCGTTGTTTGCTTTGAAATAATCAACCGGGTTTTGTGCGAAAACGGGAGCGCTGCTGATGATCAATGATCCCAACAATAGTGTTGTGGAACGCAGCGCGTTTTTTTTCAGGAGAGACATTATCTGTACCTGTGTAGATGCATTAAAAAAACGCCGCAGTGAATCACTGCGGCGCAAACAGTCGACTATCAGAGCAATAAGCTAAATAGTCAGCGGATAGAACGGGAATTTAGAGCTTGCGCACCCAAATATTGCGGAAGCTAACCAGATTGCCGTGGTCTTGCAGGCGCAATGGCGCGCAGCCGTGAGCTTTATAAACCGGTTTGCCAATCCACTCGGTCGCGCCTTGGATCTCAGTATGGTTTTGTGCAACTACGCCGTTGTGCAGCACAGTGACATAACCTGGAGTAGTGAGTTTTTGCGCGCTATCAAATTTCGGCGCGGTGAAAATAATATCGTAAGTTTGCCATTCGCCCGGCGCGCGTGAGGCGTTTACCAGCGGGATAGTTTGTTTATAAACCGATGCAACTTGACCGTTGGGATAGGTCTTGTTGTTGTAGTTGTCCAGTACTTGAACTTCATAGCGCTCCTGGAAAAAGACGCCGCTATTGCTCCGGCCCTGGCTTTCGGTTGGCTTGCCATCTTCACCGATAAAATCAGTCGGCGTTTTCCATTCAATGTGCAATTGCACATCGCAAAATGATTCTTTGGTTCTGATATCACCTTTTTTTGGCACAACGGTAAAGGCACCTTCGGCAACTTTCCATTGAGCAGCACCGCCGCCTTCAACGGCTTGCCATTGGTCCAGATTTTTACCGTCAAAAAGTACTATGGCATCGGAGGGCGTACCGTTGGCGGGTGAACTGATAACCGGCGGAACTGGCTCCCATACTTCGGTTTCTTGTGCAAGTTGCCAAGGTTCTTTTTTCGCATTGGATGCAGTTTTGTCAGCTGCTGCAGCGCAAGTGGCCGAATAAATAAAAGCGGTACTAAAAATGCCGATAGCGGGTGCAATGCCGGTAGCAAGGCGTAGGCCACGCTTCAAAAAACGTTTATTCATGTAGCTAACCCTAGGGAGTTGTGGTGATTTTTATGGTTGTACTTTTTCGTTGTACTTTTGTTGGATTTTATTTATAGCGGGTAAAGGGAGGCTGGGCGAATTCTTTTACACAGCTTGATAAATTTATCGGATAAATCGAGTGTTTATTAACACAGCTTTACAGAGGAAAGTTGGCGCCGTAAAAGCGCCATAAAAAAGAATTTTTGGCAGGAAAATTTACTTTTGTGCGAGGCGACGGTTGCTAGGGCAATTCAGAAATTGCGAGTTGGACAGCCACTGTTTATCGGGATAATAGGAAAACAAAAATTGCTCGCCTTTGATGGTATCAATCACTTTGCGCGCTATACCCCTGCGCACTGCAGGGCAACCCCAGCTGCGACCGAGATAACCCAATTTTTTGGCGAGTTTTAAATCCACATAGTCCGCGCCATGGAACACAATTGCGCGCTCCATTGCTTTGTCATTAAAGCCATCTTCCAAGCCTTCCATCCGCAGTGAATAACCGTTGGAACCCATATAGGTTTCCTTGGTGCGAAATAGCCCCAGGCTGGTTTGGCGGCTACCATAAGTATTAGAGAAGTTACGCGCAAAGGCTTTGCCGGTATTCATGCCATGGGCGACCAACTCTTGAAACAACAATTTGCCGGTAACAAGGTCAAATACCCAAAGGCGTGGAGTTGTGGAAACCAGTGAATAATCGATCACGGTCAGGTTGCGCGCAGGTGACATCCCCTGTGAGAGCGCACAATTAAGCGCAGACAGCGCCAGGTTGATCACTTTAGGATTTGCAGCCGGCGCAGAGCGGGTAAGTTTGTTGAGCAGTGCCAGCGAATCCTGGTCTGTGCTGAATGGGCTATAGCTAAACGGATTTGCGGTGCGGTCTTGGGCAACGGCGGTATTTAGCGTGAACAGGCAGCTGAGGCAGGCCGAAAAAAGTAGGCCTTTAAGAATCGAATGCAACATATTGGCCGAAACTCTACTGGGATCTAGGTTATTGAAATCTAGGTTATTGAAATTTGTAGCGGCCTTGCTATGGATATTTGCACTTTTACCAGCTAAAACTGGTGCTGGCCGAATGCTAGCATCCTGACAAGAGTGCGGCAAATAACAAAAAGTCAAAAAACAGCCAAATTTTGCATTTTTTGTTCGATGAGTAGGGAATACCCTTTTTTAGGCCCCTTGATTTATTAGGCGTGCAGGAGCGCTCGTTTATGTTGGAATTACGTTGTTGGTTAGCTCGTCTGGTATCGCTGCAAGGAGTATTGGTGTTCTGTCTCGGGTTGGGCGCTGCATCAGCCCAGGCGTGGGGAGACAAGCCATCCGCAAAGGATCAGCCTGATGTTGCCGCTTTGATGGCAACCGAAATTGAGGCACAAATGGTCGCGTTGCAGTTGGAGGTTGCCGAGGGGCGCAAGACAACTCGCCATCGTTTGCCTGAAGCGCTTATCGGTTTTTACGCCCAGCGCGAGTATCGCCCTATATGGGATCGTTCGGAGCGACTGGAACAACTGATTGGCTCCCTTGAAACGCTCGAAGCCGATGGCCTCACTCCCGACGATTATTATGTGAAGCAACTGCGCCTGGCGCTCCCGCTGCTGGGCAGTAATTCTCCTGCGGATGTCCCCACCCGTGTCGCTGATGAGCTACGGGCGACCAACGCCTATTTATACGCGCTCTATCATCTATACAACGGCAAAGTAGATCCTGCCGGGCTCGATTCGCACTGGAATTTTGACCCGCACGATATGTCCCCGATTGCCGATAGCGCCCGGATTGCCGAGAGTGTTGAGTCCGGACAAATCCCGCAATTGTTTGAAAAGATACGTCCCCAGCATGTGATTTACCGCAGCTTCAAGGCCGGGTTGGTGCACTATCGCCTGCTGGCTGCCCAGGGTGGTTGGCCTTCTTTGCCCGCTGGCCCAACCCTCAAGCCGTGCATGGTGGACCCTGTTGTCGCTATTTTGCGCCAGCGCCTGCAAATTACCGGCGAATACTCGCCCCCGGCGTTATTGGATGCGGCAGGCCTCTCCCCCGCCCAAAAATGCCTGGGCACAACGAGTCTGGCGACAAGCAGTGCGGGCCTTATTGAGAGCACCAGCGATGATGCGACTACTGACAATGTGGTTACTACCAACAATGACGCGGCTGGCAGTGACAATACTGCGTTGGTTGTTGCAGCAAGTTCGGCTTCCAGCGCGCCGGCTATAGATCCCAATCAGGTGTTTGATGAATATCTGGTGGAAGCTGTTAAACGCTTCCAGCGCGAGCAATATCTTGAAGTGGATGGTGCTATAGGCCCGGCTACGCGCGCAGCACTGAATATCTCGGTGCAATCGCGCATCGACCAGATTCGCGTCAACCTCGATCGCGCGCGCTGGCTATTGCATAACATCCCGAATGATATGGTGCTGGTAGATGTGGCCGGTTTTAAAATCACTTACGTGAAAGCTGGCCTTCCTGTCTGGCGCTCGCGGGTGCAGGTGGGTATGGCCTATCGCACCAGCCCGATTTTTAAATCGGAAATTAATTACATCACGCTCAATCCGACCTGGACGGTTCCTCCAACTATTTTGCGCAAAGATGTGTTACCCAAAATCCGTAAGGATGTTGGCTATCTGCACAAAAACCGCATGCGGGTTTTGGATAGCAGCGGCAAGGAAATCAATCCCGCCAACGTCAATTGGTCCAGTCCCGGCAATGTCACCATTCGCCAGGATGCAGGGGAGGGTGCAGCGCTCGGCAAGGCGGTGATTCGTTTCCCCAACTCTTACGCGGTGTATTTGCACGATACCCCACACCAGAAACTGTTTGATAAAAGCCAGCGTGCCTTCAGCTCCGGTTGTATTCGTGTTGAACGCGCACTGGAATTGGTAGAGCTGCTCCTGGCGGACACGCCCTCGTGGGATGCAGATGCAATTAATACTGCCCTGGCCGCCGGGAAAACCCGCAATGTCACCTTGGCTAAGCGGGTTCCCATACTGCTTGCCTATTGGACGGTCGACGCCCTGAGCGAAACACAAATTGCGTTTAAGCCAGACATTTATGCACGCGATGCGGCAGTGCTTGCCGCCCTGAATAGAAGTAATTAATAGTAGGCTGGAGGTGCGTTAACCGTTTGTTGCTGGCAAGCGGCAGGTGAATTTGTATTTATTCAAAGTCGCGACTAGCGTTAATAGGAATTTAGACCATTCGTTACATCGGTTTATAAACTCCAACGCAGCGTCGCTACAAGGATAAACACAAATGGCAACCAAAAAGACCTCCCGCGTTACTGAACCCCAGGAACAGGATGACCTGATGACTCTGGACTCACCGCCAGATGCCGAGGTCATCAATAATTTGCTCGCGCCGGCCACGGGCAATGGTTATATGTATTTCACCGAGCGCGACCTCAACAAAATCCTGTACAACCTGGATACGTTGCGCACCAGTGTTTATCCCCATCTCAATAATCTCCAGGATTCGGACAATTATAAACAGCCACAATTTCCGTCGGTGTGCCTGATTGGCTTGGGGCGCTGCGGTTCGAATATCGCGTTGGATGTTGCCTCGCTGGTGTATAGCGCACGCAATTTTTATCTCAACGAATTTAATAGCGAAGAAAAAGAAATTCGCGAACAAGACAAACCTATACGCTGGATCAAGCGGAGTTTACATTTGAAAGGCGGGCACCAACTCAAACCGGTGTTTTTAATTGAGCCGCTGGTGATGCTCGGGGATTTGGATAAAGACATCGAAGGGCGAATCCGTTTTTCGCACAAGGGCGAACGCGCCGGCTTCCTCAAAGATTACACCAAGATGAAAATTATGGACTTGTCTGAAGTCCATGCCGGTGGTTCCGGTAACGCACCCATTCTCGGCCAGTACCTCGCCAAAATTATTTTAAATAAAGATACCCAGCGTTTTTCTAATCCCGATTGGAAACACGTGCACTCGTATTTAATTGATTCCTGTGGGATCAAAGCCAACCAATCGCGTTTGTATTTTTATATTTTCAGCGCGGGTGGTGGTACAGGTTCGGGAATGGCGAGTGAATTTGGTTTGGCTCAGCAGTACGCTTACATGAGCAAAACGTTTGATACCCATGCGCAGAGTGAGAGCGCGGAAAACCGCGGTCACTCATTTGTGTTTGAACCGATTTTCACCAGCGGCATTTGCATCCTGCCGAATATTTCTGACCATGGTGTCGAAATGTCGGAGGCGCTGCATATCAACGCGGGGCGCTTGCTGTGTAAATATTTATCGGAAGAGTGGGACTTTTCTTACAACTTCGATAATGAAGACAGCAGTGAAGCCAGTGTGATGCATCGTATTCGCCCATGGAACGCGATGATGCTTATCTCCAACGACATCATGCGTTATGCCGAAGCGACGGACGATGGCAATATCCAGCACATAGATGTCAACGCCATGGAAAAGTATGCGAACCAATATATTTCCCAGCAAATATTCAACATCCTCACCGCGCAAGCGGTAACGACCGATTACGACGAAAATTATTTCCGCCGCGCGGGTATCGATATAGGTGAAACCATTCGCCTCGACGCCAATGACTTGTTTATGAGTCTCGCAGGACCGGTGGCGGTAGCTTATGCAGAGTCGGTAATTCCTACCGCTATTCCGGTGCAGGGTGTCGACAAACTGCGCGGCATCGAAAATAAAAAAACGAGCGAATTGAATATTGATGATTTGTTTTATCGCTCGATTGATTTGCCGCACTTTAACAAGGTCACCCAGGCAATCGAAGGTATTAGCCTGTTACCAATTGAGTCGGTACGTTACCGTGAGGCGCTCTCCAAATATCTGCAAAAAGGGTACGATGCCAGCGAATTAAAAGACCTGCATTTCTTTAAAAATTGTTCGTCGGTGGTATCGATTATTTCACTGCCGAAAGATTACAAACTCAGCTATATGGATTTGAATAAACTCAAATCCCATCTGAATTCACTATTTCCCAATACCACGCTCAAACGCTATGCGCTGGTGATCGGTGCATCGGCGAATATTTCGCTGACCACCTTGATAGTAAAAAGCCCATGCTTGAGCGATGACTTCCTAACCTTGATTGTCGCTTTCATCAAACGTTGTTTTGCCAAAGATCCCTATCGCTTTGATGAGCAACTGGACTCGGCCATGCTCGATTTTATTCGCGCAGAGGAATTCGATGAAAAACTGGTGGACAGAATGCTCAATGAGTATGAAAACCCGGCCAAAATTCTCGATACCAATTGGTACGCGATCAAACCAATGTACGAGAAAAAATATCGCGAGTTAATTAATGACTCGCAAAAGTTCTGTTCGATCAACGATATTCGCCTGTCGCGCGATAGTGTGAAAAAAGCGATAAAGTATTTGCGTGAAATCTATCGCCACAAAATCAGCAAAACGCGCATCGTTTCCCTTAATTCGACCTCAT
>DATIGS010000095.1:0-4809 GCA_035481425.1 Cellvibrio sp. | reverse complement strand
CAAATATGGTAGCTAGAGGCGGACTTGAACCGCCGACCCCAGCATTATGAGTGCTGTGCTCTAACCGGCTGAGCTATCTAGCCATAAATGAGAGGCGCGCATTTTGGCGATAGAGGGGCGTGCTGTCAACCCCAAAATGGTGATTCTCTACAGGTTGAAGGGCAGGTTGAGGGTGCGGGCGGTGAGCTATGTGGGTATGATGCGCGCTTTGTTTTATTGCAAGTGATAGTACTTGCAATTAACTCCTCGACAACCCCCTCGATAACATAGGTTCACGATGGAATTTCTCGATCTCGCCCCCGTTACCCGTGCCCAGGGTTCTGTGCAATTGCCTGGCTCCAAAAGTATTTCCAACCGTACCCTGTTGCTGGCGGCGCTGGCCCAGGGCGAGACGCAGATCCGCGATCTGCTGAAGTCTGACGACACCGACCGCATGCTGGAAGCGCTGGCTGCGCTCGGTGTGAGTGTGACTAAAACCGGCGAGAACGATTATCGCGTTGTGGGCACTGGCGGCAGCTTTGCTAATAAAGAGGCGGATTTGTTCCTCGGCAACGCCGGTACGGCGTTCCGCCCGCTGACGGCGGCGCTGGCCTTGAGTGGCGGTACTTACAAGTTGCATGGCGTGGCGCGTATGCACGAGCGCCCGATTGGCGATTTGGTGGATGCACTGCGGCAGATCGGCGCTGATATTACTTATCTCGGGCAGGAGGGCTTTCCGCCGCTGCTGATCAAACCGGCGAAGATTGCGGCCAGTGGCAGCATCAAAATCCGTGGCGATGTTTCCAGCCAATTCCTCACCGCTTTGCTGATGGCATTGCCCATGACTGGCAAAGAGACGCAAATCGAGCTGGTGAGTGAGCTGATCTCCAAGCCCTACATCGAAATCACCCTCAAGCTGATGGCGCAATTTGGTGTGAATGTGCAGCGCGACGGCTGGGAGCGTTTTACCGTTCCGGCGGCGACTGGCTATGCCAGCCCGGCGACTGTGTTTGTGGAGGGCGATGCGTCATCGGCGTCTTATTTCCTCGCGGCCGGTGCACTTGGCGGCGGCCCGCTGCGCGTGCAGGGCGTGGGTGCCAATAGCATCCAGGGCGACGTGGCTTTCGCCGATGCACTGGCCGATATCGGCGTGACCATTACCAAGGGCGAGAACTGGATCGAAGCCTCGGCGCCATCGCTGCCGCTCAAGGCGTTTGATCGCGATTTCAACCATATCCCCGATGCAGCTATGACCCTTGCCGTGGTGGCGCTCTTTTGCGATGGTCCATCGCGCTTGACCAATATCGCCAGCTGGCGTGTGAAAGAAACTGATCGCATTTCAGCGATGGCAACCGAACTGCGTAAACTCGGTGCAGTTGTGGAAGAAGGCGAAGATTGGCTGCGCATTACGCCGGTGGAAAATTTAATTGCCAATGCAGCGATTGATACTTACGACGATCACCGTATGGCGATGTGCTTCTCGCTTGCAAGCTTTGGTGGTGTGCCTGTGCGGATTAATGATCCTAAATGCACAGCGAAAACCTTCCCAACCTATTTCGATGTATTTGCATCGGTTGTGAATTAAGGCGAATCAATATGGATAAGGAAATATTTACGCTCGATTTTAAAGTGCGCGATTATGAATGCGATATGCAGGGTATTGTGAATAACAGTGTTTACCAAAATTATTTGGAACATGCGCGTCACGAATTTTTGTTGTCCAAAGGCATTGATTTTGCGGAGCTGGCGCGCCAAAAAATTAATCTGGTAGTGCTGCGCGCAGAACTGGATTACAAATTGCCGCTGGTAAGTGGCGATTTGTTTTACGTCGATGTGCGGGTTGAGCAGTCGTCGCGCGTGCGCTTTGATTTTGTGCAGAATATCTATCGCAAGAGCGATAATAAATTAATGCTGGCTGCCAAAATCACCGGTACATCGCTCAATGAACGCGGGCGTCCCTTTGTGCCTGACGTGATCACCCAATTGTTTCCCGAAGAGCAATTGGCTGAGTAAGCGCAGCAATGTAAGCTCGCCAATGTAAGCTCGCCAATGTAAGTACAGTAAAGTAAGTAAAATGCCGCACATGTTGCGGCATTTTTTTTCGGGTTTCACTCACAATCACTCACCGCGCTGCTGCGCAAGCAGTAATTGCAATTGCGCTTTCAGGTTTTCATTTTCGGTGATGATTGGTTCAATCATCCGTTGGATTTGTTCCTTTGTGTAACGCGGCACTATATGTTGCGGGCAATTCCATTCAAGCGCTTCAACCGTGATCACAATTGCGCGTTCAATGCGCGCGCCATACTCCGGACTTTCCAATGCGGCGATAACCTCTGGATGGTCCTGCTCATGCACAATACGTGCGCGGCCCCAAATTTTTAAGCGATGGCGATTGGGATAATCCATTAAAATTAAACTGACGCGCTCATCGGCATTGATATTGCCCACGCTAATGTATTGGCGATTGCCGCGAAAGTCGGCAAAGCCAATGGTGCGCGAATTGATCACTTTTAAAAATCCGGGTGGTCCGCCTCGATGTTGTACATAAGGCCAACCATTTTCCCCGACAGTCGCTTGGTAAAAACTATCGCGTGTTTCGATAAAGTCCATTTCCGGCTCAGTCAATTCATTGCGCGGATTATCCGCCAGCTCAAAGCTGCGATTCGCCGCGCGGCTGCCATACAACTCCTGTGCGGCTTTAACGCTGGGTGTAAAGGTAATATCAGCAAAGGCGCGCGACATGATGAATCCTCCGGTGAGCTTTCAATTCTTGACGCTATATTGCCAATTGCTACCAATGTAAAGAATGGTCACAATTGTTAATTCATTATTTTTAAAAGTGGAATAATCTTTAGCCAGGAATCTTTTACGGAACGCATTTATGGATCGACTCACCGAAATGCAGATCTATGTTGCGGTTGCTGAATGCGAGGGTTTTGCCGCAGCGGCACGCCGCCTGGCTATTTCGCCGCCGGTTGCGACTCGCGCTGTCGCTGAGCTGGAGGCGCGGCTCGGGGTAAAATTGCTGAATCGCACTACACGTTATGTGCGCGTGACTGATGCGGGGCAGCGTTATCTGGAAGATGCGCGCCGCGTTATCGCCGCTGCCGATGAGGCGGATGAAGCTGCGATTGGTGTTAATAGTGAACCGCGCGGCCATCTCACAGTGACCGCGCCGGTATTGTTCGGGCGCATGTATGTGATGCCCGGCATAGTCGATTATTTGCAGCGCTTTCCCGCTACCGATGTTTCCGCATTGTTTGTGGACCGCATCGTGAATTTATTGGAGGAGGGCGTTGATGTCGCCCTGCGTATCGGCGAGTTGGATGATTCCAGTTTTCACGCGCTGCGCGTTGGCAGTGTGCGCCGCGTCCTCTGCGCATCGCCCGATTATATTGCCCGTTGCGGTGTGCCTGCGCATCCGGATGAATTGGCGCAACACCAACTGATTGTGGCGCTGAATCACGGAGCCGGTGTCGAGTGGCGATTTATGCAGCAGGGAAAATCACAGGCTTCACGCGCGCCTTTATCGATTCGGATCAAGCCGCGTTTGAATGTCACCAGCAATGATTCCGCCATTGATGCGGCGGTGCGCGGTTTGGGAATTACGCGGGTGATGTCGTACCAGGTTGCGCAGGAACTTGAGCAGGGAAAATTAAAAATCCTGCTGGCTGAATTTGAACCGGATATAGTGCCTATACATATTTTGCATCGTGAAGGGCGCTATTCTTCCGCGAAGGTTCGCCAGTTTATTGATCTGTTGGCCGAACGCTTGCGTGCCAACAAATCATTGAATGAATAAATCATTGAATTATTAGCTCGTTGAATGAATAGCGCCTTGAATGAATAGCGCGTTAAATGAATAGCATGTTGATTAATGCCTAATTAAATTGATCAATCCAACACGCCGGAGATTGCGCCGTGTCATACCAACAATTGCAGCAACATTTTTTAAAAATTTCCCGCTTCAATCATCTGGATGCAATCTGCTCCTGGGACCAGGCCGCAGTAATGCCCGATGGTGGCAATGATGCGCGCGGCGAGGCTATGGCCGAGTTGTCGGTACTGATCCACCAACTCACCACCGCACCGCAATTGGCTGACTGGATTGCAGCGGCGGAAACTGAATCGCTCAATGCGCAGGAAGTTGCGAGCCTCGCGGCAATCAAGCGTCGCTGGCAACAGGCTAACCAATTGCCGGAAGAGTTGGTGATGGCGCAATCGCTCGCCAATTCCACCTGCGAACATGCCTGGCGCGAGCAGCGTAAAAACAATGACTGGGATGGTTTTAAAACGAATTTCGCACGCGTAGTTGAACTGGCGCGCGAGGAGGCCGCTATTCGCGCGGCGGGTACATCCTTGAGCCGCTACGATGCGCTGCTCGATATTTATGAGCCGGGAATGAACAGTGCAACATTGGATGCGCTATTTGGCGAGGTAAAAACCTGGTTGCCGGAATTTATCCAGCGCGCAGCTGATATTCAAGCGCGCAAAACGCTGATAATTCCTCAAGGGCCTTTTGCGATTGCGCAGCAAAAAGAATTGGGTTTGGCGGCGATGCAATTGCTCGGCTTTGATTTTAATCACGGGCGATTGGATGTGAGCGCGCATCCGTTCTGCGGTGGTGTGCCCAGCGATGTGCGCATCACCACGCGTTATGATGAAACTGATTTTATGAAGGCGCTGTTTGGTGTTATCCACGAAACCGGCCATGCGCGCTACGAACAAAATTTGCCGGTGCAATGGGCAGGCTTGCCGGTGGGTGAGGCGCGCTCGATGGGAGTGCATGAATCGCAAAGTTTATTTTTTGAAATGCAATTGGCGCGCTCA
>DATIGS010000094.1:0-49487 GCA_035481425.1 Cellvibrio sp. | reverse complement strand
GCAGGTGCTTTTTTAGCTGGAGCAGCTTTAGGGGCAGCAGGTTTTTTGGCGACCATATTGTTTTCCTTTTATTGAAGAGGAGTGAGTATGCTTATCTTTTGAGCAAAGATAGCTCGTGTAGTTAAGACGTACAGTACCGATGCGGATTGCAGGGTCTGGTTGATTCTGGCAATACTTTTACAACAACATTTATAACAAAAAGCCCTGCATTTATAGGCTTAAACGGCCTTAAATGCGGATTGACGCTATATATATAGGATAAAAAAGTAATCGGCAACAAAAAATATGCTGCTTTTCCGGTAAAAACTGCTTTTTTTACGGGTTGTGACGTTTGGCAACAGATTGGGTTGCCTATTGTTGGTGGTGGGTCGGCTTAGATGTGTAGTACATGAAACTCTGGCTCAAGCTCCGCGTATTGCCAGAGATAATTAAATTCCTCGCGCAATGTCTTTATTTCAGCGGCAGCGGCACTGTTAAAAAAGCCGCGGTGCAATGCATCATCATTTTTATAAAGTAATTTATCGGTGTCGCCCAACATAAATCCCATTTCCTTATTATTGGGTTCCACTGTCATTTTGCGCATAAGAATTTTGGATGAAAGTCGCTGAGCCAGGCGCACGAGAATGTGGCCGGTTTCTATCGCATGTTTAGTATCTTTAATAAGAATTTGTACTTGGGCGTTGCGGCTGGAGCGAGCAAAATTCGAGAGGTGTTGTACCAATTCCGGAGTGCCGTAAACCAGTGTGTCTAGATTGTGTGTGAGAATGGCTATTGAACGATGGCTTTGTGTAACGAGTTGTTCGCTGTAGTGGCGAAAGTCTGCAACGCCATCCAGCAGCCAGAGCGTTTTACAGGTCGATGATTGTTCGGTCATCTACAGCTCCTTTACTGCGCCAGGCGCATACAAATATGAGGTATACCCGCATCCATAAATTCGTCACCTTCAGCGATAAAACCCAGTGTTTCATAAAAGTGGCGACGCTCAACTTGTGCGTGTAAATAAATAATGTTGTGCGGGGCTTTCTGTTTGCAATATGCAAGAACAAACTTCATTAATTCATGGCCCACACCCTGGTTTCGAAAAGGTTTAAGGATGGCAACGCGGCCGATGTGGTAAAGATTTTGGTCTGAGGAGGGTTCTGATAACAATCGCGCGCATCCTACAACTGCTCCCGCGGTCGTTCGCGCTATAAAATGAATTGCCTGCTCATCCAATCCATCCCACTCATCCGCCGCACAAACTTGTTGTTCGTGCATAAAAACTTCAGTGCGGATTTTAATTAAATCCGCTTGATGCTGTTGCCAGGTGGTGGGATGAATTGTGGTGGCTAGTTTATTCATCGACCAACAATGTTTCCTGATTTACCAATTGGGTAATGGCGGCGCGGTTTTGCGGATCTTGTACCAGTTCTTTCAGTTCGCGCCAGCTGATCTCCACTTCTTTACAGATGAGTTCAGCTAACGCGCGCGAACAGCAGATGGCTTCACCATCAGCAAATAGCAGCGTGCCGTTAGCATCACTATGAAATGCGAGGCGGGCGGAAGGGTGACGCCATAGCAATTCACCGTCAGCAAGTGCCGACTGCCATTCATCAGCATCTATATCCAGCGGTTCCTCTTCAGATTGATCTAGATATTTGCGCTCGGTCATAAACTTGCCGAACCAGTGAGCGATATTTTCCGGAGTTAAATGCTGTTGCAAAATTTTTTGTACTTGCGCGATCGCTTCTGCACCAATTTCGCCAGGATTATTCTGGAGCTTTAAGTCAGGATCGCTAAAACGTAAGTCATCCACTACTGACAATGCAATTTCTTGTCCGACTTCGGAAATAATATCGGCATGGCTTGGAGCGCGGAAGCCGATAGAGTAGGTCATGCAGTCATCGCCCTGGGCATTGCCCCAGTGGGCAATTCCTGGCGGGATGTAAAGCATATCGCCTGGCTCGACCACCCATTCATCGGTAGTGTGGAATTCACTCAGGATTTTTAAGCGGGTCCCTTCAACGCGCGGTGAATTGTTGTCGCACATTTGGCCCAACTTCCAATGGCGCTTGCCCAAGCCCTGCAATAAAAATACGTCGTAATAATCAAAGTGTGGTCCGACACCACCTTGATCCGGTGCGTAGCTGATCATGATGTCATCCAGTCGCCAGTTTGGAATAAACCGAAATGCGTCGAGCATTTGGTTTACTTCAGGCACATATTGATCCGCTGCCTGGACCAATAATGTCCAATGCGTTGCAGGCAGCTTTTCAAACGTTTTTTCATCAAATGGACCATTGCGCAACTCCCAGGGGGTTGTACCTTTTTCCAAAACGATGCGCGATTCAACTTCCTCTTCCAAGGCGAGGCCAGCCAGTTCGTCGGGCGAAATGGGTGATTCGAAATTGGGAAATGCATTGCGAATTAACAATGGCTTTTTTTGCCAGTAGTCACGCAGAAATTCTTCGATTGGCATATCGCCGAGATGGGTGAGCGGGGCTGTCATGTTTAATACCTATGGAAAAATACGTCGCAAAATTAAGGGCTCCGTAGAGCCCTTAATTTATCTTGATTTAAATCGCTTTGGCTTGATCTACTGCATTGCCGATGTAATTGGCAGGGGTTAGATCACGCATGGTTTGTTTGGCGTGCTCCGGGATGTCCAGGGTTTCTACAAACGCAGCTAACACTTCGCGGTTGATAGCTTGGCCGCGAGTCAACGCTTTTAATTTCTCATAGGGTTCGGCAACGTTGTAACGACGCATAATAGTTTGGATTGGCTCAGCCAATACTTCCCATGAGTTATTCAAATCTTCTGCCAGACGCGTGCGGTTGATTTCCAATTTGCCCATGCCTTTTAAGGTAGATGCATAAGCAATCATGCCGTAGCCAAAGCCAACGCCCATATTGCGCAATACGGTTGAGTCGGTCAGGTCACGCTGCCAGCGGGAAATCGGCAATTTTTGCGCGAGGTGAGTGAAGATCGCATTGGCGATTCCCAGATTACCTTCGGAGTTTTCGAAATCGATTGGATTCACTTTGTGCGGCATGGTGGATGAACCCACTTCGCCGGCAATGGTTTTTTGCTTGAAGTAACCCAGAGAAATGTAACCCCATATATCGCGGTCGAAATCGATCACAATCGTATTGAAACGTGCAATTGCATCAAATAATTCAGCGATATAATCGTGCGGTTCGATCTGGGTGGTATAGGGGTTCCAGCTCAGTCCTAAACTCTCCACAAATTCTTGCGCATTTGCTTGCCAATCTACATCAGGGTAAGCCGATAAGTGAGCATTGTAGTTGCCCACGGCGCCATTGATTTTGCCGAGCAGTTCAACTTCTTTTACGGCTTTGACTTGGCGACGCAAACGCGCGACGACGTTTGCCATTTCTTTACCAACAGTGGTTGGCGAAGCGGTTTGGCCATGGGTGCGCGAGAGCATGGAATCTTCGGCATAATCGTGTGCCAGTTTGGCAATGCCATCAACAATGGCCTCAGCATCTTTCAGGAATACTTTGCGGCCTTCGCGCAACATCAATGCGTGCGACAGGTTGTTGATGTCTTCGGAAGTACAAGCAAAGTGCACAAATTCCAATACGGCTTCGAGTTCGGTATTGCCTGAAAATTTATTTTTGAGGAAATATTCAACGGCTTTTACATCGTGATTAGTGGTGCGCTCGATATCTTTTACCGCCTGCGCGTCCGCTTCATTAAAGTTAGCGACGATGCTATCCAGCACGGCGTTGGTTGCGGCGCTAAAAGCAGGCACTTCAGGTACACCAGCAAGGCGGCTGAGTTGTTGTAACCAGCGGACTTCCACTTCTACCCGGAAACGAATTAAACCGAATTCGCTGAAAATGCTGCGCAGCGCAACAGTTTTACTACCGTAGCGGCCATCAACCGGAGATACCGCATTCAGCGCGGTGAGTGTGTTAAATGAATTGTCCATGGTGCTTCTCGTTTAAAGATGAAATGTTGAAAATGAAATACGAATTCTGTGTGCGGTGGAAGCTATTACATCCGGCGCAATAAGTTATCGACTTGCTCAGCGATGTGCTTGCGATAGAACAATAGTTGGAGGCGGTTACCACCAACCTGACGCCACAAAATGGCTGAACGTATGGATGCGAGTAATAGCGCACGAATTTGATTGGCGATGCGTTGTTGTTGCAGGTAATTGTAGTCGCCATTGACCTGAATGCGAAAACGGAAGGTGCTCAGTGTTTCGGTATAAAGAGTGCCTAAATTGGCGATGACATTTTCGTGTGTAGATGAAAAATGCTGTGCTTGTTGCGCGACTTGTTCCAACCGGCTGCCGATAACACCCAACATGTCGCGTCTGCCAGCGAGTTTTTTCTGCAGGTGTAAAACACCTAAACCATAGCGCAATGTTTCGCGGTATTTCTGCGAGCCGGGGCGCAATAGTTCGCGCATCACTTCCAGGCCGGTGCGCAGGTTTTCCAAATTACCGCCGTACACCGCAAGTGTACTTTCCGGGTTTAAGTCGAGCATGCTTTCAATGCTGCACTTGTACGCATCAGCCGGGACGTGGCCGGTTTTCGCAACTTGCTCAACCAGCGCCGTTGCTTGAAATACGCCTGCGAGGGCGAGGGTAATATCTTGCCAGTTCTTACTCACGCGAATATCTCTCAACTGCTTAATTTAAGGAAGTTACCGGTTTTAAGGGATTGTCGATCAATTAACGATCGTCTATCAATTAACGATTGTCGGTTGATTCGATAACCGCACCGCCGAGGCAGATGTCACCCTGGTAAAACACCACAGATTGGCCGGGTGTAATTGCGCGCTGTGATTGCTCGAAACTTACATCCAAAGTGCCATTGGCCAATTGCGTTACTACGCAATCCTGATCCGGCTGGCGATAACGGGTTTTGGCCTTGCACGTAAAGCTAGATGAGGGCGGGTTGCCATTAATCCAATGGGGCTGTTGGGCGATCAGGTGATTGGTATACAGCAGCGGATGGTCACCTTGCACCACAACCAAAACATTGCGCGCCAAATCTTTTTGCGCAACAAACCAGGGTTCTTCATTGGCACCTTTTACTCCGCCAATCCCTAAACCCTGGCGCTGGCCAATGGTGTGATACATCAACCCCATATGCTCGCCAATAACGTTGCCATCGGGTGTCTGGATTTGGCCGGGCTGTGCAGGCAAATATTGCTGTAAAAAATCTTTAAAGCGGCGTTCGCCAATAAAACAAATACCGGTGCTGTCTTTTTTGTTGTGGGTAATTAAACCGTGTTCTTCCGCAATACGGCGAACCTCCGGCTTTTCCAATTCCCCCACAGGAAACAGTGATTTCGCAAATTCGGCTTCGCCTACGGCATGCAAGAAATAGCTTTGGTCTTTATTGGGATCAAGGCCTTTCAGCAGATAAGCATGACCATCGTGGTCTGCACGGCGTACATAGTGACCAGTGGCAATTAATTCGCCACCGAGCATGCGCGCATATTCCATAAAAACTTTGAATTTAATTTCGCGATTGCAGAGGATATCCGGATTGGGTGTGCGTCCGGCCTTGTATTCTTCGAGGAAATGTTCAAACACATTATCCCAGTACTCAGCCGCGAAGTTAGCAGTGTGTAACTTGATGCCGATGCGTTCGCAGACCATCTCGGCGTCAGCCAGGTCCGCCTTGGCGGTGCAATATTCAGTTCCGTCATCTTCGTCCCAGTTCTTCATGAAAAGGCCTTCTACCTGATAACCCTGTTGCTTCAGGAGTAGGGCAGAGACAGAGGAATCAACACCGCCGGACATTCCAACGATAACTTTTTGGCCCGTGACTATCGATGAGCCTGAGGCGGGAATAGCGTCTGACATAAGGAACAACTGCTGGGAAAGGGAAAGGCGAGCATTTTACCCGCCTGAGTCCGTCACGGCTACCTTAGCTGGCATCATCGCCCACAACATTGAGCGGAAAGCGGCGTCCGGCGCGGTATTCTTCAACGATTTGCAATGTCATTGGGCTACGCAATTGGTCCTTGCGCGCGAGCAACTCTTCATAGGTGAGCCAGACCGCATCAATGATGCCGGTATCCAATTTATAGTCGGGGTCATGGCTAAGCGGGGTGGCGATAAATGTGGTACGGAAATAGGTGATGCCGTTGGTTGGTGCTGTATATAAATTCACACCGACTACACCGGTTAGCTCCACCGTCCATCCTGTTTCTTCCAGGGTTTCGCGAATCGCTGCTTCTTTGAGTGTTTCGTTAGGGTCCAAATGACCAGCAGGTTGGTTGTATACGTTTCTACCATCGGCCTCTTCGTAGACCATTAAAAAGCGATCATCGCGTTCAATAATAGTGGCGACAGTGACATGAGGTGCCCAGGTCATAAACAATCCTTAAATTGATCGAAAGAGCGCAAATGCTAACAGACTTATTATTAAATCCTATCCTCTGCACCGATTTGACTGTAGCTTATCTCCTGACAACATTCGGCGGTCGCGTGTGGAAAATAGCGGTGCATGAATGATGAATGTCATAACTTTATGTTATGTCTAACAATTCATTGGACAATGAATGAAAAGGGAATATTATTTGCCGACCGACCAAATGGTCGGCAAGGTTTTAATGGTCAAGTCAATTAGACCGAATTTACGTTTTGTGACACTTGTTAGTTTTGGTTTTAGCGAGTGACTGTGCAACAATTCTTCGGCTGAAAAATACCGAAGTTATGGTTGGGATGCCGTCGATTTATCGCCCTCCCTTCGCATGTCCTGTGCAGTTCTGTAGTGACTCTTATCTCTCCTCTCAATGGCTTCTTATCTATGAATAGTGCGAAATCAATCGGCATTGCTGTGGCAAGCCTTCTAGGAATTGTATTGATTGTTGGCGGCATCAAGGGTGGTCAAATTGCCGCCATGGTGAATGCCGGCGAAAACACTCCTCCACCTTCAGAGACGGTCAGTACCTTTGCGGCAGAGATGCAACAATGGCCAAACAGCTATACCGCGATGGGAACGGTAAAAGCATCTGAAGGGATCACGGTTACTGCTGAAGTGGCGGGTAAAGTGAAAGAAATTCGCTTCAAATCGGGTGAGCAGGTGAAGCGCGGTACTGTAATCCTGATTCAGGAATCCACTAATGAAGAAGCGCAATTAAGCGCGGCAGAAGCGCGTTTGCGTTTGGCTAAATCCAATTACGATCGCTTGGTGGAATTGCGTAAGCGCAACACTGTATCTCAAAGTGAATTGGATGCTGGTATTCAACAAATGGACTCAGCGCGCGGCGATGTTGCCGATTTAAAAGCGACACTGGAGAAAAAACTGGTGCGCGCGCCATTTGATGGACGCCTGGGGATTCGTTTGGTGGATTTAGGGCAAGATCTGCAGGTGGGCGGTGAGATTGTATCTTTGCAAGCAACCAATAGTGTGCGCGTTAATTTCCCTGTTCCGCAATTTTGGCTGGTGCAAATGAGCCGTGGTCTGCCCGTTGAAGTAAATGTTGGCGATGGCTCCGACGCTACCATTTCGGGTGAAATTACCGCTATAGGCGCAGAAATTAATTCACTGACACGCAATGCGTTGGTTGAGTCTTATCTGGCGAATGTAGATAACCAATTAATTCCTGGCATGGCTGTTGAAACGACAGTGACCTTATCGAATCCACAAGAAGTATTGGCAGTGCCAGCTACCGCCGTTATCTACGCGCCCTTCGGTGACACCGTATTTGTGATTGAGCCCGGTGAAAAAGAAGGGACACACAAGGCACGTCAGCAATTTGTTCGTTTAGGCAAGGTGCGTGGCGATTTTGTTGAAATTGTTGATGGGTTGAAGGCGGGTGAGCTTGTAGCAAGTGCAGGCGCTTTCAAGTTGCTCAATGGCCAAGCTGTAACCGTTGGTCAATTGCCGACACCTGAATTCAAGTTGGAACCAACGCCATCTGATAGTTAATGGCGTTTTTATCCAGCGTGCCGGCCTGATTTTCAGTCCGGTTTTTCACCATAAGCCAAAAAGCCAATGAGCCTAACTTATGAAATTTACTGATGTATTTATTAAAAAGCCGGTTCTCGCGATTGTCGTGAGCCTGCTGATTTTGATTCTGGGGATACAGGCAGGAACTAACCTGACTGTACGTCAATACCCGCGCAGTGATATCTCCGTGATTATCATCAATACCGTTTACGTTGGCGCTAACGCCGACTTGGTGCGCGGTTTTATTACGACTCCAATTGAGCGCGCCATTGCGTCTGCGGGTGGTATTGACTACATCGAATCGCAAAGTGCGATGGGGATGTCGACCGTCACTGCCCATTTGCGTTTGAACTATGATCCACTGAAAGCCATGACGGAAATCTCCGCCAAGGTGAATCAGGTCCGCGGCGATTTGCCGCCCGAAGCCGAAGTTCCCGCTATCCGGATCGAAGCGGCTGATTCCCAATTCGCAGCGGCTTATATTAGTTTCAGTTCGGAAATCCTTGAGCAAAACCAAATCACTGACTTTTTAACCCGTTCAATTCAACCACGTTTAATTGCAGTTGCCGGTGTGCAAAAAGCGGATGTACTGGGTGGTAGAACCTTTGCAATGCGTATTTGGTTAAAGCCGGAGCGCATGGCTGCACTGAATGTCACGCCCGTGCAGGTTCGCGCTGCGCTAGCGGCTAACAATGTCCAGGCCGCCGTCGGGCAAACCCGCGGCTCTTATACGCAGGTAAATTTACGTGCGGATACAGACATCAAAAGTGTTGAGGAATTTAAGCAGCTGATTGTGCGCAACTCGCCAGACGGGATTATCCGTTTAAGCGATATCGCCGACGTCGCCCTGGGTGCAGAAAATTACGATACGGTGGTGAACTATTCGGGTGACACGGCGGTGTTCATGGGGGTATGGGTTGCCCCGAATGCAAACGCGCTCGATGTAATGAAGGCAGTTAATAAAGAGATGGAGGCAATCAAAGCAGAATTGCCTACTGGTTTGTCGGCTACGGTTGCCTATGACTCAACGGCGTATATTGATGCAGCAATTCATGAAGTAATCAAAACGCTTACAGAAACGCTGCTCATTATTGTGATCGTGATTTTCCTGTTTCTCGGGTTTAGCCGCTCCGTCATTATTCCCGTGCTGGCTATTCCGTTATCGCTCGTGGGCGCGCTGTTTATTATGCAAATATGTGGCTTCTCGCTAAATTTGCTGACATTGCTGTCGATCGTACTTTGCGTAGGTTTGGTGGTGGATGATGCGATTGTTATGGTCGAAAACATCGAGCGTCATATTCAGGATGGAATGAAGCCTTTCCAGGCGGCGATTGTGTCTGCTCGCGAGTTGGCTGGCCCGATTTTGGCGATGACGGTGACCTTGGCGTCTGTGTACATCCCAATTGGTTTGCAAGGTGGTTTGATTGGTTCCTTGTTCCGCGAATTTGCGATTACGCTTGCGGGTGCTGTGACTATATCTGCCATTGTGGCGATTACCTTGTCGCCTATGCTGGGCTCGCGCATGCTGAAACCACACACCGGTTTGAAGGCGCCACTGGAAAAACCATTCGAGCGTTTTCGGGAGTGGTATGGCCGTACTCTGGCGACCAGTTTGCAAAATCGTATGGGCGTCTATATTTTCTGGATCGGTATCACTTTGTTGTGTTTTCCGTTGTACAACATGTCGCCGAAAGAATTGGCACCCACCGAAGACCAAGGGGTTATTTTCGGGATTGTTGATTCACAGGCAAACTCGACAGTTGATCAGGCATCCTTTTATGGCAAGCAAGTCAATGAAGCTTTCTTGAGTGTGCCCGAGACCGACTTTACCTTCCAGTTGACTATGCCAACCACAGGATTCTCCGGCATGGTGACCAAACCGTGGAATGAGCGCGACCGCGATGTGTTCCAGATCATGCCTGAGGTCCAGCAGAAGCTGGCAAGCATCTCTGGTGTGAAAATTTTGCCAATTACTCCACCTGCATTGCCAGGTGGCGGACAGTTCCCGGTTGAAATTGTGTTGGCATCCACTGGTAGCATCAAAGAGATTTATGAGTATGCGCTGAAGGTGCAAGACATCATGATGAAGTCAGGCAAGTTTTACTTCCAGACGCTGGATGTAAAAGTGGACCAGCCCGAGTACACCCTCAAAATTGACCGTGAGCGAGTTGCCGATCTGGGGCTCGATTTGCAAACCGTGACCAATGATGTGGGTACGTTGTTAGGCGGTGGTTATGTCAACCGCTTCAACATGGCAGGCCAAAGCTACAAAGTGATTCCGCAGGTCAAACGTGTGGATCGTCTGAGCCCGGATGATCTGGGTAATCTGTATGTAACCGGGCCGGACGGCAATTTGATTCGTCTTGATCAGGTCGCTTCAATTAGCCACTCCACCGAGCCGCGTACGATTAACCGTATGCAGCAGTTGAATGCGGTCAAGATTAGTGGTGTGCCCGGAGTGCCCTTGGGTGAGGCATTGGCTTATGTCGAAACGGAAGCACGCAAGATTCTGCCGAAAAACTACACCATTGATTACACCGGTGAGTCGCGTCAGCTGATTCGTGAGGGAAATACCTTTTTGCCGGCATTCCTGATGGCGGTATTGATGATCTTTTTGGTGTTGGCGGCGCAATACAATAGCTTCCGCGATCCATTGGTGATTCTTGCCGGATCCGTGCCTTTGGCAATGTTCGGAGCCTTGTTGTTTACTTTCCTCAAAATTCCAATGCCGATCCCGTTCTTCACCAATGGCTTTACCAGTACGCTCAATATTTATTCGCAGGTCGGTTTGGTTACTTTGATGGGCTTGATCGCGCGTAACGGTATTCTGGTGGTGGAGTTTGCTAATAAACTGCAAGAAGAGGGAATGGCCAAGTTGGACGCGATCCGCGAAGCCTCGTCGCTGCGTTTGCGCCCGGTGATGATGACCAGTGTGGCGACTATTGCAGGCCATACGCCCTTGATTTTTGCTGCGGGTGCGGGAGCTGAAGCGCGCAACGCTATTGGTATCGTATTGGTGCTGGGCATGACGATAGGAACATTCTTCACCTTGTTTGTATTGCCTTCTGTTTACATGTTGCTTGCGAAAGATCATCAACATGATCGCGAGAACCTGGAACATTTGGCCGAAGCCAATTAGGCAGGCCGGCGAATCAGCAAGAAATAAAAAGGGTGCCATAGGGCACCCTTTTTTGTTAGGGTGCAGCCAATTTCCAGTCTCGAAATCGAAGCTAAATAGTTTGTAGAGGTTATACATGACGACACATCAACATTCAGCGCATGCCCAAGCCATCCCTCAGGTTAAAAATATTATTGCTGTAGCGTCGGGGAAGGGTGGGGTAGGCAAATCAACTACATCGGTCAATCTTGCTTTGGCCCTGGCTGCAGAAGGTGCTCGCGTTGGTATCCTCGACGCTGATATTTACGGCCCAAGTCAGCCCCAAATGCTGGGTGTGGGCCAGCGCCGCCCGGAAATTGTGGGCGAGCAGGGCAAGCAGCAAATGGTTCCTATCAATGCTCATGGTATCCAATCTATTTCTATGGGGTATCTGGTTACTGAAGAGACTCCTATGTTGTGGCGCGGCCCAATGGCGACCGGCGCACTACAACAATTACTCATGCAGACCCGCTGGGATAATCTGGATTATTTAATAATTGATATGCCGCCGGGCACCGGAGATATTCAGATCACACTCGCGCAGAAGGTGCCTGTGACAGGAGCAGTAATTGTCACCACGCCACAGGATATTGCGTTGCTGGATGCTAAAAAAGGCATAGAAATGTTTCGCAAGGTGAACGTGCCAATTTTAGGTGTGATTGAAAATATGGCGATTCACATTTGTTCGAATTGTGGCCATGAAGAGCATATTTTTGGTGAGGGTGGTGGTGAACGTATAGCACGCGATTACCAAACGGAATTGCTGGGTTCTCTACCTCTGGCATTCTCGATTCGCGCTGATGCCGATCAGGGCAAACCTTCGGTTGCCGCCGATCCTGCATCACCAATCAGTCAAAAATACCGGACAATTGCGCGCAAGTTGATGGATGCTGTGCAGCAAAACCGCGATAACCAATCAATGCCGGATATTGAAATTTCAGATGATTAATCCTGTGTGTCTGTAACAGGAAACTGGAAAAACCTCGCCACTGAAACTGACGAGGTTTTTTTACTTATCGGGATACCGAATTTATTTCTTTCTAAACGAATTGCAGTTCTTGCGGTAGCTCCACACGCACTTGCTGCTTGCTAATGGGGCAAATAAATTCAAGTCGATAAGCCAGCAGTTGAAGGCCTGAACTGGATTTTGTGCCATAAAGTTTGTCTCCCAAAATCGGGTGGCCGATGCTGGCGAGATGGCGGCGAATCTGGTGTTTGCGACCTGTTTCTATGTGAATATCCAGCAGCGTCTTGTTATTTTCGGCACGAACTTTTTTAATGTGGGTGATGGCAGATTTGCCGTCCAGCTCATTGTTTATTGTTAGGCCGGTTGCAGGTACATCGCAATCGCCTGTTACCCAGGCTTGATAATACTTGCGCATGTCGCGCGCTTGAAACAGAGCGGATAATTTCGCAGCACTTTGGCTATCGTGCGCAAGGATAATTAACCCCATTGCATCCGCATCCAAACGATGCACCAAAAAACATTCGCGTTGACCTTGCCTCGCATTTGTTTGTCCATTCACTTCAACCCACCGTAAAATGCTACAGTGGTCGCCCCATTGTGATCCCTGTGAAAGCATGCCGGCGGGTTTGAACCAAATACTATAATGAGTTCCGTCATATACCAGGCTGGCGCTTTCAGGTTTGCGTGCGAGCACTTGCTCATCGTAAAAAAACTGGATCCTGGACCCTTTGTGAAGCACTTTGGTTGCGCGACGCAAACGCAGGGTTTTACCTTTGAGTGTCCACCAGACTGCGCCTTTGTTCATGGCATCTTTAATGCGCTGCTTGGACAGGCCTGTACCTTCGGCCAGTAATTCCAACGCAGTTTGCTCGGCTTTAGTGACGATGAATTCGAATTTTTGCGGTATTTCAAAAGAAGTATCGGGCATTGTTTGGCTTTAATTAAGTGAGAAAAATTGTGGCAGTGAAGGCAACTATTTATAAAGCGAACCTGAGTTTGTCGGATATGGATCGCAATGTGTTTGGCGATTTTAATCTAACAATTGCTTTGCATCCGTCCGAGACTATCGAGCGCATGATGGTGCGTATTCTAGCTTTTTGTTATCGCGCTGCGGAAAATTTAACCTTCACCAAAGGCTTGTCTTCTATGGAGGAGCCGGATTTATGGTTAAAGCATGATAACGGCACTATCCTTGAGTGGATTGAAGTAGGGCAACCGGCCCCGGATCGCCTGAAAAAGGCCTCGGGGCAATCGCAAACGGTCAAAGTGTTTTGCTACGGACGTGGAATGGATGTTTGGTGGAAAACCAATAGCGCGGCTATTCGCGCTTTACCGAAAGTTAGCATTCATTACTTTGCTGCCGATGAATTGCAGGCGTTATCTGCGCTTGCCGATAAAACCATGAATCTTACTGTGACAATTACTGAGTCGATTGCCTATGTGTCCACTGCATCGGACAGTATTGCAATTAACTTGCGTGAAATGGAGTAATTGAAATGAACACACCTCTGATGGCTATTGTGGATATTACCCTCGATAACGCCCAACAGTTTTTGATCGATGAGTCTTTTAATCGCCCGGTGGTAATTGATTTCTGGGCGGATTGGTGTGGTCCGTGTAAAAATTTGATGCCCATTTTGGAAAAGCTGGCCAATGAATATGCCGGCGCTTTTTTGCTCGCCAAAGTGAATGCGGATGATCAACAAATGATCTCATCGCAATTTGGTGTGCGCAGTTTACCTACCGTCATGATTATGCAAAATGGCCAACCTGTTGATGGCTTTGCTGGAGCGCTGCCGGAGGTGCAAGTGCGTGAAGTCTTGGCCAAATATCTGCCCAAGCCTTGGGAGGCGCCACTGAATCAAGCACAAGCGCTAATGGCCGCCGGAAATTTTACCGAGGCATTGCCGCTCTTGCGCCAAGCCTATGATGCGTCACAACAGCTAGCGAGTATCGCGTTATTGATGGCGCAATGCCACATAGAACTTAATCGGATCGATAACGCAGAAGCAGTTTTGGCAACAATAAAAATGGCGGATCAGGATCTGCATTACGAGCAGCTGCTGGCGCAAGTTGCCTTGAAAAAACAAGCGGACAAAACTCCGGAGTTGGCAGCGCTTGAAGCCGCTTATGCCAAGGCACCACTGGATTTAACGGTACGATATCAGCTGGCTTTACAGTATCACCAAGAGGCGCAGCATCGGTTTGCATTGGAGCACTTGCTGGACATTATTCGCAGTGACCGCAATTTTGCTGAGGGCGAGGCACGCAAAACTTTCACTGCGATTGTCGCAGCGCTGGGCAAAGCAGACCCGCTGGCGATTGAATTCCAGCGCAAGTTATTTACTTTGCTTTACTAGGCTTTACCTCATGGCAAATGGTCGCTCCCACCAAAAGTGGGTACACTGGAATCCTGCAAAAACCCTTACTATGCCCTGAGAGGGACAACCCTAATGGCGGCCAGCATGCTGCTAGAGGATTAAGATAGACAAATGAGTAGACGCTATTCCCTGATCGCATTCCTGGCCATTTCAGTGGCTTTGTTCGGGTGTGGCAAATCCAAACAGGCAGAGCAACTGCCGGTATTTTGTAAGCAGGATGGTTCCCGTTTGCATCTTAAGCAGGACAAGCTCCGAATGGAGATTATGCCCAATGTCGCTGGCCGTATATCCTCCCTAACCTATGATGGACATGAGTTTTTGGTAACTGATGCCGATCAAAGCAAAATTACCGACTGGGGAACCGTTTTTTGGTCGAGTCCACAATCGGAATGGAATTGGCCTCCTATCGATACACTCGACAGCAAGCCCTACAGCTTGGGTTCAAATGAAGATCGCTTGGTGTTGACGAGTGATATCGATAAAAAAACCGGTTATCAATTTACCAAAACCTATTTCCCTGCTGGCGATGACCGTATTGCTATTACCTACCGTATTACCAATCACAGTGATCACGAAAAAAATGTGGCGCCACTGGAAGTGACTCGTTTGCCACCATCGGGTGAATTGTTTTATCCGAGTGGAGATACAGATGCCACCAGCGGTATTTTTTATCCTTTGGATGTTCAAAGCATCGGTGGGCTAACGTGGTACCAGTATGATGCAAAGAAAATCCGCACCGACCATCACAAGGTGATGCAGGATGGCAAAGAGGGATGGTTTGCTTATGTGGACAAAGGGTATTTGTTGGTTAAGGAGTTCGCTGATAATCCACCTGCGGCAATAGCTGCGGGTGAGCGAGAAATAGAAATATTCGCGCACGTTGAGCATATTTTTATTGAGATGAAACAGCAGGGTGCATCAGTCGCGTTGGCGCCGACAGAGCATCTGGAGTGGACTGTTATTTGGCATGTTAAAAAGTTGCCAGCTGAATTGGCCAAAAGTAACGACCCCCAATTACTTGCAGCTTATGTGCGCAGCTTGTTGTAAATGTGCAATTTGGCTTCGTAGGGAAGATAAAAAAACGGCGAGCTATGCTCGCCGTTTTTTTATCTGTCCCGGATTAAATCTTATTTCAGGTGACCAAGATTTTTTTGCACGATTTGCAATATGGGCTTAAACACTTTAGGTGAGCCGCATACGATGTGGCCGGTTTCCAGATAGTCGCCGCCGCCATTAAAGTCGCTGATCAACCCGCCAGCTTCTTTCACTAACAAAATACCGCCAGCAATATCCCATTCGTTTAAATTCATTTCCCAGAAAGCATCAAAACGGCCTGATGCAACATAGGCTAAATCCAACGCGGCCGAACCGCAGCGGCGGATCCCTGAAGTTTGTCCTGCAATTTCTTGCACACAGGTGAGGTATGGGTTGATGTGTTCAAGCGCGTAACCGCTAAAGGGGATGCCGGTACCGATCAGTGCACCTTCAAGGCTGCGTCTGGTAGATACACGGATACGACGGCCATTGAGTGCGGCACCGCGGCCCCGGCTGGCAGTAAATTCTTCGCGTTTGATAGGGTCAATAACAACGGCGTGTTCAATCTGGCCTTTGTATTTGCAAGCGATGGAGATGGAGAAGTGAGGAACCCCGTGAATGAAGTTGGTAGTGCCATCGAGGGGGTCAATAATCCACTCGTAATCGGTATTTTTGCCGGGTTGGTGTCCGCCTTCTTCACCGCGAATGCTGTGATCGGGATAGGCTTTACGGAGATGGTAGATAATTTCTTTTTCGGCGGCTTTGTCGACTTCGGTGACATAGTCGTTGCGGCTTTTGGTTTCGATCGTTAATAGGTCAACGCGTTCAAAAGCGCGTTCAATCAGCTCGGCAGCTTTGCGCCCAGCGCGCAGAGCAATAGTCAACATGGGTTCCATAGAGTACCAATTCAGTAAGCTAGAAGTAAAAAGCCAATGCTAATCAAGCAATTAGATCGTATCGATTAGATAGCACTAATTCAGGGGTCGGGATTGTAAAAGAGCGGGGCCGCAGGCGGTTCAAGCAATTTTTTTGCATCACACCTCTCGCCAAGGGCGCGAATTATAGCCGCAAGTCCTCACTAGAGGCTAGTGATAGTTGACTGTATACTGCGCGCCTTTTTGCCTCATCCTTGTTTGTCACTTCCTTATTTGTCGCCGAGATTTGCTTATGTCAACTCAACCTTTTGCCAATATTCGTATCGTTTTGGTCAACACCAGCCACCCGGGCAATATTGGCGGTACAGCACGAGCGATGAAAAACATGGGGTTGTCACGCCTTTATCTGGTGGCACCGCAGGAGTATCCATCTGACAAGGCTGTATGGCGTTCGGCTGGCGCGACCGATGTGTTGGATGATGCGGTCGTCGTCGAGACGCTGGATGAGGCTATTGCCGGGTGCAGTCTGGTAGTGGGGACCAGTGCTCGCGAACGCCGTATCCCCTGGCCATTATTGGATCCGCGCCAGTGTGGCGAAAGTGTCTGGGCGGAAGCGGGTAACCATGAGGTAGCGATAGTTTTCGGACGTGAAGATCGTGGTCTGACCAATGAAGAATTACATAAATGTAATTACCACGTACATATCCCGGCCAATCCCGATTACAGCTCACTGAATCTGGCCACTGCGGTCCAGGTTATTACCTATGAAGTGCGCATGGCTTATTTGCAGGCTGTTGAGGGAAATACACTGCCGCAGCACCAGTGGGATATGCCGCCAGTCGAAGCTCAGGCGATGGAAACCTACTACGAGCATCTTGAGGAAACGCTTGCTGAGTTGAATTTTCTGGATCGCGATAATCCCAAGCAAACCATGACTCGTCTGCGTCGCCTCTATAACCGCGTGCGCATGGATCAGATGGAATTGAACATCCTGCGCGGTGTGCTGACTGCGGTGCAGAATTATATCCACTACAGCGGCAAGGCGATGCAAAAGTTTGGTCTCAAGCCCGGTTTGGAGTCCATGCGCGAGCTGACGAAAGGCGATAAAACGGCCGAATAGCCGTACAGATGCAGGCAATGGTTGCTGCGATTGGTTTGGGCGTTGGAAAAAGATAAATACTTGAGTAAAATACTCGGAATTGGCGTCGCGCCTACATTTGAGTGTTATTGCTAGTTTGCGACAATGCATGATTCCGGGATTTGCAGCGAGGTTTCTCCGCTATGAGACTTACAACCAAAGGCCGCTATGCCGTCACCGCCATGCTCGATTTGGCGCTGCACAATGATGACGGACCGGTCAGTTTGGCGGATATTTCTGCGCGCCAAGGCATATCCCTTTCATATCTTGAGCAGTTATTTGCACGTTTGCGCCATTTCAAATTGGTAAAAAGTGTGCGTGGTCCTGGTGGTGGTTATCGTTTGATGACCAGTACTGCGGATATTTCTATTGCCCAAGTTGTGGATGCGGTAAGCGAATCTCTGGATGCGACCCGATGCGAAGGCAAGGGCAATTGCCACGTGGGAGAAGTCTGTTTAACCCATCATTTGTGGGAAGATTTAAGCGCGCAAATACATCAATTTTTGAGTGATATTACCCTCGCTGATTTGGTTGCTCGCAACGATATTCAGGCGGTTCGTCAGCGTCAGGATTTGCGAGTGACGATGCAAAAGGACGAAACACATATTGCGGTCAGTGAGATTGTGTAATCTCTGTAGTTAAGCCTTTTTAGTATGTTGTTTTTCACCGTTAAGGTATTTCTGTTTTGCGCAAGCCCATTTATCTAGATTATGCCGCGACTACACCTGTTGCTCCTGAAGTGGCTGCAAGTATGGTTGAGTGCCTTACATTGGACGGCAACTTCGCGAACCCTGCTTCCCGTTCACATCTTTATGGATGGCAGGCTGAAGAGCTGGTCGAAGAGGCTCGCGCGCAGGTTGCTGCGCTGATCAATGCGGACCCGCGAGAAATTGTCTGGACCAGTGGCGCAACTGAAGCAAACAATCTTGCACTCAAGGGTGCTGCTGAAGCCTATCGTGTACAACATGGAACTGGTGGCCATCTAATTGTTTCTGCGATTGAGCATAAAGCGGTGCTCGATCCGGCGGGTTGGCTGGAATCCCAAGGTTTTCGCGTCACCCGCTTGCAACCTTCCCATGAAGGAATCATCTCTGCTGAAACTCTGGTTGCTGCGCTGCAAGAAGATACTTTTTTGGTCAGCATTATGCAGACGAACAACGAATTGGGCTGCATTAACGATATCAAAAGCTTCGCTGAAATCTGTAAAACGCGCGGTATCTTGTTGCACTGCGATGCTGCGCAAAGCGTAGGGAAAATCTCTGTTGATGTTAAGTCCCTCGGTGTCGATCTGCTGTCGCTCTCTGCACACAAGTTTTACGGGCCTAAAGGAATCGGTGCGCTTTATGTCCGTCGCGCTGGCGATGTAAAAATCGCGGCGCAGATTCATGGCGGTGGCCATGAACGGGGTATGCGCTCCGGAACATTGCCTACCCATCAGTTGGTAGGAATGGGGGCGGCGGCGAAATTGGCTATGGGCCAGCTCGTGAGTGACCGTGAACGCATTGGGAATATACGCGATCGTTTATGGCAAGGCATTGCTGATTTGCCTGGGATTAGGCGCAATGGTTCTGCAACTGATTGTGTAAGCGGTATTTTAAATGTTGCATTTGGTAATGCAGATGGCGAGATGTTATTGCTCTCGTTGCGCGATTTGGCAATTTCCAGTGGCTCTGCATGCAACTCCGCGAGTATGTCACCCAGTTATGTGCTCAAAGCCATTGGCTTGAGCGATGAAGCAGCACAAGCGTCGCTGCGTTTTAGTATTGGCCGTTATACCACTGCCGACGAAATTGAATACGCGATTGAGCACCTGCGCGGTGTAATCGCCAAACTGCAAAAGGCATAGTGTCTATCACTTGCCAGCTGCAAAAAGGTAAAAGCCATGTCTGAACAAGTCGAACAACTCATCAAAAAAGAATACGCAGCGGGTTTTCATACTGCTATCGATTCGGAAACGCTTCCTCCAGGGTTGAACGAAGATGTTATTCGTTTTATTTCAGCCAAGAAAAATGAACCAGAATGGTTGTTGGAATGGCGATTAAAAGCCTATCAATCCTGGTTGGAAATGACAGAGCCGGAATGGGCGCACGTGAAATACGACGATATCGATTTTCAGGCTGTCTCTTACTATTCAGCGCCTAAATCTATGGATGAAAAGCCAAAAAGCCTGGCTGAGGTAGATCCGGAATTATTGCGCACTTATGAAAAACTCGGCATTCCTTTACATGAGCAAGCGGCGCTTGCAGGTGTGGCGATGGATGTCGTGTTTGATTCTGTATCGGTGGTCACCACCTTCCGCGAAAAATTGTTGGAAGTCGGAGTGATATTTTGCTCGATTAGCGAAGCCGTGCATAAGTATCCTGAACTGGTGAAAAAATATATAGGTTCAGTCGTCCCGCAAAAAGACAATTATTATGCTGCACTAAACTCTGCAGTATTTTCCGATGGTTCCTTTGTATACATCCCCAAAGGTGTGCGTTGCCCGATGGAGCTGTCTACCTATTTTCGTATCAATGAACAAAACACCGGGCAATTTGAGCGTACTTTGATTATTGCCGATGAAGGTTCCCATGTGAGTTACCTTGAGGGCTGCACAGCGCCTATGCGCGACGAAAATCAATTGCATGCTGCCGTGGTTGAGTTGATTGCGCTCGATAATGCCGAAATTAAATATTCGACGGTACAGAATTGGTATCCAGGAAACGAAGAAGGTAAGGGCGGAATTTACAATTTTGTAACCAAGCGTGGTGTGTGCCATACCAACGCAAAAATTTCCTGGACCCAAGTGGAAACCGGTTCTGCTGTTACCTGGAAATATCCCAGCTGCATTTTGCGTGGCGACAATAGTGTGGGCGAATTCTATTCGGTAGCGCTGACCAATAACTATCAGCAAGCTGATACGGGTACCAAGATGATCCATATTGGTAAAAATACGCGCTCAACAATTATTTCCAAGGGAATTTCTGCTGGTAAGAGTTCCAATGCCTATCGCGGCTTGGTTCGCATTAATCCAGGTGCCGAAGGCGCGCGTAATTACACCCAATGTGATTCATTGTTAATTGGTGATAAATGCGGTGCACACACTTTCCCTTATATCGAAAGTAGAAACCCGAGTGCAGTGATTGAGCATGAAGCGACTACATCAAAGGTAAGTGAGGACCAAATGTTCCTCTGCCAACAGCGCGGTTTGGATGCGGAAAAAGCCGTCTCCATGATTGTGAATGGTTTCTGTCGCGAAGTATTTAAAGAGTTGCCGATGGAGTTTGCGGTTGAAGCTGGAAAGCTATTGGAAGTCAGCCTCGAAGGATCTGTTGGTTAAGCGTTGGGTTGTTACCAATGTCGGCGATTAGAAAATTTTGAATTTACCGTGTTAGAAAATTATCGGACTAAAAATTTTATGTTACGCATTACTGATTTGTTTGCCCGTGTTGAAGAAAAAGAAATCCTTAAAGGTTTAAATTTAATCGTAAAGCCCGGCGAGGTACACGCCATCATGGGGCCAAACGGTGCAGGCAAAAGTACATTGGGTAATGTGTTGTCGGGCCGCGAGGGCTATGAAGTCACTGGCGGTAATGTGGAGTTCAACGGCAAAGACTTGTTTGAACTGGAAATTGAAGAGCGCGCACGTGAAGGTTTATTTCTCGCGTTTCAGTATCCGGTTGAAATTCCCGGCGTCAGCAATATGGAATTTTTGAAGGCATCGGTAGATGCCAAGCGTAAGCACCATGGCCAGCCAGAGTTATCCGCGGTTGAGTTTATGAAACTCGCACGTGAAACCAGTAAACGCGTAAGCCTTGATCAGGCTTTTTTGAAACGCGGTGTTAACGAAGGTTTTTCTGGCGGCGAAAAGAAGCGCAACGAAATTATGCAAATGATGTTGTTGGAACCGAGTCTATGTATTCTCGATGAAACAGACTCCGGGTTGGACATAGACGCGTTGCAAGTGGTTGCCAATGGCGTAAATGCGATGCGTTCGCCCGAGCGCAGTTTTATTGTTGTTACCCACTACCAGCGCTTGCTTGATTATATTGTGCCGGATTACGTACATGTGTTGGCGAATGGTCGCATCGTAAAAACCGGCGGCAAAGAGTTAGCGCTGGAACTGGAAGAAAAAGGCTATGCCTGGCTTGAAAATGAGGCAGTGTGAGCATGAGTGATTTTCAGCATCAGGCAATACGACTAACGGCGCTGCAGCAACCAATAACCTGGTTGGAGTCGCTGCGCAGTAAGGCGGCAGCGGACTGGCTTGCACAACCTTGGCCCACACGTAAAACGGAACACTGGAAATATACTCCTTTGCAAGGTTTGCAAAAAACTGTCCTCCATACATGGGGTTCGTCGTCACAACCTCTATTAGATAAAACTTTGCAGGAAGAGTTGATTCCGCTGGATGCCTTCCGCTTGGTATTTATCAATGGTGTACTGGATGAAAAGTCTTCCAATAATTTGCCTGAGTTTGTGGTCCGTTTTTCACAAGCTGATACCGCGCAGCAGGCATTCATCGAAAAGTATCTCGGAAAAATCGTAGAGGGTGAGCGACATTTATTTGCGACGCTTAGTAATGCCTGGCTCGATGATGGTGTTTTAATTCATGTACCGCGCAACCAGCGTCTGGAAAAACCGGTTTACATCGTCAATATAGTGACTGCAGTCGCTGCGGCTAATAATCAACGCCTGCTAGTAGTGTTGGATGAAAATTCCCAAGCTGAAATTATTGAACATTACTTTTCCACTACGGATGTTCAGAATGGTTTTGCAAATGTGTTGACTGAAATTCATTTGGGTGATGGTGCTAATTTGCATCACTATCGTTTGAATTTGGAAGAGGAGCATGCTCAGCACATAGGCGCGGTGCATGTGGATTTACAACGTAACGCCAGGTTGCGTGGATTCGCATTGGCGTTGGGATCAAGCTTGATGCGCGTTGATTACCAATTAAATCACCGGGGACAGGGCGCAGAACTGGATTTGCAAGGTATTTATTTACCGCGCAACCAGCAGGTGGTGGATTATCACACCAATATTTGCCATTGGGTTCCACATTGCACATCCAATGAAGTATTTCGCGGTATTGTGGGTGATTCGGCCCAGGCCATTTTTAACGGCCGTATTTATATTCACCAGGATGCACAAAAAACTCTGGCAGAGTTAAGCAACAAAAATTTATTAACCTCCAATAAGGCTGAGGTAAATACCAAGCCAGAACTGGAAATTTATGCAGACGATGTGAAATGTGCGCATGGCGCTACCATCAGCCAATTAAATAGCAATGCTCGCTATTATTTGCAGAGCCGCGGCCTTTCGCGCGCCGAGGCGGATGTAATGCTGAGCTTTGGGTTCATTAATGAGCTGCTGGAACAAATTGCCCAACCAGTTGTGCACGATTATTTGTATCCTCGTCTGGCCAAGCTTTTTGGGCGTGACGAAAGTTTGATTGCAGCGGATGCCACATTGGCGGAGTTGGCGAATGAGTAGCTCTGCGAGTTCAAGTATGCCAAATTTTAACGTGGAGAAAATTCGCGCTGATTTTCCTATTTTGCATCAGCAGGTGAATGGGCAACCATTGGTGTATCTCGACAATGCGGCTACGACACAAAAGCCTAATGCCGTTATTGATGCAATCAGTGATTACTATCGTAATGACAACAGTAATGTGCATCGCGGCGCCCATGCGTTAGCTGATCGTGCTACGGTAAAATTTGAGGCGGCGCGTGAGAAAGTTGCGCTTTTTTTAAATGCTCCAACAGCCAAGCAGATTATTTGGACGCGTGGCACTACCGAGAGTATCAACCTGGTTGCAGCCTCCTGGGGTCGGGCGAATTTGCAGTCGGGTGACCGCATTCTTGTATCAGCGATGGAACACCACTCGAACATTGTTCCTTGGCAATTGGTTGCTCAGGCAATGGGCGCGACAGTTGAGCCAATTCCTGTCGATGCCAACGGTAGTATCCTCATGGCGGCATTCGAGAGCATGTTGGATGCCCGTGTCAAAATGGTTGCAGTAGGGCATGTATCCAATGCAATGGGCACAATTAATCCTATAGAAAGAATTGTTCCATTAGCACATGCAGTCGGTGCGCGGGTATTAATTGATGGTGCGCAAGCAGTAAGCCATTGGGCAGTTGATGTACAAAGCCTCGATTGCGATTTTTATGTGTTTTCTGCGCATAAATTATTTGGCCCGACCGGTTTGGGTGTTTTATTTGGCAAGGAAGATTTACTTAACGCTATGTCGCCTTACCAAGGTGGCGGCGAGATGATTGAAACTGTGTCGTTTTCAGGCACGACTTTTAATCAGTTGCCTTACAAATTCGAAGCGGGTACGCCAGACATTGCAGGTGCAATAGGTCTTGGTGCCGCAATTGATTATTTGAATTCCATTGATCGCGTTGCAGCAGCAGAGCATGAGCAGGCACTGCTTGTTTATGCTGAACAAAAGGCGCGCGCGACAACAGGATTGAAATTGGTCGGGACTGCCACACATAAAACATCAGTGATGAGTTTTTTACTGGAAGGTGCGCATCCCGCCGATGTGGGTGTTTTATTGGATAAGCAGGGCATTGCGGTGCGCACGGGAAATCACTGTGCCCAGCCCATCATGGATCAGTTTGGTATTCCGGGTACGGTGCGCGCCAGTTTTAGTTTTTATAACACCTTTGACGAAATCGATCGCCTGTTTGCTGCGATAGAAAAAGCGAAAACCTTTCTCGTTTAATCGGTGAAGCTTTAACAAGTAGTGCTCTACTGAGCAATGAGTTAATTCTGGAGACTGCTATGAGTATTGCATCATTTGATCCGAAGCAACCTGTGCAGGTGACGCCCACAGCTACCGCTCATTTCAAGCGGCAATTAAGTTCGGCCGCGAACGCTAAAGCTGTGCGCTTGAGTGTTAAACAAAGCGGCTGTACTGGCTGGATGTACGTTGTTGACTTGGTCAATGAGGCCAAGGCTGATGATGTGCATTTGCAGTTAGAAGAGGGGGTCGAGTTGTTAGTTGACGCACAAAGTTTATCGGTTGTAAGTGGTACAGAAATCGACTACGTAACCGAGGGCGTCAATCGTCAGCTCAAATTCAATAACCCCCGGGTTAAAGATTATTGTGGGTGTGGTGAAAGTTTTAGCGTCAACTAAGGCGCCTTGTGTAGAGAATTGTTATGTCTGAAAGACGTATGGTGGTGGCTCAGGCGGATTGCCCGGCGCGACGAGTTCCCGATGGCACTCCATTGACCATCCCCGAAGGTACCTTTGTTACTATCACCCAGGCGCTGGGCGGCAATTACACCCTGACCTATCATGGCCAGATGGTGCGTGTAGATGGTACAGATGCGCATATACTCGGGCTCGAATCCGAGACAATTAATTTTCCTGAGCCGGTAGATGACCAAATCATTGAAGATCAGGTCTGGCAAGCGTTAGGTACGGTGTTCGACCCCGAAATTCCGGTGGATCTCGTCAATCTTGGCCTGATTTACAGTGTTCAGGTTGATCAGGCTGCAAAGCAAGTAAATATCCGGATGACCTTAACTGCCCCGGCTTGCGGTATGGGGCCGGTGCTAGTGGGCGATGTGGAATATCGGGTGCGAAAAGTCCCCAACGTTAAAGCCGTTAAGGTGGAGCTGGTGTTTGATCCACCATGGCACCGCCACATGATGAGCGAAGAAGCGCAGCTCCAAACCGGCATGTTTTATTGATCGCACATATTGAGAAGCTTGATGACCCAATTTGGTATAGATGTAACGGCCGACGACATTATCGATAGCCTTGGTTTTTTTGATAACTGGGAAGAGCGTTATAAGTACATTATTGATCTTGGCAAAGAGCTGCCTACGATGGATTCCGCTCTTCGTACGGACGAATATCTGGTGCGTGGCTGCCAAAGTCAGGTTTGGTTGGTGGACGAATGGCGCGCGGGCAAGCTTTTTTTTCAGGCCGATAGCGATGCTTTTATCGTTAAAGGGTTGCTTGGAGTGGTACTGGCGGCCTTTAATGGTAAAACCCCTGGCGAGATTCTGGCTTTCGATATTGACGCTTATTTCACCAAGTTGGATTTGTTACAGCACCTTAGCTCTACTCGGGGCAATGGCCTTAAAGCGATGGTAAGGCGTATCCAGGACCGTGCGGGTAGTACTAATTAGGTTCGACCTGAAGATGATGTGTGGTCGATCCGGGCGATAGCCGATTTTGTTTATTAATCAAATAGCTAGGATATAAAAATAATGTAAACCCGCGTATAATTCGCGGGTTTTGTATTTTGTGGGCATGAATCCGCTTCAAGCGGCAAACTGAGCCTTTAGTAACCGGAAATTACGTACGGAGCATTCCATGGCTGTTGAACAAACTTTGTCCATTATTAAACCTGATGCGGTTGGCAATAATCATATCGGCGAAATCGTTTCCCGTTTTGAGAAAGCGGGTCTGAAAATTGTTGCCCAGCGTATGATGCTATTGAGCCGCGCGCAGGCAGAAGGCTTTTATGCTGAGCATAAAGAGCGTCCATTTTTTGAAGGTCTGGTTAATTTTATGACCTCAGGTCCTGTTGTTGTGCAGGTGTTGTCTGGCGAGAGTGCTATCACCGCTAATCGCGAGCTGATGGGCGTGACTGATCCTGCGAAAGCAGCTCCTGGTACCATTCGTGCAGATTTCGCTACCAGCATCCAGGTCAATGCGGTGCATGGATCAGATTCTCCGACATCGGCCGCGCGTGAAATTGCTTATTTTTTTGCCAGCAATGAAGTTGTCATTCGTTAATTAATTGTAATTCTCAACGTTGTTCACAGGTATTGAGCCATGACTGAAATATCCACTTCTCCTACAGTGACGGAGGTTGCAGAGGGCTCTGCCAAAATGAACTTGTTGGGCTTGCCAGAAGCCAAGCTCGTGGCCTTTTTTGAATCTATTGGCGAGAAAAAATTTCGCGCAATTCAAGTCATGAAATGGATTCATCAGCTTGGAGCAGACAACTTTGATGATATGACTAACGTCAGCAAGGACTTGCGCGCAAAGTTGAAAAACATTGCTGAAATTCGTATGCCGGAAGTGGTTCAACAATTTGATTCCGCAGACGGCACCCGTAAATTTTTGATTCGTGTCAGCGGCAATAATGTTATCGAAACCGTGTTTATTCCCGATGGTGATCGCGGCACCTTGTGTGTGTCATCGCAAGTGGGTTGTTCATTGGATTGCAGTTTCTGTGCGACCGGTAAGCAGGGTTTCAACCGCGATTTAACAGCGGCAGAGATTATTGGCCAAGTATGGATCGCAGCTAAATCCTTCGGTCAACTGCAAGCTAACGGCCCTCGCAAAGTCACCAATGTGGTAATGATGGGCATGGGTGAACCCTTGCTCAACTTCGACAATGTTGTCGATTCCATGAATTTGATGATGCATGACAATGCGTATGGTATTTCAAAGCGCCGCGTTACTTTAAGTACCTCGGGCGTGGTACCGCAGTTGGATCGACTGAGCCAATATACCGATGCCTGCCTTGCTATTTCATTGCATGCGCCTAACGACGAATTGCGCAATGTGCTAGTGCCCATTAATCGTAAATATCCTATTGCGATGTTGCTAGACTCTGCCAAGCGCTACATATCAGCAATGCCTGATACTCATCGAAAAATTACTATCGAATACACGTTGATTGATCAGGTTAATGATCGACCCCATCATGCCCGCGAGTTGGCAGAATTACTGCGCGATGTACCAGTTAAAATAAATCTGATCCCGTTTAATCCCTTTAATTTGTCGAACTACAAGCGCGTTAGTAATAACGCGCTGCGTAAATTTCAGGACATTTTAATGGAAGAGGGCTACATCACTACCGTACGCACAACCCGTGGTGATGATATTGACGCAGCTTGTGGTCAATTGGCGGGCCAGGTGAATGATGTGACTCGTCGCAGCGAACGCTATCGTGCGCAATTTGATGAAGTGCAAGCAGTGAAGATTGTTAACCAATAATTCCAAATTAAAGGTCTCGACAGTGCAAATGAATAAATTCCTAAAATTGCTGCAACTGGTTTTGATATCCGTTATTTCGATCACGCTGCTTGTAGGTTGTGTTTCTGAAGGGAAAGGGAATTCTGCAAAACCAAATCGTCACGTGGATACAGCAAAGTCGTTGGAATTACATATTAAATTGGCACAGGGATATATTGAAAAAGGTAATCGGGAATCGGCCCGTCATCATTTGCGCAAGGCTGGTGAGATAGATAAAAACTCTCCTGAGGCGATGGAAACCTTAGCCAGGCTTTACCAATTAGAGGGTGAGCCAGCTCTGGCCGAACAAACCTTTAAGAAGGCGATTAAGCGCAAAAAGAATTTCACTCTAGCCAATAACAACTATGGCGTATTTTTGTTTGGCGCCAAGCGTTATGAAGAGGCTTTGGCCCAATTTGAATTGGCTGCAAGCGACCTGGATTATGATGGCCGCGCAGCGGCATTGGTGAATGTTGGTAGGACTGCATTGCTGCTTGGAAAAAATGAACGAGCCAAGGCCGCATTTGAACATGCGACAGTTTTGGATCGAGGACTCGCCGAGCCTCACATTGAATTGGCTGATATGAGTTTCCAAAGGCAAGAATATGCAGATGCCAAAAAGCATCTTGATCGTTATCAGGCTCTGGGGCAGCAGTCTTCCCGTTCTTTGCTTCTTGCCATTCGTTTGGAGCGTATATTCGGCAATAAGGATAAAGAGGCCAGTTATTTGTTGGTGCTAAAAAATCGTTTCCCCTATTCCAAAGAGTATTTGGAATACAAACAAACGATGATGTAAGACAACAGACGATTAAAAAGTTAATAGGCTTTTAATGGTATTTGACGACGAGAAAAAACACACAGACGACAGCCGTTTCGGCGAGCTTGCACCTGGGAAACTATTAGTCTGGGGGCGTGAGCGTGCGGGCTTGACGCAGGAGCAAGTCGCCAAAGAGTTATATATGACGCTGACCAAGGTGCGGGCACTTGAGTCAGATGATTATCGTCATATGGGGGCAGATACATTTACTCGCGGGTATCTGCGCGCATATGCAAGTCTGGTGAAGCTTGATGTTATGCAGGTGCTTGCCGCCTATGACCGTCACGCACAAAAACATGGTTTGATTGAAGAAGTATTGCCGCGTCGGATTGAATCTACCAATAAGCCTTTATGGCAATTTATCGTATTGGTTTTACTGGCTTTATGCGTTCTTTGGCTTGCATCAATTTGGTTTTTTGATAATCGTCAACAACCTAAATATGACCGACCAATTGCAGTTATTCCACCTGTGGAAACTGCACTTAATGTTCAATCGATAAATGCATCCAGTGCGACTCAAGCTTCAGCAAGTGTTTCAGCTGCAGTATCTTCAGGTTCAATGAGTGAATCTTCATCCGTTGCTTCCAGTTTGGCAGCATCGTCTATTGGAGGCTTTTCTGAGCCGGTACAGTCAGTAAATACGGCTGTTATAGATACCATCAGCTTTTCATTCTCAGAGGAATGCTGGTTGGAAGTTAGTGATGCGCATGGTGATGTTTTGATTGCTGATTTGCGCTCGGCGGGAAGTGATTTCGAATTGCAGGGCAAGGCTCCATTTGATGTCAAACTCGGTAATTCACCGGCTGTTTCGATAAAATTGAATGGCAATAATATCGCTGTAGTGCCGGCAGTGGGTACCAATGTATTGTCGATAAAAGTGGGCGTGGCTCATGAGTAATCTCGTAAAAATGATCAGGAATAGTTATGCACTGCGAGTCTCCGATTAAGCGCCGTAAATCTCGTCAGATTATGGTGGGCAATGTTCCGGTAGGTGGTGATGCACCTATTTCAGTACAAAGTATGACGAATACCGAAACTACAGATGTTGCAGCAACAGTAGAGCAAATTCGTCGTATTCAGTTAGCAGGTGCAGATATCATTCGCGTTTCTGTTCCGACAATGGAGGCTGCGGAAGCATTTGGCGCGATTCGTAAACAAGTTAGCATTCCGTTGGTAGCAGATATTCATTTTGATTATCGTATCGCATTGCGGGTTGCAGATCTTGGCGTAGATTGTTTACGTATCAATCCAGGTAATATCGGGCGTGAAAAGCGCATTAAAGCTGTAGTTGATAAAGCCCGCGATCTCAATATTCCCATTCGTATTGGTGTTAACGCTGGTTCCCTTGAAAAGGACTTGCAGAAAAAATATGGTGAGCCAACACCAGATGCATTAGTTGAATCAGCATTGCGGCACGTTGAAATTCTTGACTCGCTCAACTTTCAAAATTTTAAAGTGAGTGTAAAAGCATCAGATGTATTTATGGCGGTGGCCGCGTACCGCAAATTGGCGACTTTGATTGAACAGCCATTGCATCTGGGGATTACTGAAGCCGGCGGGTTGCGCTCAGGCACGGTGAAATCCTCTATTGGATTGGGGGCGCTCTTGATGGATGGTATCGGGGATACTATTCGCGTCTCGCTTGCCGCAGATCCAGTTGAAGAAATTAAAGTGGGTTGGGATATGTTGCGCAGTTTACGTTTGCGCAGTAAAGGCGTGAATTTTATCGCCTGTCCAAGTTGTTCCCGACAAAATTTTGATGTAATCAAAACCATGAACGATTTAGAGCAACGAGTTGAGGATATTACGATTCCGCTCGATGTCGCTGTGATTGGTTGCGTGGTTAATGGTCCCGGTGAAGCAAAAGAGGCAGATTTGGGGCTTGCCGGTGGCACCCCGAGCAATCTGATTTACATTGATGGCGAGCCCAATCAAAAGTTAACCAACGAAAATTTGGTTGATAATCTTGAGCGATTGATTCGCGCAAAAGCGGCGCAAAAGCAGGCACAAATGGATGCTGACGCCAAGAATATTATTGCTAAAGGTTAATGACTTTTGGCTCGCAACAGTTAAGGTTTGAAATTGAAAAAAATCCAGGCAATTCGCGGCATGAACGATCTGCTGCCGACAGATTCACCATTGTGGCAATACGTCGAAGGTATTGTCATCGATATTTTGGCCCGCTACGGTTATCAGGAAATTCGTTTCCCGATTGTAGAGTCGACCGAGCTATTCAAACGTTCTATCGGTGAGGTGACCGATATCGTTGAAAAAGAGATGTACACTTTTGAGGATCGTAATGGTGATAGTTTGACATTGCGTCCTGAAGGTACTGCTTGTTGCGTGCGTGCGTGCGAAGAAAATGGTCTGCTTTATAATCAAACCCAACGTCTTTGGTATATGGGGCCGATGTTCCGTCACGAGCGTCCGCAAAAGGGCCGCTATCGCCAATTCCACCAAATCGGCGTTGAAGTATTTGGCATTCAAGGGCCCGACATTGATGCCGAAGTTCTGATGCTCAGTGCGCGTGTTTTGCGTGAGCTGGGCGTTGCAGGGCATGTGCAGCTGCAAATTAATTCGCTCGGTAGTTCTGATGCACGTGCGTCTTACAAAAAGGCATTGGTCGCTTATTTGAGTGGTGTCCAGGACCAGTTGGATGAAGATAGCAAGCGTCGTCTCTCAACCAATCCCATGCGTATTCTGGATTCTAAAGATTCTAATACTCAGGCATTGCTAAATTCCGCTCCTGTATTTCTGGATTACTTGGATGATGAATCGCGCGTGCATTTCGAAGGGCTGAAATCCCTGTTGGATGCAGCTGGCATTGCTTATCAGGTTAATCCTCGTTTGGTGCGCGGCCTCGATTATTATGGTAAAACGGCGTTCGAGTGGGTAACTGATAAATTGGGCGCCCAAAGCACAGTCTGTGCTGGTGGCCGCTACGATGGTTTAGTCGAACAGTTGGGTGGCAAGTCAACCCCGGCAGTTGGATTTGGTATTGGCCTCGAACGCCTGGTTTTGCTGCTCCAGGCAGTCAATGTGATTCCAGAGTCGCTTAGCCAGCAGGCGGATATTTATTTGGTTGCGGTAGGTGATGTGCAAGTGACTGCTATGCAGCTCGCAGAGCGGATTCGCGATGAGCTACCTTTCGTTCGCTTGCTAACGAATTGTGGTGGTGGCAATTTCAAAAGCCAGTTAAAAAAAGCCGACAAATGTGGAGCGGATATCGCACTTATTTTGGGTGAGGACGAAGCCAAAGATGGCAAGGTTGCTGTCAAATTTATGCGTGAGGAAATTGAACAGCAGACATTTACGTTTGATGAGGCAGTTGCTTATCTGCAAACGTTGGAATAGTGGTTGATAGAGTAAAAAAATAACGGTTTATTTTATTTTCATTTTTTGCGCATTGCGCTAAGACCTACAGGAGTCGATTGTGAGTGTATATCTTTCAGAAGAAGAACAATTAGATGTATTAAAACGTTGGTGGAAGGATTACGGCAAAGTCGTAGTGATTGCGGTATTGGTCGCAGTGGTTGGCTATTTTGGTTTTACCACTTGGCAAGATCAAAAACGTCAGAAAGCCGAAAAAGCCTCTGAGGTATATGAGCAATTGCTCAAGTTGGCCAATGCTGAACCTGGTAAAACGTTAACCGATGCCGATAAAGCAACTATCACCCATTTGGCTGGTGAGTTGAAAGATGGCAACAGCAAAAGCATGTATGCTCACAGTGCGGCTTTCTTCCTGGCTAAATTGGCAGTGGAAGATAACAAACTGGATGCCGCAGTTAATGAACTTAAATGGGTTTTGTCTGCCAAACCGGAGGCCGCAACTGAGCAGCTCGCCCGTCTACGTTTGGCTCGTGTATTAACTGCACAAAAAAATTACGCTGACGCATTGGCGCAATTATCACCTGAACCTGCAGCTGCTTTTACTTCTGAATATGCGGAAGCGCGTGGTGATATTCTCAAACTACAAGGTGATCAGGATGCTGCACGTACTGCTTATGAAAAAGCACTGGCTGCAACTGATCCTCAACAACAAGAGCGTTTCATGTTATTGCAAATGAAAATTGATGATTTAAAAATCGACAGCTCTGCAGCTTCGGCTGGGGAGAAAGCTCAATGATGCAAGTCTCTGTGAGGCACTTGAGCTGGTTGGTATTGCTTTGTGCATTCGCTATGTCTGGTTGTTCTTGGTTTAGTAAAAAAACCGGTAACGAACCTATGGAATTGGTCGATTTTGACGAGACGCTTGATCTCGATAAAGTTTGGAGTCGCGGCATAGGTGAAGGTCAAAACAAAGGCTTTAGTAGCCTCACGCCTGCATTAGATGGTGACGTTATTTATGCAGTAGATTACGAAGGTTTGGTTATTGCGATGAATAGCCAAACCGGGAAAAAACTTTGGAAGCGTAAGATTAACGTCTCCAAAGATGGTATATGGTCCAAGACAACAGGTTGGTTTAAGGCGGCAGATCCAAATCGTCAGATCGTAGGCGGTATATCGGCGGAAAATGGTTTGTTGTTGGTAGCAACTTACGCAGGTGAGGTCATGGCTCTATCAAAAGAGACCGGTGATGAGCTTTGGCGTAAGCAGTTACCGGGAGAAGTTGTTTCTGCACCGCGTACTAATGGGAATGTTGTCGCGGCACAAACAGTAAACGGCAAATTATTCGCTCTTGATGCAAAGACTGGCGAGCAGTTGTGGTTTTATGACAATCCTCCACCGGTTCTAACGCTCCGTGGAACTCCGTCTCCTATTGTCATCGATACCGCTATTTATACGGGCTTTTCCAATGGCCGTATGATGGCATTTAATCCAGCTAATGGTTTGATTTTGTGGGAACAGCGTATTGCTTCGCCAAAAGGGCGTTCTGAATTGGAACGAATGGTGGATATTCACTCCAGCCCAGTTATTAAAGATGGCGTGATTTACGTGGGCACTTATCAAGGCCGCATTAGCGCTCTTGCGCGAGGAACCGGAAAACCGCTGTGGGCGCAGGATGGTTCAACCAGCGAAAATGTGGCACTTAGCGGCGATAAGCTATTCGTGTCTCATGCTGACGGCAAGTTAGTGGCTTATAACTCGACTAGCGGTGAGCAATTGTGGAGCAACGAAAAAATGTTGCGCCGCTTGTTAAATGGTCCCCAGGTATTTGGCGATTATGTAGCCGTGGTCGATTTTGAAGGTTATATGCATGTTGTTAATCAAAGTGATGGCGAGTTTGTTGCGCGTACCAGAGTCGACAGAAAGGGCGCGCGCGCGCCGATGTTGACTGATGGCGAAACACTTTACGTATATACCAATAGGGGTAAGTTAATTGCCTTTAGGGCAGAAAAAGACAAATAGTTCCTACTATTGCTGCAATGACCAGCCGCTCGAATTTGCCTTGGTTGAATAGGGTAAACTTTAGAGCGGCTGGTTTTGTTTTTGTGTATTTGAATTTATGCAGAAGAAATCGCTGCATTTTCCATGGTTTTTATTTCAATCGATACTTCTATGATAATCCCTGTAATAGCACTTGTTGGCCGCCCTAACGTGGGTAAATCCACGCTCTTTAACCGTCTCACCCAATCGCGGGATGCGTTAGTAGCGGACTACCCCGGGTTAACGCGCGACCGTAAATACGGCGAAGGCACGTTGGAGAATCGTCGGTTTATAGTGATTGATACTGGCGGAATAAGTGGGGAAGAGGAGGGCATTGACAGCATGATGGCTGGTCAATCTCTCTTGGCTATCCAGGAAGCCGATATAGTGCTGTTTATCGTAGATAGCCGTGCCGGATTAAACCCGGCAGATGAAATGATCGCCAAGCATTTACGTGTGAACAATAAAAAGACCTATGTGGTGGCAAATAAAATTGACGGGATGGATCCGGATATCGCATTGGCACCATTTTATGAGCTAGGTCTAGGGGAAGTTCATCCAACGACTGCTAGCCATGGTCGCGGGGTCAGATCTTTAATGGAGGAGGTTCTGGCTGATATTCCCGAGCTGCCCGAAGACTATCAATCAGATGACGCAACCGGGATAAAAATTGCCATTGTCGGCCGGCCAAACGTCGGTAAATCGACGCTGGTTAATCGTTTGCTTGGCGAAGAGCGAGTGGTGGTTTATGACGAACCAGGCACTACCCGTGATAGCACTTATATTAACTATACCCGTTTCGATAAGCCTTATACCTTGATTGATACAGCAGGCGTGCGGCGCCGCAAGAATATCGATCTGATGGTGGAAAAGTTCTCTATTGTTAAAACGATGCAAGCGATTGCAGACGCTAATGTTGTCGTATTGGTAATGGATGCCAGTGAAGGTGTAGTGGAGCAAGACCTCCATTTGATGGGCACAACGATTGAGGCCGGACGTGCCTTGGTTATCGCCTTAAATAAATGGGACGGCTTGGATGATTCGCACAAACAATATGTGAAAAGCGAAATCGAACGTCGGCTGCGCTTTGTGGATTTTGCCACTATCCATTTTATTTCAGCCCTGCATGGCACGGGTGTTGGTAATTTATATAAATCCATCGAGCTGGCTTACCAGTCTGCAACTGATAAATTCAGTACCAATTTCCTCACGCGTATTTTGCAAGACGCTGTGCGTGAGCATCAGCCGCCCATGATTCAGGGGCGCCGGATTAAGCTACGTTATGCGCATCCGGGTGGGCATAATCCACCGATTATTGTAGTGCATGGTAATCAGACGAATGATGTCCCAAGCCATTACACCAAATACTTGGAAAAAACATTCCGTCGAGTATTGGATCTACACGGTACGCCAATCAAAATCGAATTCCGGAATAATGAAAACCCCTATAGTGAGCGTAAGAGTAAAATGACCCAGCGTCAGCTGGTTGATATGCGCCGTAAGGCAGAGCGCGATAGAAACCGTAATAAGCCAAAACCGTAACACATCAAAATAGGTAATTTTGCTAATAGGCTCACTCCGGGGCGACGCGCAAAGGATTAACGGAACTTAATCGCCCAAGCCGGCAGTGCTTTAGCTGCTATGGCTTGCGCTCTTTAAGTCGAAGGAGTAGTGTTACGCGCCTTGTTGATTGCCCTTAACCATACTGTAGCCATAAAAGTTCGAGCAGAAGATGACACTCGCGAGCCGTAAGCTGCTTATCATCGATGACGATGCCCTCGTCCGCCAGAGTATTGTGACTTATCTGACGGATAGTGGGTTTGCTGTTTGCTCTGCTGCCGATGCCGCTACTGCGCTTGACTTGCTTGCTGATCCCACACACTCCCTTCCTGATCTAATCCTCACCGACCTGCGTATGCCCAATGGGGATGGTTTACAGTTGCTACAAACGCTGCATGACCGACATCCATCTCTACCTGTGATTGTCATTTCTGGCGCTGGTGTTATGAACGACGTGGTTAGCGCCTTGCGATTGGGTGCCCGTGATTATTTAATAAAACCTGTCGTTGATTTGGAAGTGCTAGTGCATTCCATAAACAAGGTTCTGGACCGGCAAGAGCTGGAAGCGGAAAACCAGCGTTACCGGTTCCAACTTGAAGAGGCCAACCGGGAATTAAAAGAAAACTTGCGCGTACTTGAGCGTGATCATATTGCGGGGCGACGGGTTCAGCGTCGTCTTATGCCCTCAGGTTTTACTACTGAGGACGGGTTTAGTGCCGCTCACACCATTATTCCCTCGCTATTTCTTAGTGGTGATTTCGTCGATTACGCCCATATTAAAAAACGCTATCTTGCTTTTTATTTAGCTGACGTGTCTGGCCATGGAGCTTCCTCTGCATTCGTAACTATTTGGCTTAAGCATCTGGTAAGTCGGATGGTGCGTGAAGAGGGATTATTTGGCGATGAAACTTCCTTTGCTCAAGGCGCCGATCTAATGCTGCGGCAAATTAATCGTGAACTACATGAAACGCGTTTGAGTCATCACTTGACGCTCTTTGTTGGAGTCATTGATACGGTTACTAGTCAAATGCATTATGTGGTGGCGGGTCATCTACCGATGCCTATTCTGCTAACGGAAGATGGGCCAGAGTATTTAACCGGACGCGGCAAACCCGTAGGTATATTTAAAGAAATTGGCTGGGACGTATACGAGCGGCAGTTGCCGGAAAAGTTTGCGCTGGTATGTTTTTCAGATGGCGTTTTAGAAACCTTGCCTCAGGTTGAGTTACAGGACAAAGAGACTCATCTGTTAAAACTAATTGCTTCAAGTAATGGCAGTTTGGAATCTGTCTGTAATACTTTAGTTATAAAAGAAATTCGTGACAATCCGGATGACATTGCAGTTTTGTCCATCACTCGAGGTATTAGTTGATGAAGGCCGGTCAAATTTTAGTTGCAGATCACCAAGGTGTTTATGTGATCAAGATGGTGGGCGATGTGCGCCTGACATTGTGCATATCGTTCGATCAATTTATCGATGCCATGTTTAAAAACGAGAGTTTTACATCGGTGCTTTTCGATCTTTCCGAAGCTGAGGCTATTGACAGTACCACGCTAGGATTGATGGCAAAAATTTCTATTCTGGGCCAAGAACGACATGGCATTATGCCGGTAATCCTGGCTAGTAATCCTAGTATCCGGCGTATTTTGCAGACCATGGGTTTTGGTGACATATTCACGATCGTCGATAAATTGGATGCCCCTGTGCTTGCCGGACAATCACTGAATTGTGTTAATTGTGACGAACAGGAAGTAAAAGAGAAGGTGCTGGAAGCACATAAAATTTTGATGGGATTAAACGCCAATAATGCGGATACTTTTCGAAATTTGGTCAATATGCTGGAAAACTGTTAATTTTTTCTGTCTGTCATCTCACCTTCAATTTTTCGTTAGCAAGCCTGCCTTTACCAAGCTCTTTGAGCGAATGAACTCGCTATGCGGCACGTAAATTAAATCGGCCACCTTCCGAATAAGATAGTCTTCATATTTATCCAGATTTCCATCCGCATAAGCCATTTCCCACATGGCTTTCATCAGTTTGAATTTTTCATCAACTGAGCAGTGTTGGTTAATAAGTTGGGTAAATTGATGCAACGACGTTGCGTGATTGGTTTCATTTTTAGCGAGATTAATCAATTCATCGAGTTCTTCGCGGGTAAGCTCGAATTTACGTGTGAGAGTTTCACCAAGATGATCCAATTCAGCTTCAGAAAACTGATGGTCAGCCATAGCGACTTCAACCAATAATGCGGCTACCGCCAATTGTTTTTGGTGATCTGAGAGAGGCGTTGAAGCGCCACCTGCAGGCTGCAGATGGCGTTCGATAAAGCGAGAGAGTTTATTGAGCACGGGTTTTCAACAAATTCTCAAGATTGATTTGGTCTTTTACAAATCCGCGAATACCTTCGGCCAGTTTTTCAGTAGCCATAGCATCCTGGTTCAAACCAAAACGGAAGCTGGTTTCAGTTTCAATTTGTTTAGCGATTGTTGCACCAGTATTGCTCGGTGACAGTACACGCTTAAGTTCACCTTTGTCTTGTTCCAGCTCCTGGAGTAATTGTGGGCTGATGGTCAAGCGATCACAGCCTGCCAAAGCTTCAATTTCTCCGATGTTACGGAAACTTGCTCCCATTACTACCGTGTTGTAACCATTTTGTTTGTAGTAGTTGTAAATGTGGCGAACCGAAATCACCCCTGGATCTTCTTCAGATGTGTATTCTTTTTTGTCGGTATTGGCCTTGTACCAATCCAGAATGCGACCAACAAAAGGAGAAATTAAAAATACACCTGCATCGGCACAAGCAGCAGCCTGATTGAAACCAAACAGCAGGGTGAGGTTACAGTTGATACCTTCTTTTTCCAGCACTTCAGCTGCACGAATACCTTCCCACGTGGAAGCTAATTTGATCAGTACGCGTGATTTGTCCACGCCGCCTTTTTCATACAACTTGATCAGTTCATGAGCTTTTGCAATCGATGCTTTGGTATCAAATGACAGGCGTGCATCCACTTCGGTAGAGATGCGGCCCGGAACAATTTTTAAAATTTCCAAGCCAATGCCAACCGCCAAATGATCGCAAGCAGCGCTCAATTGTTGGGCGCTATTGGTAATGCTTTTGCTGGCATTGATAGAAGCGGTCAGCAGGCCCTGATATTGCGGCATTTGCGCAGCTTTATATACCAGTGACGGATTGGTGGTTGCATCCAATGGTTTATACAGACGGATGGCTTCGATGTCGCCGGTATCGGCAACAACGTCGGTAAATTGTTTCAGTTGTTCAAGTTTACTAGTCACAGTGGTAATCCTATCTCTGAAAGTACAAGTGGTTGATCTTCGTTTATTGCCGTCAGATATATTATAGTCTTCATGACTTTATGTTGAAAGCAGTCATTTTTTATAAGCTAATAAATCAATAGTGTTGAAGGCCTTAAGCAATTCCATCTTCAACTGAGTTTGCTAATGGTAACTCATTTAACGCAGCAAGGGCGCGCTTAAGTACCTCAATCCCTGCATTGGGCTTGTGTGCCTGTTCACTGATAATCCGCCGGAATTGGCGCGCGCCGGGCAGCCCTTGATAAAGCCCCAAAATATGGCGCGTCAAATGATTGAGGCGGGCACCTTTTGGCAACTCCTCTTCGCAATAGGCCATAAAGCTTTGCATAACCTCATCGCGACTCACGACAGGCTTATCAATACCATAAATTTGTTGGTCAACCTGGGCAAGCAAGTAAGGGTTGCTATAAGCCTCGCGCCCAATCATTACGCCGTCTACATGTTCCAGAAGGTTTTTACTCTGTTCGAGTGTGGTTATCCCACCATTAATAATGATGTTTAAATGGGGAAAGTCCTGCTTCAATTGATAAACCTTGTCGTATTGCAAAGGCGGAATTTCACGGTTTTCTTTAGGGCTTAGACCTTTTAGCCAAGCTTTGCGTGCATGTACGATGAAGGTGTGGCAGCCGGTTTCGGCAATGGTTCCAACAAATTTTACCAGGCCTTCGTAGTCTTCCATATCGTCAACACCAATGCGGTGTTTGACCGTGACGGGTATCTTTACGGCGCGCTGCATGGTGGCGATACAATCTGCAACCAGCTCTGGTTCTGCCATCAAGCAAGCCCCAATCATGCCGTTCTGCACGCGATCACTTGGGCAGCCACAGTTGAGATTCACTTCGTCATAACCCCAATCTTCCGCAATACGCGAACATTCAGCCAAGGCGATCGGATCACTTCCGCCTAACTGTAGCGCCAGTGGATGTTCGCAGGCGTTGTAATTCAGGAAGCGGGCTTTATCGCCATGGAGTAGGGCGCCGGTAGTCACCATCTCGGTATATAGCACGGCTTTTTGAGTCAATAGGCGCCAGAAGGTGCGGCAATCTGACGTTGACCACTCCATCATGGGGGCAAGGGTAAATCGACGATCGAGGGGTTGGTTTGAAATCATTAAAGTGTGGAGTTCTGCTGCGAGGGAAATAAATGTGCGGCCATAGCCGACAGGTGTTTTATGATAACGATATTTACTCCCCGCTGCACGGCAAAGTGCAGCTTAATACAGCGAGCGAATTGTTTATGTCATTAACCCATATAGATTCCCAAGGGCATGCGAGCATGGTGGATGTCTCTGAAAAGCCGGCCAGTGTCCGCGAAGCTCGCGCCTTTGCTCGAGTACTGATGAAACCGGAAACTCTCGCGCAAATCAAAGCGAATAGTTTGAAAAAAGGTGATGTGTTGGCGGTCGCGCGCATTGCAGGTATCCAGGCGGCAAAAAAATGTGCCGATTTAATTCCACTCTGCCATCCATTGGCCTTAAGTAAGGTCGCAGTGGATTTCGTAATTGACGAGCAACACTCAGCGGTTGAGATTACCAGCTTTTGTAAACTGACAGGGCAAACTGGTGTTGAAATGGAAGCGCTAACTGCAGCCAGCATCGCCGCCTTAACCATTTACGATATGTGCAAAGCGGTGGATATGGAAATGGTAATTGAACAGGTATGCTTGCTGGAAAAATCCGGCGGACGCCGTGGGCATTATCGTCGACAGGAGATCGCGCAATGATTCGCGTTGTGTTTCTTGCTCAGTTGCGTGAGCAGCTGAAAACGGAGGAGGTACTGATCCAAGCTGCGGGCATAGATAGCATCGCCTTGCTCAAACAATATTTAATTTTACAGAACCCGGAATGGGAAAAATTTCTTTGCAATAGCAAATTGTTAGTTGCGATAAATCATGCATATGCAAAAGGCGATGCTGCAATAAGGCCGGGCGATGAAGTCGCTTTTTTCCCGCCGGTTACCGGAGGTTGATATGTCTTTTTCAATTGCTGTGCAAACACTGGACTTTGATGTCGGCCGCGAATACGCCGAATTAATTACAGACGATACAACAGCTGGTGCGGTAGTGTTTTTTGTCGGGCGTGTACGCGACATGAATTATGCGCAAGCGGTAAAGCGCATGTCGCTTGAATATTATCCCGGTATGACGGAAACGGTTTTACAACAAATTTTGGATGAAGCGAAAAAGCGTTGGGAGTTGATCGCGGGGAGAGTCGTGCATCGTGTTGGTGATTTGCATGCAGGTGAACAAATCGTTTTTGTTGGCGTGAGCAGCGCTCACCGCGAGCATGCATTTCAAGCAGCAGAATTTCTTATGGATTTTTTAAAGACACGCGCGCCTTTTTGGAAAAAAGAAACAAATATAAACGGTGCGGAGAAATGGGTTGATGCCAATGAGAATGATCAGCAGCGAGCGTCGCGTTGGGAATAGGGTGGTTGGAGGAATAAAAAAGGCCGACAGCTGATAAAACTGTCGACCTCATTTTTTTATGACTAGCAGTTTTTAATGGCTAGTTGCGACTTCAGAAACTGTATTGGACGCTTTAACTTTGCGTGCGCTCAGTGCAAACCAGCAGAGAATCAAATAACAAACTGCAGGAACAACAAAGGCAGTGATGTAGCTTGAGTGGCCAGACACCAAACCTACAATCAGGGGTACAAAAGCCCCACCGATAATGGCGGTGCACAAGAAGCCGGAGGTCGCTTCAGAGCTGGCAGTTGAACGCTCAAGTGTCAGGGTAAAAATCACCGGGAACATAATGGAGTTGAGCAATCCAATAGCCAGGGCAACAAAACCTGCGCTTACGCCACCTACACTAAATACATACAAGCACATTAATGCTGCACCGCCAGTAAAGGTGGCCAGTAACACTGCCGCATTTATTTTGGCCAACAGCGCCGAACCAATTAAGCGACCTACCATTGCGCCACCCCAGTAAATAGCGGTAATTGCGGCCGCTTCTTGTAAGGAAATTCCGGGAATACCATCGGATGTAAATAACCAGCTGATTAGCGGGAAATTAAAAGCAGCATCAGATTGGCCCCAAATGGAATCGGAGTTCAGGAAGAAGGCCATTTGGGTTCCTATCGCCACTTCTGCGCCCACATAAAGGAAGATGGCCATCCCGCCTAACAGCGCCCATTTGGATTGGGTTGCTTCTTTGAACATGGAAAAAACACCGCGGCGAGCAACTTCACTTGAGGTTGCCGGTGCTGCTTCACTAACAATGTTGCGGCTGAAGTAGAAAAACACCAATAACATAGCGATCATGCCTGACAGCCAAAAATACGCTGCGTCTATCCCCGCCAATGCTTCAGCGCGCGCGGCTTCGGTAACTTCCATGCCGGGTTTAACTTCAATTCCTTCAAGAAACAACGAAGCCCCAACAATCGGGCCGATAAAAGTACCAAAGCTATTAAATGCCTGGCTGAATGTCAGGCGGAAGTGACTGCCTTCTGGCGAACCCAGTGCAGCTGCTAACGGGTTGGCTGCCACTTGCAACGCCGTGATACCGCCTGCCAGAACAAACAGGCCGCCCAATACCAACGTGTAATTTTGGATATTGGCTGCGATCAACATCAATAGACAGCCACCAATCATGGTGCCAAGCGCCATCAAAATAGTGGGGACTGATTTAAACCGGGAAAGGATCGCCGCAGCGGGAAAGCTCATTACGCCATAAGCAATAAAAAAGGCGAAAGCACTGAGCTGCGCTTGTACATCTGTCAGGCTGAATATGCCTTTTACGGCGGCCACCAGCGGGTCAATCAGCGAGGTAATAAAACCCCACGCGAGAAAAAGTGTTGTCACCGCCGCGTAAGCAGGACCGTATTTAGTTGTTGATTTCATGTATTGCCTCTTTGTTATAAAAATAGTTTGTTTTTGTCGTGGTCTTTAATTGACGATTGCCGATACAAAGCCTACGTCAAGCGCGCGGTACTATAATCCAAGCCTATAAGGCTGTCACATTGTTTGTTCCCGGTTTACAATCATCTGCACAATACCTGTCTTGTAGTCATTTTGACTTATTTTGTGTGGCTAAAAATCTAACAAAAGCTGCGCACTGATAAATGATGCCGTAGGTCTTTGGTTAATAATAATGTGCAGTAATAGCGGCAAAAAAAATCAACTTTGAGGTAAGTTCTGTGGCAAAAGCAACCATCGATGATGTCGCCGCTTTGGCTGGCGTGTCCATGAAAACTGTATCGCGTGTTGTTAACAATGAGCCCAATGTACGTCCTGCCACACGTGAAAAAGTTGAGGCTGCGATTAATCAATTGGATTATCGTCCCAATCAATCTGCACGCAGTTTGGCGGGCAATCGATCTTACCTGTTAGGCCTTATCTATGGTCATCCCAGTGCGCATTATGTTCTGGATATTCAAGAGGGCGTGTTGGAAATTTGCCGCCCACAGCGCTACGAATTGCTGGTGCATCCGGCCATTCACCGCGATCCGAATCTGATCAATGAAGTAACAGACCTGATTCTTGAAAAGCGTGTGGATGGTGTGATGTTGACGCCGCCGCTATCGGACAATATGCAGGTCATTAATCTGCTGAAAAAAATGAACATTCCGTTTGTACGTGTGGCACCCACCGAAAATAAATCGGCATCACCTTACGTGGAAACGAACGATGAAGAAGCTTCCTATGATATGACCTGCCAATTGATTGCGCAGGGACACTCGCGTATCGGGTTTATTTGTGGTCATCCAGATCATCGCGCAATGTCGTTACGCTATGAAGGATATAAAGCTGCGTTAGTGGAGAATGATTTGCCCTTGGAAGCGGAGCTGGTAGAGCAGGGTGATAACTCGTTTGAGTCGGGTGAAGCATGCGGGAAAAAACTATTGGCAGACGAACAGAGACCTACAGCTATTTTTGCTGCGAACGATGATATGGCGGCAGGGGTAATGATGGTAGCTCATCAGTTGGGGATTAAAATTCCCGCGCAATTATCTGTTGCCGGGTTCGATGATACTCCCGTCGCCCATCAGATCTGGCCAGCGTTGACAACTATTCGCCAACCTATTCGACAGATGGCAAAAAAAGCGACGGATTTATTACTTAAGCAGTTAAAGGGACGTGAAATCCAGTTGCCCGCAAGTATGTTGAGCTCAAGCATCATTACACGCGAATCCACAGGCGTATTGGCTAAGCCTAAAGACAAGCATTAATTGAGAATATTGACTGAATAAAAAAATGCACCCGCGGGTGCATTTTTATTGGCTGAATCACCAGTTTTTACCGCGTTTTTAATTCCGGAGTGTTGTGGATCAGCCAGGCTGCAGAGCCGACCAATGCGGCTTTGTCATTGACAATCAAGCGGATGGAAATATCACTCACATACCCAGCCATTGGGCCTTTGTTTTTGTAGCGCTCCAGAAAGTGGGATTCCGGTAATAGTCCCACCAATTTAGGTGTTACTCCGCCACCGATAACAACGCCACCGCGTGCGCCAACAGATAAGGCTTTGTCGCCCGCAACTTCGCCTAATACATCGCAGAAGGTCAGTACAGCTTCGCGACAAAGTGCATCTTCATCGTTGAGACCTTTGGCGCTCACATCAGCTGGGGTATAAGGTTTTGCATCAACACCTGCGATATGGGCGAGTGCGCGATAGAGCGTGACTAAACCGCCACCTGACAAAATATTTTCAACAGATACGTGGTTTTGCTCTTTTAGTAAAAATGACTTGATCGCCAGTTCTTTTTCATTGGTGGGGGCAAAGCTGGCGTGACCGCCCTCGGTGGGAATAATTTTCCAGTTGTCTCTGTTGGGTACCAGCGCTGCCATTCCAAAACCGGTCCCTGGTCCCATCACTACAATTGGTGCATCTGGACTGGATTTGTTGGATTCATACAGGGTAACCAATTCATTTTCTCGCAAGAACGGGACTGCATAGGCGAGCGAGGCGAAATCGTTGATGACATGGAGTGTTTTCATGCCCAATTGATCACGCAGGCCCTCGATTGAAAATTTCCAGTTCAAGTTGGTCATTGATGCTTGCCCATTTTCAATAGGACCAGCAATCGCCAGGCAACCATAAGCAGGCACATCAATGCCAAACTGCGCACAACAGGCTTTGATCATTGTGGCCATATCGGCGTGCTCGGCACATTTAAGGGTAATTTGTCGTTCTGCGGTGTAATTGATTTGGCCATTTGTGCGCATGTTTTCCGCATCGAACTCAACCAAACCAAATCGGCCATTGGTGCCGCCGATATCTGCAACCAGTAACAGGCTCATGAGACTCCTCAGCTTCTTTTATAAGAAGATCAAATAGTTATAGGGGTGTGTTGGTATTTAAGTCGTTAGGCGCGGGAGGATAACATTAAACTGGATAGGCTGAAATTCACTTTTTATGATCGCTTGGTAAATCAAGTTCAGCGCACATCTCTGGTGCTTTTAGTGGGTTTTATTCTCTGTGTGGCTACAATAGACAAGATTTTCTAGGTTATTGATCGATAAGAGCAAATGTCTATTTCATGGCTTGTTGACAGCGCTGTCATTAGGTAGTAGTTTGCGCCAACTTGGATGTGGTTGTAGACCTGACAGGTCGATGCAATTAAATAAGAGAAGCGGTGTCACACTGACGCTCATTGATGGGCACTTCACAAGCACTCCCTCGATTGGATTAATACATGGGGGAGTTATCTCAGGGAATCTTCCGCCCACTTGTTCAGCTTGCTGCTACTTTAAAAGGGTGCTCTTGCTTCTGCAGGAGGTGCTGTGTTTTTTTATCGATATTGCCGATCCAATGTTTTATCGATTCTGCTTTTTCGGTCGTCCACATAAATTATTAGCTATATGCCTACGGAGGTTGCAAACGTGCAATGGCCCAGTATCACCAGCAAGGTGAAAAAAGATCCAGCGCTTGAAGCGAAAATTGATGAATTGCTTGCGCAATTAAGTCTTGAGGAAAAGGTAGGGCAGATGATCCAGCCAGAGATCCGCCATCTCACCCCTCAGGATGTTAAGGATTATCATATTGGTTCAGTGCTAAATGGTGGCGGTTCAGTTCCGAATGGTAATCGTTATTCAAAAGCGGCCGATTGGCTGGCGATTGCTGATGCCTATTACCAAGCCTCCATGGATACTAGTGACGGCAAAATCGCTATTCCGATCATGTGGGGCACCGATGCGGTTCACGGCGTAGGCAATATTGTTGGTGCGACACTTTTCCCTCATAACATCGCGTTAGGTGCTGCGCGCAATCCTGAATTAATTAAAGAGATTGGGCGGATCACCGCGACTGAAATTGCAGTCACCGGATTGGACTGGGATTTTTCTCCAACAGTTGCGGTTGCACGTGATGATCGTTGGGGACGTACTTATGAGTCCTATTCCGAGCATCCCGATCTGGTGCGCGAATATGCGGGCATGATGGTTGAGGGATTGCAAGGCGAGGCTGACGAATCGGGTTTCTTGTCTAAGTATCGGGTTATTTCCACGGCAAAACATTTCATTGCTGATGGTGGCACTCACAATGGAATTGATCGTGGCAATTGTCTCGATGACGAAGAGACCTTATGTCGCGTCCATGCTGCCGGTTACTACAGTGCAATTGAAGCTGGCGTGCAAAGCGTGATGGCCTCTTTTAATAGCTGGCACGGCGAACATATGCATGGCCATCGCTATCTTCTGACTGATGTCCTCAAAGACCAAATGGGTTTTGATGGATTGGTGGTTGGAGACTGGAATGGCCATGGGTTTGTTGCAGGTGCAACCGTGTTGAATTGCCCGCAGGCCATCAATGCAGGATTGGACATTTTTATGGTGCCCGATCCGGACTGGAAACAATTATTCAACAATACTGTCGAGCAGGCGCGCACTGGTGTTATTCCAATGGCGCGCGTTGATGATGCTGTGCGTCGAGTCCTGCGGGTAAAACTGCGGGCAAATTTGTGGGAGAAGGGGCTTCCATCAACGCGTCCCCTGGCTGGAAAAGATGAGCTGCTTGGTGCGCGCGAGCATCGCGCTGTAGCGCAACAGGCAGTGCGTGAATCGGTTGTGTTATTAAAAAATAAAAATAATCTTTTGCCTCTCTCGCCGAAAGCCAAGGTTCTTGTGGCCGGCGATGGTGCGGATAACATCAGCAAGCAAACCGGTGGCTGGTCGGTGAATTGGCAGGGTACGGGTAATACCATGGCGGACTTTCCTGGAGCCACTACCTTGTGGATGGGAATTCAGGATGCGGTCACCAATGCAGGAGGCGAGGCCATTCTGAGTGCCGATGGTAGCTACAGTGTAAAACCGGATGTGGCTATCGTTATATTTGGTGAAGACCCCTATGCGGAAATGCAAGGTGATATCCAGCACCAATTATTGAAAGCTGGCGATACCAGTGATTTGGAATTGCTTAAAAAATTGAAATCCCAAGGGATTCCTGTGGTTGCCTTATTTATCACCGGGCGCCCCATGTGGGTCAATCGTGAGCTCAATGCTTCTGATGCATTTGCGGTGATTTGGCAGCCGGGAACTGAAGGCGCCGGCATCGCTGACGTAATTTTCAAAGCGGCCGACGGTCAGGTTAATTATCCGGTAACGGGTCGTCTGGCATTCTCATGGCCCACGTCACCTGATCAAGGCACACTAAATTTCGGCGACGAAAATTATGATCCTTTATTCGCGTATGGATTTGGCTTGAGGTACGGCGATATAGATAGCCTTGGCGACAATTTATCGGAAGAAGGAATAACCTTTGAGGCTAGCTCACAGGTGTTGGAATTGTTTAACCGTCGCCCACTAGGTGCCTACGGAATTATTCTGGAAGGTAAGAATAATGACCGTGCTAATCTCAATGGTAATGTCGCCAGTGTTTCTACTTTGACGGTAACCTGTGTCGACCGCGATGTGCAAGAAGACGCGCGCCGCGCTATTTGGAATGGAGAGGGTGAGGGATTGGTTGCTATATCAACTCTCAATCGCCAGGTGTTGAGTGATTACTATGAGTCGAATTCCTCATTGGTATTTGATATCAAAGTTGATGCGGCGCCTGCTGATAAGGCGTGGGTGCGTATAGGCTGCGGCCCATCTTGTTATTCGCAGGTGGATATCACCGAGGAGCTCACAAGCATAGCGGGCGCTGGATGGAAAACCCTTTCGGTCGATTTGAAATGCTATCCGGATGCTGGAACTGATTTTGGTTTGAAGCGCACCCCGCAGGAGCTGTTTGCGCTTATTCTGGAACCATTCTCCATAGTGGCGAACAACAAGCTGGATATAACCTTCGCTCAAGTCAAAATCGAAAAGCAAATAGCTCAAAATGCAACTGTTCGTATTAGCTAATCGATAGACGTTACAAGTTCCTCGCAAGCCGCATAAGCAATTATGCGGCTTTTTTGTGCGTGCTTTTTGGAGATCAAAATCTCCGTTTTGTGCGTGATGCTGCAACTTTGTGCATTGCGAAAAATCGGCGTGCATTTTTATGATCTTAAGTTGTGCGCTAGAAAATTAGGTTTTGAATTTTATTGGCGCGCCAAAACTTGCTTTGTCCCCATAATTGGGCGATCTGAAAAATGAGAAAAATGAAGCTTGATTTTTCCTGAAAATATATCCCTTTGATTAATAATGAAATCTTCCTTTGAAAAATGCCTAAAAAATCAATTGGCATAAGCCTTGCTCTTTTGGAATTCAGCCACCGCCATGTTGTGCGAGAAAAAAATACTAAATCTTTTTTAGTGCACGACGAATAAATTTTTAATTTTATTGGATGGGTGCGAATGACCATACACACATGCATTTTTTGGGGAAGCATCTATGAAAAAAAATACGATTCATCTTTTTGTTGCAGCGGCGAGTTCATTGGTTTTAACCGCCCCAAGTATTTCAGCAAAAACATTTACTGAATCCATGCAGCAGGGCAGCGTTATAAAAGTAAATTTTCGCACACGTTATGAAGATGTAACTGAAGATGTTATCAATCTCCAGGGTGAAAAAACGGGCGAAAAAGTAGCAGATGCCTGGACTACCAGATCGCGTTTGTCCTATCAGTCTGGAGCATGGAATGGATTTGGTTTTACGGCAGAAATGGATAATGTTACCGAGATGACCAACGACGTTGATTATCGTACGGCCCCCAACGACCCTTCAAATTTAAATGCAGCTGTAATTGCTGATCCAGTGGGAACCGAAATCAACCAGGGATTTGTTTCTTACACGACGTTCAATAATCAAATCAAATATGGTCGCCAACGTTTAATTCTCGATAACGCGCGATTTATTGGTAATGTCGGCTGGCGTCAAAACGAGCAAACATATGATGCGGTTTCATTTACTAATAAAGCCATTCGCTATACCAATTTTACTTACGCCTATATTAAAAATGTGAACCGTGTATTTGGTGAAGATAATCCGGGGCTTGGTGATCTGAACATGGATAGTCATGTATTAAATGCAAGCTATACAGGGTTTGATGCAGGAAAATTAATTGGGTACTCCTATTTGTTGGATGTAACAAACCCTATTGCTCAATATGGTCTTTCTGGTGACACCTTTGGTGTGCGTTGGCAGGGGACCATTGGTGAGCAGTTAACTTACAATCTCGAATATGCACAGCAGCAAAATGCTGGTGTAAACGAGGCCTTCTCCGCAGACTACATGTTGGCAGAGGGAACTTACACCTTGTCACGGTTCAGTATCGGCTTGGGTTATGAGTTGTTGGGGTCTGATGATGGTGCTTATGGATTTGCCACCCCTTTGGCGACCTTGCACGCGTTTAATGGTTGGGCCGATAAATTTTTAAATACGCCAAAAGATGGTTTGGAAGATAAATATTTGAATTTGGGTGTTACTTTTGCCGGTGCACAGGCATTGTTGAGTTATCACAAGTTTGATGCTGATGTCATGGGCGCGGATTATGGCGATGAAATTGATTTTAGTATTAGTAAAAAAACAGGCGCAGTGGTGTGGACTGCGAAATACGCCCAATATGCAATGGGTGATGTAGCTACAAG
>DATIGS010000093.1:0-6307 GCA_035481425.1 Cellvibrio sp. | reverse complement strand
CCAATCTCTTTGGCTTTGTTGCCGGTCCATACGTGACCTTGCGCGATTTCATCAATCGCTTTTACTTCTTGCTTGCGTGCATCGGCTACCAGAGAAATAAAACGTTGATAAACATTGTCTACACCCATTTGTACCACTTTGTTGGCCTTTTCTGACAGCGGGCGATCCAAACGCATGGTGCCTGATAACTCGGTAGTGCCTACACCATCGGTGTTGATGCCAATTTTTTGCAGGGATTTTTCCAATGTGGGAAATGCACCAAACACGCCGATTGAACCGGTGATGGTCGTTGGCTGTGCCCAGATTTTATCGCCTGCGGTAGCGATCCAATAACCGCCTGATGCGGCCACTGTGCCCATGGAAATATAAATCGGAATTTTTTTCTCGCGCAGGGCGATAATTTCCGAGCGAATTATTTCCGATGCGAATGCGCTACCACCGCCGGAGTCGATACGAATTACCAGCGCTTTTATTGCATCGTCGTCTTTCACCTGACGCAATAATTCCAGCATGCTTTCGCTGCCGACACTGCCATCGGGTTGGTGACCATCCACAATCGCACCAGAGGCAACAAGCACGGCGACTTTGTTGCCACCCAGGGTTGGGAGCTTACGCACATCAGCGAGATAAGATTTTACGCCAACTCCGTTATACCACTCGCCATCCTGGCTTTTGCCGGCTTCTTGAATGAGCACTGTTTCCATTTCCTGACGCGAGGCAACTTTGTCGACCAGCGCTTTTTCCAACGCGAGCTTGGCGCTGTCGCCCGTGGTTAAGGTCATATGCACATCAATATTGTTGACGTAATCATTGATGCTGCCCGGCGGTAGCTTGCGCAGGCTTTCAATTTTTCCGGTGTAATTTGCCCAGAGTTCATTAATCCATTGCGCATTGTGTTCACGCGATTCTTCTGACATGTCATCGCGTAAATAAGGTTCCAGATAATCTTTGTATTTGCCGGAACGGAAGGCATGGATATTCACACCGAGTTTATCCAATGCCGTTTTGTAGTAATTCATGTAACGATCGTAGCCGGTAATTTCGATCAGCCCCATATCGTGCAGATAAATTTCGTCTGCAAAACTGGCGAGGTAATATTGGTCTTGCGAATAGTTGTCGCTTATCGCAATGATTTTTTTATCGGCGCGTTTAAAGTTTTCCAGTGCCTGGCCAATGTCATTCATCTTGCTGATGCCGCCACCGAGTAACCGGCCGGGTTCCAGTACCAGCATGGTGACGCGTTTATCGCTGGCTGCTTTGTTGATTGCCTCAACCAGATCGCTAACCAGTGTTTCGCTTTCTTCCGGATCGTCGCTGGATAGCAGCAGGCTGGCGGGATCAATGTAGCTGCGCTGATCGACTAATAGTCCGGTGGGCGCAACACGAAGTGCAAAACTATCGGGCAATGGTTGCGGTGCGCCCGAGCTGATAGCAATGACAATAACGATCAACAAAATAATGAACAGGGTATTCATTAATGCATTGCGGAACCAGGTAATGGATGCTCCAATCCCACCAAAAAAGCGACCCCATCCGCCACTTTTCTTTGATGCGCGGACTGGTCCAGGTTGCGGTTGTTGTGGACGTTGATTGCCGGTAGGAACAGGTGGTTCGTAATGTTCGACAGACACAATAATTTCCTTCCAAAAAAATTAAGGGCGATTGCTTTTGGTGGACAAATAATAATTCCAGTATTGCAGCCAGCGGCTGGTCATCATAGCGGCGATAAACATCACACTGACCAACAGCGTAATGAGCCAATCACTCCATAACCACCGACTCATCAGCAGCGGAATAATTCCCACAAAATACATTAATGCAACAAAACACAACCAACTGTAGGTGCGATGGGTTTCGCGCAGCAATGCAGGAATAAAAATCAGCAGTGGAATCATTTGCAGCAGCCAGAGTGCGATCTTGCCGTTTTCGTTGATTAAATTTAATAAGGTAAATAGCACCAGTAAGCCGACATAGCTGCCCCTCACCAGTAGGCGACCAACGCGCAATTTTTTAAAAAGTACTACTGAGTCTGCATCGCTAATCACAATGACTTTTTTTGGTTTTTCATCGGGGTGCGGTGCACTTTGTTGTTCGGGAGTTTGGGTCATGACTTAACCTTTTAATTGCAATGCAAGTGTGGCGACGCGTTTACCCAAGGCCTGGCAAAGGCTGATTTCATCCGCGCTGAGTTTGGTTGGCGTATCGCCACTGGCAAGGTGTGAAGCACCATAGGGGGTGCCGCCGGTGCGAGTGGTACTAACGGCGGCTTCGCTATAGGGGATTCCCGCAATCACCATTCCCTGATGCAAAAGCGGCAACATCATTGAAAGCAGGGTTGATTCCTGCCCGCCGTGCAATGAGGACGTTGAAGTAAATACCGCAGCGGGTTTATTAATCAAATCGCCGTTCAGCCACAGACCGCTGGTGCCATCGAGGAAATATTTCATGGGTGCAGCCATGTTGCCAAAGCGGGTAGGGCTACCGAGGATCAAACCTGCACAGTGTTTTAAATTGTCTTCGCTGCAATAAATTGCACCGCTATCAGGAATTGCCGCTTCTGTAGCTTCAATCACGGTCGATACCGCAGGCACAGTGCGCAAGCGCGCTTCAATTCCGTTTATTTGCTCAACACCGCGTGCAATCTGTTGTGCCATGGCGAGCGTCGAGCCGTTACGGCTGTAATACAACACTAATACATAGGGCGTCATAGAATGTTCTTCACATTTTCGGGTGGGCGTCCAATCACGGCTTTTTCGCCATTCACAGCAATCGGGCGCTCAATTAATTTGGGGTTTTCCACCATGGCTTTAATTAATGCTGCTTCGTTGAGAGTCTCATCGGCAAGGTTTAGTTCTTTGTAAGCATCTTCACCTTTGCGCAATAACTCACGCGCACTTATGCCTAATTTCCCCAGCAGGGATTTCAATGTCCTGGCGTTTGGTGGGGTTTCCAAATAGAGGATAACCTCAGGTTCCTGCCCCAGTTCGCGCAGCAAGTTCAGGGCGTCGCGCGATTTTGAGCAACGTGGGTTGTGATACAGTGTGACCATAATTATCTCTTGGTAACGTCTATTCATGATGGCGCGGCAGATTATAGCGGTTGCGCCCCGACTTGGTTTAAGGATTTAACGTTATGCCGTTGTCATCCACATTGGTTGATCTTGCTCGCCGGAAATACCATTGGTTGTTGGGTTTTTTGTGCTTGATGGTACGTCAGTACCAAACCAAATCCTGCCAGAAGAGTGCGGCCTCGCTTACCTACGTCACCCTGTTTGCCACTGTCCCCATGATGACCGTGACCTATTCAATGTTCTCGATTATTCCCGCGTTCCAGAATATTGGCGATGAACTGCAATCGCTCTTATTCCGACAATTCCTGCCCAATAGCGAGCAGGATTTGGGTAAATATTTAAAAGAATTCTCTGCGCAGGCGCGCCAATTGACTGCCCTGGGTCTGGCGTTTTTGCTGGTATCGGCCTATTTGATGTTGAAAAACATTGAGCAAAACTTTAACTCGATCTGGGGAGTACCGCGCGGTCGCCGTGGGGTCGCCAACTTTCTGCTCTATTGGGCGATATTGAGCCTGGGGCCTTTATTGCTGGGCGTCGCCTTGGGGATGAGCACCTATCTTGCATCGTTTCGGCTGTTGGTCGGAACCTACGATAGCCTCGGGGTATTTGAATGGGTCTTCCAGTTTGTCCCCTGGGTGTTGACCTGGGCTGCGTTTACGCTGCTGTTTGTCGCCGTCCCTAACTGCAAGGTCTCGGTAAGGCACGCCATGATTGGCGGCGTTATCACCACGCTCGGTTTCCAGGGGCTAAAAGCTGCCTTTGGCTGGATTGTCGGCCATTCATCTTTTTCGCTGATCTATGGGGCCTTTGCTGCCCTGCCATTGTTTTTACTGTGGGTGAACCTGATCTGGACAGTGATACTGGGCGGGGCAGTATTCGTATATGCCATTGGCGCGCATCAAATCGTGCTGCGCGACCGCAATTATCCAGATCTATTTGCCAGCCTCATGGTCTTGTGGCGCTGTTATCGCGCTGCAGAAAAAGGTCATACCGTATCGGAACACAAGTTGTTACAGGGCTTGGCGACCGAGCAGTGGTTGCGTATTCGCGATGCGCTAGTGAAGCACCGTGTGATTACCGCCAATTATCAGGGCGATTATCTGCTCAGCCAGAATCTACATCTATTGAGCTTGCAGCAACTAAGCGACATTTTGGAGCTGCCGCGCCAGCTGCCGGAAGACCGGGAAGATTTGGCGCATGTACCTTGGGGTGCCGAAGCCATCCGCATTTTGGGCAGTGTCGATAGCGGCAGCAAACAGTTGCTCTCGACCAAGGTTGCCGAGCTCTTTGCCTGGCGACCCGAACCTGTGCCTTCATTGGCCGATAATTGATGCCCAAAAGCCGGTTAAAAAACTGGCAGTGGGTAAAAATCCCTGACTATACTCTCCAGAGCTCGCTGTATTTTGGCTCGCGCTCAACTATTTCATCCATTAACTATTCATCTATAAAAGAAACGTTTCCCCCATGGCGACACCAGTACTGATTTGTGATGACTCAATGATGGCGCGCAAGCAGGTTGCACGCTCTTTACCGGAAGGCTGGGATGTCGATATCACCTTCGCCACTAATGGCGCAGAGGGATTGCAAGCTATTCGCGAGGGCAAGGGCGAAATGGTGTTTCTCGATCTGACCATGCCGGAGGTGGACGGCTATCAAGTGTTGGAGACGATAAAAGCTGAAGGCCTTGATGCCATGATTATCGTTATCTCGGGCGACATTCAGCCCACGGCCCATCTCCGTGTAACCCAGTTAGGGGCAATCGACTTTATCCAGAAGCCGGTTAACCCGGAAAAATTGGCCGCGACTTTACGCAAATTCGGCCTTATCTAATCCCGCTAGTCTTTTCACGCCCGACCCGCTAGATTGCACCGCCGTTAACAGTGGTTTAATCAATCGGATGACGTTCTATGCAATTCTCTCGCTTCGGCCAAAAACTCTGCACTGATGCTGGCATAGTCACCCTGATGGATGACTTGGGCGAGGCGCTGCGGGTTAATCCCGATATGATTTTTATGGGAGGCGGGAATCCGGCGCGTATCCCGGAAATGGAGCAGGCATTCGAAGAGGCTTTACGCGAAACGCTCAATAATGCTCACGAAACCCATCAATTGTTGGGCGTCTATCAGCCGCCGCAAGGCGACGCGGAATTACTGGATGCCGTAGCCGCGTTGTTGCAACAAGAATATCAATGGCCAATTTCGCGCGCGAATATTGCGCTTTCCAACGGCAGTCAGTCAGCATTTTTTGTATTGTTTAATTTGTTCGCCGGCGAATATGCCGACGGTGTGAAGAAGCGAATCCAGTTGCCGCTTACTCCGGAATATTTGGGTTATAGCGATTTGGGAATCAGCCCGGATTTTTTTACCTCGACTCGCCCGAGCATTGAAATGCTGCCCGATGGCTTTTTTAAATATCACGTAGATTTTTCGCAACTGAAGATCACAGCGGAAACGGGCGCGCTGTGTGTATCGCGCCCGACCAATCCAACCGGCAATGTTATTAGCGATGATGAATTACTAAAGTTGGATGCCTTGGCTCGCGCGCATCAAGTGCCATTTATTGTGGACGGTGCCTATGGCACGCCCTTTCCAAATATTATTTTTGCTGATGCCGAACCGCATTGGAATGACAATACGATTCTTGTACTTAGCCTCTCCAAATTGGGTTTACCCGGTGCGCGCACAGGAATCGTCATTGCCAATCCTGATGTGATCGATGCCTTTGCAAAGGCCAATACCATTTTAAGTTTAGCGACGGGTAATTTTGGTCCCGCACTCGCCCGACATTTATTGGCAGATGGCAAAATCCTGCGCTTGAGCCGTGAAGTGGTTGCCCCGTTTTATCGCGCACGCATGGAGCATGCGGTGGCGACGTTTAAAAAATACCTGGGTGATCTTCCGTGTTATATCCACAAGCCGGAGGGTGCAATTTTTTTATGGCTTTGGTTTAAGGATTTACCAATAAGCAGTGAGGAGTTGTACCAGCGCTTAAAAGCCCGCGGAGTATTGGTCGTTTCCGGGCATCATTTTTTCCCGGGTTTGCAAGATGATTGGCAACATAGCCATGAATGTATCCGCGTTACTTATTGCCAGGATGCGCAGATAGTAGAGCGGGGCGCGCAGATTATTGCCGATGAAGTGCGACGTATTTTTAACACTTAGACAATAATCTGGCGATTGATGAAATTCATTGCGAACCAATAGTTTCTGGCGATGGATTGTGGTTCTGGCTAACTGC
>DATIGS010000092.1:0-12762 GCA_035481425.1 Cellvibrio sp. | reverse complement strand
TTTGTTTTTTTAGTCGTTTATGGTTACAGCTTTAATATTATTACCAATTTTCTGGCGGCACCTTTTTTTGGTTTACTCGCCGAAAAAATAGAGACGGATTTAACAGGTGTTGCGCCGCCTAATGAACCATGGGGGCAATTGATCCCGCGCACGCTACAGCGCGAGGCAGTCAAGCTTTGGTATTTTGTGAGCAGAGGCGCGCTGGTCCTGATTATTTTTCTCGTGCTCTTTTTTATTCCCGGCGCCAATTTATTAGGTGTTGTGATTGGTGTGGTGTGGAGCTGCTGGTGTATGGCGGTGCAATATGCAGATTATCCAGCTGACAACCATCAGTTAAGTTTTCGCGAACTGCGCCGCCGCTTGAACAGACAGCAACTCACCAGCTACTCCTACGGTGGAATTATTTTATTGGGAAGTATGGTGCCAGTATTAAATATCGTGGTGACGCCCATTGCAGTAGCCGGAGCGACCCTGTATTGGATAAAAGAAGTGAAAAATCTGTAACGCCACAAACCCAATCAAAATGTATATTGGATTGATGTTTGATATTCAGTATTGGTTTTGTAGTTATCGATTGGGGGATCAATATCGAAATTTTGCGCAGGCTCACTATCGTAGGTCACCTTATAGGCGATGGTAATCGCGAGCGAATCGGTAATACCAACCTTTAACCCGAAATCCGCTAAAACACGCAGGTCAGAAGCCTCACCAATTCGCGGCTGAACATAAGTAGTATTGATGAGCGATACCATTTTGTTCACCTGATATTTGTAGGTATAAAAAGCGTTAACTCGCCAGAAGTTATCGGTTTGTTGATAGCTAACCAGATTCTGGGTTTCTTCTTCATGGAATGCGCCCAACCCCAAGGTAAAAGAATAAACATCCTGCTTTTGCCACAGCAAATAACGGCCACCTCCGCCCAACAATACGCGCGATTTTAAATTATCAAATTCGTCTTGCTCCCACTGGGCAAAACCTTCAACACCCCAAGTCGGGGTAATAATGTGGGTCCAGCGGGTATGCAAAAAAGCATTGTCAGTATCTTTAATATCGCGTGTAGAACCATATTCTTTATCGGCAATAAATAAAAACACTTCATCGTTAATGCGATAGATCAACTTGGCAGAGCCCGCATAATCCACCTCTTCGTCATTACCGGTCTTGCCATCAAGGCCGAGTTTTACTGAAGCATCCAACCCTTGCTCTGGCAAATTAGGACGCTCGCTTTCAATGTTGGAAATGGCAGATGCCGATGTTGCCAATAACAACATCGAACAACCTGTCAGTAATTTATACATGTCTGCGATCCTTTCAGTGATGGTGCAAAATTGCGCTAACGATTCTACAGCCGTAAAGCGATATTATTCCTCCGCATCGCCATCATCCACAATCATATTGCCACCGGCCTCTTTGGCGCGCCGCAGATAAATATTGGCTTTGGCAATCTGTTGATCCAGGCTTTGGCACATCTGGCTGGTAATACCCGCACTAAAATAAAAGTGTAGGGTTTCACCATTAATAACATAAGCCTCTGACGATAGCAGCTGTTTGACTCGGCTGAGCAATGCCGCCGCTTTTTCATGATCAAGGCCCGGCATAAGTACATAAAAATCGTCGCTGTCAGCACGCGCAAATAAAAATCGCCCCAACATGGTTTGCAAACTACTGGCGATATATTTAAGCGCGACATCACCCCAGCCATTTCCGTGTTGTTCATTGATATCGCTAAAATGGTCAATATTAATAATCGCCATTGACAGCGGCGCGGCTTTTTCTTCCGCGTTTTTATACAGATCGCGCGCTGCGCCAAAAAAATACGAGCGATGAAATAAACCGGTGAGATGATCGCGTTGGGCGTTGTAGGTAATCTGCTCGACCAGTTCAAGCGATTCTATGTTGTGGATAATTCGGCAGTAAAATTCTTCCGGATGGAAGGGTTTGCGCAAAAAATCATTGGCGCCGTGTTTGATAAATTTGGCCGAAAGCGCTTCGCTACTTTCGCCTGATACACCAATGATAATCAAATCCGTTTTATCGTATTTGTAACGCAGGTTACGCACCAACTCAAACCCATCCATTTTGGGCATATTGTAGTCAGTGATTAATAATTTAATGTCCGGATTTTCCAGCAGCACTTTTATCGCATCTACACCATCAACGGCTTCAACCACATTAAACAAATGGCGGCGAAATAAATTGGCCATATGTTTGCGTGACATATCCGAGTCATCCACTACCAACACTTTTATATGTTGGTTTTTTTCAAGGCGACTGACCATGCCGATTGCTTTGCTATAGGCATAACGTCCTTCTTTGGTTACATAATCGACTATGCCTTTGTTAAACAATTGCTCGCGCCGCTTTTCATCGTAACTGCCGGTAAGCACGATCGTGGGGATTTTTTTGCTGAGCACAAAATCCACAACCTCACCGTCAGGGGCGTCGGGCAAATTCAAATCGACCAGCGCGGCAAAAAAATCTTGCGGATATTGTTCATACAGCGCAGTCGCTTGCGTCAGGGTCGTCGCATAGACAGCTTCATAAGGTAAGGATGAGGCTTGCACCAGATGGCGCATGATTTTCATCACCATCTCACTGTCTTCAACGATTAGAATTTTTTTCATGGACTATCACTCAACGGGTTTATACGCATCCATTGAGTGTAGCCAAGCTTTAGGAAAATGCGCCAAGCCTATGATTAGACTCGTGGTTTATCGCCAGAGATAGCCAGAAATTGCGGTATTAAACAGCAGGCCGGAAAAGTTTTGTTCAGCAGAAGCAGAGCCCTGGCTGGCCGCACCCCAACAGACAAGCAAGGGCAGCAGGTGCTCCTCGCGCGGATGGCAAAAGCGCGCGTGCGGAGCTGAACTCCAATTGCGCAGACGCTCCTCGCGCACTTGGTTATCCACATGCGCCGCAGTGAGAGTTTCGGTCAACCAATTATCAAAAATTTCGCTTTTTCCTTTGATCGATGGATCATCAGAGAAAAACGCGCCCATATTGTGAAAAGACATTCCCGAACCCACCAGCAATACGCCCTGCTCGCGTAGCGACGCAAGCGCTTTACCTACGGCAATATGCGCGGCGGGGTCCAGCGTAGCGAGCAGCGATAATTGCACGACGGGAATATCGGCAGCGGGATACATCAACATCAGCGGCACAAACGTACCATGATCGTATGCGCGCTGATTATCCAACCGCGCCGCTATATTTTGATCTTGTAATAACTGTTGGATGTGTTTTGCGAGCGCGGGATTACCCGGCGCAGGATAGGTGAATTCATAACTCTCGGGTGGAAATCCATAATAGTCGTACAGCATTCCCGGCGCAGCGGAATGGGTAATGCTGACCAGCTCTTCCTCCCAATGCGCGGTGATCACCACAATTGCACTCGGGCGAGGGTAATCCGTGGCGAACGACTGCATAAAACTCACCAGCTCACGATGGTTATGGTCGCCCAATAAAGGCATAGGGCCGCCGCCGTGAGGGACAAATACCACGGGCATTAATGACTCGCTCATAGCTCCTCCAAACATTCTGAATTAGCGCACTGCATTGGATTTTTGATGCTCGCGTACCGATTCATAAATCGCCGCCACCATGATGATGCTACCGCCGATCAAGGTGCCTATATCAGGATAGGTGTGCAGCACAGCAATTTCATAACCCACTGCGTACACCGGTTGCAAACAGGTCACCAGACTCACGGTTTTCGCTTTTAAATAGCGCAATGAAAAGCCCAACAGCGTATGGGTGATGGCGGTAAAACCAATCCCGAGGCACAGCAATAACCACCAGTCATGGGTAGTCGGCTCGTGCGGCGACAACCATAAAACCGGGGTCATCAGGAGTGCGACCACCAAGACCTGATAACTCATGGAGCGCGCCGCACTTTGTTTCTTGAACCAATGGCCCAACAACAAATTGCGCACCGCAAACGTGAGCGCGGACACAACACCCCAGAGCACCCCCTGGGTGGTGTTGTTATCTATATCAAATTCCGGCACCAAACAATAAATGCCGATAAGCACTAAAAACCCGCTCATTACATCGCGCCAATCCAAACGGGTGCGCTTGAGCCAGGGCTCCAAAAACACGGTAACCACCGGATAGGCGTAGAGCGAGATCATCCCTACCGCAATGCTCGACACCTGCATCGAATAAAAAAAAGTCACCCAATGCGCCGCGAGCAGTACACCGAGAATAAACATGCGCCCGAAATCACGTACCGACTTCAAGCCAATATGGTATTCGCGCCACCACACCCACAGGAATAACACCGCGGCCGCAATCCAGGTGCGATAGCCGGTGATATCCCATGCAGGCAGCTCGATGATTTTGGAGAACAGCCCTGTCGCGCCCATTAAAAACGCGCCCAAATGCAGGGTTAACAAGGCGGATTTGGCAGAAGACATAACCATTCCTGGCGATGGATGCACCCGGCAGAACGCCGGGTGTGGATAGACTATAAACGGGGACTAATTGCGCGGCCTGCGGCTGCGGTTACCGCCGGGGCGATTACCCACGGAGCGATTGCTGAAACGTTCGTTGGTGCGCGCACGTGGTACGGCCGGCAGGCTCTCCGGCGGGGTAAGCATTAACTCTTCCGGTGGCTGCTCACATTTGATCGGCTTACCCAACAGCTTGGCGATGGGCTCGAGCAGTAGCGCGTCATCCTCACAGGCAAAGCTGATCGAAGTACCGTTTTTACCGGCACGACCGGTGCGGCCAATACGATGCACATAATCTTCCGGCTCTTCCGGCAGGGTGAAATTCACCACATGGCTAATGCCGCTGATGTGGATTCCGCGGCCCGCCACATCTGTTGCCACCAGCACTTTGAGTTCGCCGGACTTAAACGCATCCAGAGTTGCCACGCGCTTGTTCTGGGCAATCTCGCCCGAAAGCAAACCGGCCTTGATACCATGGCGCTGCAACTTCTCTTGCAAATCCCGGCACTCGTCGCGGCGGTTGGCAAACACAATCATGCTCTCGGCGTGCTCCTGCTGGATCAGGTTATACAAGAGTGTGTATTTCTCTTCGGTCGACACCAGATACACATGCTGGTCGACACGCTCGTTGGCGACAGACTCGGGCTCGATTTCCACGGTGACCGGCTTGTAGGTCCATTGGTCTACGAGGTTGAGTACATCATCGGTAAAGGTCGCGGAAAAGAACAGGGTTTGGCGATCTTCACGCTTGGGGGTCTGGCGCACAATTTGGCGCACTTGCGGAATAAAACCCATGTCGAGCATGCGGTCAGCTTCGTCGATAACCAGTACTTCCAACTGGTCGAGGTAGACATCTTTATTGCCGCAAAAATCAAGCAAGCGACCGGGGGTTGCCACCAGGATATCGACCAGATCATCGTGCAGGTGACGCTGCTGCTTCACATAATCCATGCCGCCAACCAGGGTGTGGATTTTCAGATCGGTGTATTTGCACAGAGCCTTGGCATCTTCCGCAATCTGGATCACCAGCTCGCGCGTCGGTGCAATCACCAGCGCACGCGCCTCACCTGCATAGCGTTTTTCCGCAATCGGGTTCTTCAGCAGGTCATCGATAATGGCCGTTAAAAATGCTGCAGTTTTACCGGTGCCCGTCTGGGCTTTACCCACTACATCCTTACCTTGCAATGCATACGGCAGGGACTGCGCCTGGATTGGCGAGCAGTATTTAAAACCCAGGTCTGCGACTGCACGCATGATCGGGGTTTCCAGATCCAAATCATGGAAGCGGGTTTTGCCCTCCATCGGCTCGACCTCAAATTGGGAGATATCCCAAGGGCCATGATCAATCTTCACCGGCTTTTTAGGGCGACGTTCCTGCGCTGACTTGTGGGCTTTGTTGTCGCTGCGCTCGGTGTCCGCTTTATGTTCAGCCGGATGTGCGTTGCGCTGGCCATGGCTACTGCGGTTCTTGTTGCGCCCTTGGGCGTTGGCGGAATTGTGGGAGCCGTTGCGGTTATTGCGGTCGGAATGCTTTTTGTTGGAAGAGGATTTATCGCTCGCAGGTTTGGCTTGCGCCTCATTTTTTTCTGGCGGGGTTGCGCCCGAGCCAATCAATTTTTTAAAGAAATTACCAATCAATCTATTCACCAAAAGTTATAACAGCCCGAGGCTTTTGAGGGAGGAAGTCACGCAGACTTTCCTATTTAGTACGCTGGTTCATTGCTTTAGCATTCCAGCGGAAGGAGTATGCAAATCGACGATTAATTGCACACACAAACTGCGCCCGAGTATACACCAATCGTCAGACAATCAGCGGATTTGGCGCCAAGGTGATGGAATTAATAGGCGTAAATGGCAGGGTTTCTGCATAATCGCGTTTTTTTACGCCTGATTGCACCGGGCAAGTGCATCAAAACCGCTTACAAGGAATCGCCATATGAGAATCCACAGTCTCCAACACGTCCCCTTTGAAGATATCGGCAGCATGGCCAACGACTTCCATGCACAGGGTTATTCCCTCACCAGCACACACTGGTACAGGGGCGATGCAGCACCGGACATTAATAGTTTTGACGCATTGGTTGTGATGGGCGGCCCCATGGGCATTTACGATGAGGCAATTTACCCGTGGCTGGCCAATGAAAAAGTCCTGATCAAGGAGGCCATTGCCGCTGGCAGAATCGTGTTGGGAATTTGTTTGGGGGCGCAATTGATTGCCGATGTATTGGGCGGCAAAGTCACGCGCAATCCGCACAAGGAAATTGGCTGGCTGCCGATTCAGATTAACCCCGCCGCCGCTGCCCATCCTATTGCACAGGTATTCGCCCGCTACCCGGAAGTATTTCACTGGCACGGCGATACTTTCGCGCTTCCTCCAGGTGCCGTGCACTTAGCCAGTAGTGAAGGCTGCGTCAACCAGGCTTATGTATTTCAGGATCAGGTGTATGGTTTCCAATTCCATTTGGAAACCACACCCACATCCGCACGGGCATTAATTGAAAATTGCTCGGATGATATTGATGGCTCGCGCTATACACAAAGTGCGCAGGCGATTCTGGCGAGTGAGGATAAATTTGCGCAGATCAATCGCGCCATGAGCGAAGTGCTCGCGATCATTTTTGGCTTAAAGCACGACACCAAATAAATGCCCCGCCGCTGCGGTCAACGCCATAGCCGCAGCACCCCAAAATCCTACACGAGCCGCGCCGGCCCACAGGTTGGCGCCGCCGACTTTGGCAGCAAGCCCGCCCAATAACAACAGCGCGACCAGCGAAACCGATGCTATGGCAAAGGACAAATATTGTTCCGGATGAATCAACACCACTAACAGCGGGATCGCAGCACCGGTCGCAAAAGTGGCGGCAGAGGTGAGCGCCGCTTGCAGCGGGCGCGCGCTGTACATATCAGTAATACCAAGTTCATCGCGGGCGTGTGCGGCAAGTGCATCGTGCTCGGTCAATTGCTTTGCCACTTCGCGGGCAAGGGTGCGCTCCAAACCGCGGGCAACATAAATTTCTTCCAATTCACGCAATTCACCGGCATGGTCGGTCGCCAGCTCATGGGTTTCACGCGCAAGATCGGCAGCTTCAGTATCTGCCTGTGAACGCACCGATACGTATTCTCCCGCCGCCATACTCATGGCACCCGCCACCAGCCCCGCTATACCAGCCAATAAAATGGCTGCGGAATCAGCTTGGGCAGCCACAATCCCCATCATCAAACTCGCGGTTGAAATAATCCCATCGTTCGCGCCCAATACTGCAGCACGCAACCAACCGGCATGATGTAAACGATGACCTTCCCGATGACGCATAGACTCAATACTCTCGCTGATAAAACCCATTACTGCGCAACCCATCATCGACAGATTGCTACCTATTGATACACGCCCTTATCGATAAATGCGCCCCTGATATTTCAACCAGCCACCGGGATGCACACCACGGGGATCATGATGCGTCCAATGGATCACACCACCTTTTTGGTTCCATTCATACTCACCATAGAATTCCAGCAACTCGCCCGTTTGCAAACCTTCGATGCGCGGCGCCAGATCGATGTTGTGGGCAACCAGCAACGTATGGCCGGATTCCAGCTCCACCAAAAATTTCTGATGGCGACTTCCTTTGTTGTCATCCGGAAGTATGCGCGCGACCTTGCCCATCCCACCCAATTGCAGGTTCGATCTTCCGCTGCGGAATGCTTCTGCAATGAGGACGTCCCCACCATCGGCACTTTTTTCCGCGACGCTTAGCGCCAATTGCTCCTGGGCCGAATCCGAATCAAGGAGTTGCTGTTTATTAATGTCGTTGAGCAACACCAAGCCCAAGGCAAAAATCAATAACGCAAACAGCGGTTTGAGTTTACTGCGTGGTTTCATGGTCATCTCTTGTTTTGATTTTTTGTCGGCAATTTTCTTCCCAAGGCCTCGCAGCATAACCCAGACACATGAGTCTGTTAACGCCCGAAAATACCTGCAACTTTCATAAAAGTTGATTTGACAGACCATTTGGTCTGTTATTTAATGCCCAACAGACCAAATGGTCGGTTTTGCAATTCCGCGGACTTTTCCTCAGAAAAAATACGCGGATGCAGGCTCTGCGACCGCAAGAGTCCAAAGATCGCTCAAGGAGCTCAGCTTCGATGAAAAGCAGGTTTACCGAATCGCTCACGCGCCCAGCCCTATTACAAAACACTCGATTACAGAACACTCCATTCCAGGGCATTCCAGCGATGGAACTACGCGCGCGTCATCACAACTACCTTGCCCAGCCATTTTCAATGGAACTGGTCGACTATGATGATCAAATCCGCACTATAGCCCTGGCCTTTTTTATTGTTGGCCTGGTGGCCATCACCAGCTCGCTGAGTTTTGAGGCATGGCTGTTAAACCCCGCCATCATTAAAAAGAATGCGCTGCTGGAATTAGCACAAAGTATGTTTTTAATCCTGGCGGCACTGCTGCAAGCCTGGCGAGCATTTAATACACAGGAGTCCAATTTAATACGCGAAATTCATCGCGGATTGGCACTGTTTATATTCGCGCTCTTTTTGTGCGAGGTGAATGAAGAATTTATAAGCAGTAGCATGTTGTGGAATCTATTGGAAACAACCATACAGCTGATTACCCTGTTGGCTATTTTCGGTTTTGCAATGCATATGTCGCGTGTCATTAAGTTAGTGACGGGCAATTTGACACAGATTTTATTATCCCCAACAATTTTGTTGAGCATTATTGCCTGTGTATTCTATGTATGCAGTTTCCCGTTTCATCGGGAACTGTTCGCCATGAATAAAAATCTGGCCAAATGGTTTGAAGAAACGCTTGAACTCAATGCGTGCTTGCTATTTTTTTGCGCGGGCTTGGCAGGTAACATTAAATCCGCCGTAGTAAAAAATATAAACGGCGCAGTGCCTTCACCGGGATGTCATGAACAATCATCACAATAAAAATGATCGCATTTCTTATTACAGCCCAGATTGCACCCTTGATTGCACCCCCTGACCGCACATCCACGAGACAATTATGACCACTGAACGTAATGCCGAACAAACACGTACGCGTATCCTGGAAGCCGCGCGCGAAGAGATATTCCAAAACGGTTATCAAGGTATGCGCATCGACTCAATCCTGCAAAAAACCAATCTGGCGAAGGGTGCGCTCTATCACCACTTCCCTAACAAACTGGCGTTGGGTTACGCCGTAGTCGATGAAGTGTTAATGGGTCATTTCCAAAGCGTGTGGGAAGAAACGTTTCTGCAATCCCAAGACCCACTCACCACTTTGCAAAAAATGTTTTTAGGCAAAGCCGAATCTTTTCAGAATGCGATTTCATTTAATGGCTGCCCGTTAAACAATTTGAATCAGGAAATGGCCGCAATCGATGCAGGTTTTCACCAACGACTGGAAAAAGTATTTGAAGGTGTGCATATGACTATTGTGCACTCGCTTGAGCAAGGCCAAAAAGATGGCATAGTTAGAACTGATATAAACCCGGTCAAAATTTCCATGTTTATTTTCAGTTGTTACCAGGGAATTATGGGCACGGCCAAATGCATGCAGGCTCCCGAACTACTCACTGATTTATTTGGCACACTAAACGATTATCTGGATACGCTTCGCGCTGCCAAAACACATTGACCAATTCATCGCGACAGGCACAAAAACAAAAGGGCTTCAAATGAAGCCCTTTTTTATGAAATCAAATAAGGTTTAATGGCTGATCATCCAGGGGCGCATGGATGGAAACATTTTATTGCCATTCGCGGTATACATCAGATTCGATTTGCGTATCGGTTTGTCACCGCAGCCGCATCCCTTACCATGTTTATGTTCGCGTCGCGCTTGCTGTTCGGCGCGATACTCCGGCGTAGAAAATACAGGCGCATGCATGGCCGATTCATTGCGCGCATGGGCCGCACGATTTTCTTTTTTCATATCCAAAAATTCGGGCGCCACCATAATCACTCGCGCGCTGAGTTTTGAGCACGTAGGGCAAGCCACTGGTTTGCTTGAATCATCTACTGAAGCTAATTCATAAAACAAACCATGATCTGCGCATTTGTAGTCGTAAACGGGCATTACTGCACCTCATTGGAATAAATAATTTTTTGCGAGGCGGACTCCGTCATTCACTCCGGGACGCGCCGTGAATACTTCCCTGTAGGCTCGGGCACGGCATCCATGCCGCGCACGGTCCCGGAGCAAATGCCGGAATCCACCTAAGTAGATCCTACTTGCATCGAGAAAAAGCAAAAGCTATTTATCTTTCGGCTATTTGTCCTTAGACAAAGGCACATCCATTCCCGGCGATACTTTTTTGGTGGGCCCCTCTGCCGATGGGTTTACATCAAAGTCGAAGATATCCGTCGGCAACCAGAGCGTTGCGCACGCATTGGGAATATCCACCACACCCGAGATATGCCCTTGCACCGGCGCACAACCTAAAATTGCATAGGCCTGTGCCTTGCTGTAACCAAACTTGGTTAAATAATTAATCGCATTCAAACAGGCCTGGCGATAAGCGACGTGCACATCAAGGTAATGCTGCTCGCCATACTCATCGACAGAAATACCTTCAAAGATTAAATAGTCATCGTATTTCGGTGCGATCGGGCTTGGTTTGAAGATTGGATTTTTAATCGCGTATTTTGCCATGCCGTCTTTAATCAAATTCACGCGCAAATGAATCCAACCCGCCATTTCAATTGCACCGCAGAAAGTGATCTCGCCGTCGCCTTGACTGAAGTGCAAATCGCCAACCGACAGCCCGCCGCCTTTTACATACACAGGAAAATAAATTTTTGAACCGCGCGATAAATCTTTAATGTCACAGTTACCGCCGTGCTCACGCGGCGGCACAGTACGCGCACCTTCTGCAGCGGCAATCTTCGCAGCGTCGGGAGCCATTTTGCCCATGTGGGCAGTGTCGGCATAAGGCAGGGTCGCGAGTGCCGGCACGCGCTCTGGTTCAGTATCGTAAAGTTCTTTTTCGCGCTTGTTCCATTCCATCAACATTTCTTTAGATGGCAAACAACCAATCAATCCCGGGTGTACCAAACCGGCGAATTCCACATTGGGAACATGGCGGGATTTGGTGAACATCCCATTGATATCCCAAATCGATTTTTGCGCTTCGGGGAAATGTTCGGTTAAAAAACCGCCGCCGTTATTTTTGGAGAAGAAACCATTGAAGCCCCACAAGCTTTCCTGAAAGGCACCGATATCGAGAATATCGACTACCAACAAATCGCCAGGCTCGGCGCCTTCAACACCCACAGGACCGGAAAGGAAATGCACCTGGGTTAAATCCACGTCGCGCACATCGTCTGCGCTATCGTTATTTTGAATCTGGCCACCGGTCCAGTCGTAACACTCAATAATAAAATCATCACCAGGCTTCACGGTTTTTACCATGGGGATATCCGGATGCCAGCGGTTGTGGATCATTTCGTTTTCATAGGGTGACTTGTTTAAATCTATTTTGATAATCGTTTCAGCCATGGTACTGACTCCTGCGGTGGGCCTGCGTTGGGTTAGACAAATCGTCACGGAACAGGATCAGTATCTGGCGCGCGCCAGTGAATCACCATACGACAAATAGCGCGCGCGCCTACGCTATTTGACGTATGGACAAGGTGATAGAGCGCGGAGGAATTGTGCGCAGCCAAATTGTGCAAAAACTATGACACCGAAATCTTGCCGCGAACTTGTATTGCAGGCCTGCGTCTGATGGGTACATCAGCAATCATCAATCAATACACAGTTATATAAGCAACGAGGTAAGCAATGAAGCCATTAATAAAAGCAGCGCAATTCGCAGGAATTTTGGGAGTGTTATTGCATTCGTTTACGATGCCCGTCTATGCCGCCGAAAAGCAGCGCCCGCCGCGCGATGAATATCATTTTGGCCCACCAGAAGAAGCACTACTCGCCTGCGATGGTTTAGCCGCGAATGATGCCTGTACCTTCGCAGGGCCCAACGATGAAATGATTCATGGCGTATGCAGCCTGCCACCTTACGAAGATGAAAATGCAACACTCGCATGCAAACCGGACAAGATGCCAGAGATGGGCGATAGGGAACCACCGGAAAACCGCGAGGATTAATGCTTACTGATTAACGCCAATGAAAAAGGCCAGCAATCGCCCGAGACGTAACGAGAGCTGGCTGAAGCAGAAGGTTGGAATTTGTTGAAAAAATTAAACCGACAAATAGGAAGCCACTTTCGCTTCGTCCACGGTCGCGCGTAATTCTTCATGCACAATTTGGCCTTTCTCGATCACCAGAATCCGGTCAGCAATATCCAG
>DATIGS010000091.1:0-7491 GCA_035481425.1 Cellvibrio sp. | reverse complement strand
TGCAAGCCTTGTTCTGTTTCGGCGTGAAATTCCATACCTACTTCGATGTTGTCGATGCCGGTGAACATGTTGGATGGCAATTCTTGCACCAGATTGTCATCGCGCAGGCCGTAAGCGTCAGCTGCGTTAACAGACACTTGCAGTTTGTCGCCAACAACTTTACCTGTCAGTGCGTCTTCAAGACCGGGAACAATATTTCCAGCGCCGTGCAGATAGGACAAAGGCTCATGGCCTTCTGATGAGTCGAGCACGTTGCCTGAGCCGTCGGTCAAGGTGTAGTGAAAGCTTGCAACGCAGTTTTCAGAGATGTTCATAAGAAAGCCTTTTGATTAAGTGAATGTGTAAATACGTTTGAAAATAGGGTTGATCAATACTAACTGAAAAGAGGGCATTAAAACTTTTCAATAGCTTTACCGTTTAGGGTCGCTTTATGAATATAAATTGTGTAAACCTCGCCTTTTTCTTCTTGTTGCAGGCGCACTAATAAATAATTCCAGTCTTTGGCTAGCCAGGCATAGGTGACTCTTTCGTCATTTTCACGGCTGCGTTTGACCTTGATTGTGTTCACTTTGCCCAAGGGAGTATCCAGCAGCTCTTCGCCAACCGTCACAAATTTATATTCTTTCAGTCGGCCGCCATCGGCGATTTGGTAAGCGAAATCTTTTTTGCCATTGAGCAGATCTTGTTGCAATTGGATTTGATAGCTCAGCTTATCTTGCACACGTTGCGCAATGTCCATTTGCCAACTGGTTTTTTGCACATTGTTGGTAACGCTTTTGTTTTTCCAGTCAAATGACAGTTCTGCGTTGCGATCTTTTCCCAAGCCGCGTCTTGCATAGCTGTAGCGCAATGGGTTGATAGTCTGCTCCGCCGGGTTCCACTGCATTTTACTTTGTTCGGTGATGCTGCCGATTATGGAGTCGGCTTGGAACAACAAGTCGTATTGGTTATCTGCGGTTTTGGTTAGGCGATTGGTGACGGTGATATTAAATCCGTAGAGCTTGGCTTTGTATTGGTTATCAAACGTCTTGGGGGCTTCTGCCGCCGTTGCCAGTGATGACACTGCAGCAAGGATAATAAACGCAGTTGCGCGAAGGTTCAGCATGGGGCTTCCTATCTGTCTATTAAGGCTTGTTTAGGGCTCGCTCGCCTCAATTTGATAACCGCAGGCGGGCAAAAGTTCACCTTTTAGCTCAGCTTTGCCATCTACCATCCTTAAATCGCCCTGGGCGAACCATTTTACCGCCAAGGGATATATCACATGTTCCTGACGTTGAACCCGCCTGGCGAGTAGATTGGCATCATCAGTTTTTATGACAGGAACTACTGCTTGCACGATGGCAGGCCCGCCATCCAGTTCGGCAGTGACAAAGTGAACGGTCACGCCGTGTCGGGTTTCACCGGCATCAATCGCGCGTTGGTGGGTGTGTAAGCCCTGAAATTTGGGAAGTAGAGACGGGTGGATATTGAGCATGCGTCCGAGGTAATGATGCGTGAATTCCGGCGTCAGGATGCGCATAAAACCGGCCAGTACGATCAATCCGGGGGTATAAGAGTCGATCGCGCGCATTAATTCCTGATCAAAGGCTTCGCGACTGGCGAAGCCTTTATGATCGAGGACAAGGGTTTGGATGCCGGCATTGGCTGCACGGCTTAAACCCATAACGTCTGGACGATTGCTGATAACGGCGACTATTTCAATGGGCAGATTGCCAGCAGCAACTCCATCGATCAGTGCTTGCAGGTTGCTGCCGCTGCCGGAGATAAGGACAACAACACGCAAGGGATTTGCATCATTCACAGTCATTCGCTTAAAGGCCTTGCAGTTCTACCTGGTGTTCATCGCCGGTCGCTTTGGCGATAGAACCAATAACAAAGGCGTTTTCGCCAGCCGCCTGCAAAATGCGCAGGGCATTGTCTTTTTCGCTTGCTGGAACAGCGATTACCATGCCCACACCGCAGTTAAAAGTACGGTACATCTCGCGCATATCCACATTGCCGCCTTTTTGCAGCCATTGGAATACTGGTGGGAAAGCCCAGCTTTTAGTGTCGATTACCGCTTTGCAGCCTTCGGGCAATACACGTGGGATGTTCTCGGTCAGGCCGCCGCCGGTAATGTGCGCCATGGCGTTGACTTGTGATTCTTTGATCAGCTTGAGTACGGATTTAACGTAAATGCGGGTCGGTTCCATTAATGCATCGGCGAGTGGTCTGCCGCCGCAGTCCTGGGTCAGGTCGGCATTGGTAACTTCGATAATCTTGCGGATCAGTGAATAGCCGTTGGAGTGTGGACCGCTTGAAGTGAGGGCGATCAAGGTGTCACCTTCTTTTACTTTGCTGCCGTCAATGATTTCCGATTTCTCGACAACCCCGGTGCAGAAGCCGGCGAGGTCATAATCCTCACCTTCGTACATGCCAGGCATTTCAGCGGTTTCACCGCCAACCAGCGAGCAGCCCGCTTGTTCGCAGCCGTCGCCAATACCGGCAACTACCGATGCAGCAACATCCACATTTAATTTGCCGGTGGCATAGTAATCGAGGAAGAACAGGGGTTCAGCGCCAGTGACGACCAGATCGTTTACGCACATGGCGACCAAATCGATGCCGATGGTGTCGTGCTTTTGCAGGTTCATTGCCAGACGCAACTTGGTACCTACACCGTCGGTACCGGATACCAGTACCGGTTGGCGATAGCCAGCGGGGATTTCACACAAGGCAGCAAAGCCGCCCAAGCCAGCCATTACCTCGGGGCGACGGGTGCGTTTGGCGACGCTTTTGATGCGTTCGACCAGCGCATCGCCAGCTTCAATATCAACGCCTGCATCTTTGTAGCTTAAGGATGGGGTAGGGGTTTGGTTTTGGCTCATAGGAAAGGGCTCGCAGCTCGGGCAATTGGACTGGTTGAAAAAAAGGCCGTCATTCTAACAGCTTATGACGGTGCGTGCAGGTCAAAGCGCTGCCTGGGATAAGTTATTCGCAGGCAATGTATTCGCGCCTGTACACGGATTCGCCAGAATCCGCAGAAATTGTGCGCGCTGCCCTGATTGGCCTTGCCGTGCCCTTATTTAAGCCTGTTACAATGCCGCCCTGTCGCTTTTATTGCCTGTTATTGAGGGGTAAGTTTTGTTGCGCTCTCCGTTTATCCGTCTGCTGGTTTGTTTATTTCTATCGGGGTTTGCCGTCTCGGCATCTGCCGGGCAAAAAGTCGATATCTATCGCGCCGACACCCTGGTGCAAAGCCAGGCTGAAAGTGAGCGGAACGCCGCTGCCCGCGCCAGTTTTGGCGAAGTTATTGTGCGGGTATCTGGCCAGCGCAGCGCTCTGGAAAATCCTGTCATCAAAGCGGCCCTGCCTAAAGCGCAAAACTATTTGTTTGGGTTTAGCTATAAATCCTCGACTGAAAAAATCACGGTGGATGGCAAAACTGTATCGGCGATTGGCCTGCAGTTGAACTACGAGCCTCAGGCCATCGAACAATTGCTGCGGCAAGCGCAATTGCCTGTCTGGCCAGCAACGCGGCCTAAGGTATTAGTGTGGCTGGTCGCCAAAGATCAAACTGGCCTGCGCCTGGTGCCGGAGGTAGTGGATTTACAGGCGATGCAATTGCAGGCGCACTATCGCGGTTTGCCTCTTGTTACCCCCAAAATGGATCTGGAAGATAATCTGTCGCTGACGGCGGATGACCTGTGGACGCTTAATGTTGAAAAAATAAAAGCGGCATCGCTGCGCTATAAAGCCGATGCGATTTTAGTGGGCCGCTATACCCCGTACAGCCTTGGCCCAATTCCACCTGCGGTTGTGGCCGATCCTTCCGCATCAGGTGTTCCTGCAGATGAGCTTATGGCAAGTTCAGAATCTTCCTCCTCCAGTTCAGTTGCCGCAGAGGTCGTAGCCGAGACCGGCGCCGCCCCTGTAATCCAGGGGCCCTGGGTGGGTGATTGGCTGTTGCTGCATGGCAGCAGCAATCCTGCTTTTTCCGACGAAACTCCCGATATCAAAGGCCTTTTTACTCTGGCGGTGGATCGCGCAGCCGATTATTTTGCCGGTCAATATGCCATCCTGCCCAGCAATCAGGGGCCGCAAACAATTATGTTGCGCATAAGCAATATCACCAGCTTTGGTGACTTCAAACAGGCGCAAACCTATTTGGACGATTTGGCGATGGTGCAGCGCATGGAGGTCGTGAAGGTCAATGCCGAAGGTCTCTTGGTGCGTCTGTTCACGCAGGGCGATGTGAAGCTGTTGATGAGCACCCTGGCGCTCGGGCGCCATTTGGCTCCGCTGCAATCCGATACGCTGGTTGATACGCCCGCGGTCGCCGTCATTGCAAGTGAATCTCCCGTTGATCCAGGTCTTGATGCCGATGTGATGGCTGAATTGGATCAGGCGCTGGCCAATGAGCAAATCCCCGGTGACGCATCCGCTCAGCCTGCTTCTGTTAACGGCGGTGTTGTTACTGGCGGTACGGTGGATAATCCTTTGATGTACGTGTGGCAGAAGTAGTTATGGTTAGTTTGCCCCAGCAGTTATCCCTCGGCGTTAATCTGAATGACGACGCCACCTTCGACAATTTTTATGCCCCGCCGCACACCCACAATGCCATGGTGGTGCAGGGGTTGCGCGCGCAACTGGAAGGCAGCGATAACACTTTTATTTATTTGTGGGGTGCACCGGGTTGCGGCTTGACCCATCTATTGCAAGCGGCCTGTCATCAAGCACAGGGGATGGGGCTGTCGGTGCAATATTTACCGTTGCGCGATCTGGTTGGCTATGCGCCTGACGAATTATTTGCCGGATTGGAAATGGTCGACCTCGTTTGCCTCGATTGCCTGCCTACCATCGCTGGTCGACCGGATTGGGAACTGGCGATATTTAATCTCTACAATCAATTGCGCGATCAAGGCAAGCGCCTGTTAGTTGCTGCCGAGCACAGTCCGCGCGAGCTCGCATTAACGCTTGAAGATTTGCGCTCACGTTTGCAGTGGGGGCTTACTTATCAGGTGCACAGCCTGAGTGACGAAGACAAGCAACAAGCGCTGCAAATGCGCGCCCGCGCTCGTGGATTGGAATTGGGTGATGAGGTTGCGCAATATATTATTCAGCGCCTTCCGCGCGATACCAACGAGCTCTTCTGGCAATTGCAGCGGCTCGATCAGGCTTCGCTTGCAGAGCAACGTAAACTTACTATTCCTTTTGTAAAGAAAGTATTAGCGATTTGATCTCCCGTCGCTTCACCTCCAGACTCTCCCCACATTTAATAATTATTATTCTGGAGAGTCTTAATGGTTGTGTTATCCCTCCCTCGTTTGGTTTCGGCATTTGCATCGGTTGCAACAGTGGTTTGCGCCTCCGGTTTTTTGCTGGGCTGTTCAAAACAGAATGATCCAGCGACAGCTTCTAGCGCGGAGTCGCCCGCTTCCGCTGCCAGGGTTGTCGCAAGCACGCCGGCAGCGGCAGCTAACATCAAACTTAACCAGTTAGGATTTATGCCTGAATCGGCCAAGTGGGCGGTAGTTCCCGATGTTGCCGCTACGCAATTCCGTATTATTAATTCTGCTACAGGTGCCGAAATTTTTAGCGGTACGTTAAGTGCGGCTGCTCGTTGGGATGCTTCAGATGAGAGTGTAAAACTCGCCGATTTTTCCAGCGTTAAAACACCGGGCGAGTATGTTGTGCGTGTCGATGGTGTTGCGGATTCATTTTCTTTTGTGATTGCCGACGATGTTTATCGCGCAGTCAATGCGGCGAGTATCAAAGCATTTTATTTCAACCGTTCCGGCGCTGAGTTATTGGCCGCACATGCCGGTATTTTTGCGCGCCCGCTTGGGCACCCGGATACGCAAGTGTTGGTGCATCCCGCTGCTGCCAGTGCCGCACGTCCGGCTGGCACTATTATCTCCAGCCCTAAAGGATGGTATGACGCGGGCGACTACAACAAATATATCGTTAACTCGGGCATTGCCACTTATGCCTTGCTTGCTGCTTACGAACACTTTCCGGAAATTTTTAACCAACAAAATTTAAACATTCCTGAAAGTGATGACGAGCTTCCCGATCTGCTCAATGAAACGCTATGGAATCTTGAGTGGATGTTGACCATGCAAGATCCCAATGATGGCGGTGTTTATCACAAGCTCACCAACAAACGGTTCGATGGCACAGTAATGCCCGATCAAGCGCCAAGTGAACGTTATGTCGTACAAAAAACCACAGCCGCCGCGTTGGATTTTGCCGCGGTAATGGCAACCGCCAGTCGAGTGGTGGCGCAATACGAAACCCAGTTGCCGGGCATGGCGGAAAAAATGTTGGCTGCGGCAGAATCTGCATGGGCTTGGGCGGTTGCAAACCCGACGGTGATTTATAAACAACCCGAGGATGTAAAAACCGGTGAATATGGTGATGCCAATCTCGCTGATGAATTCGCGTGGGCGGCGGCGGAGTTGTATATCACTACCAAAAAAGACGATTACTACACCGCCATGAAACCCACTGAAACCCAAATCACAGTGCCCTCCTGGGGCGATGTACGTGGCTTGGGGTGGGTTTCATTAGCGCATCATCGCGAACATTTATCGGCAATTGCGGACCAACAATTAATTGCCAGCCGCATTAATGAGCTAGCGACAACATTGCAATCGGCCTGGGCTGCATCAGCTTATCGCGTCACCATGCAGAACAATGATTTTAAATGGGGTAGCAACTCGGTCGCGTTGGGGCAGGCGATGATGTTAGTGCAAGCCTATCGCTTGAATGGCAAGCGCGAATATCTGGATGCTGCGCAATCGATGCTGGATTATGTGTTGGGTCGCAATGCCACAGACACATCCTTTGTCACGGGCTTTGGCAAGAAGTCGACACTGCATCCGCACCATCGTCCATCTGAGGCCGATGGTATCGTTGAACCAATTCCCGGTTTTATCGCCGGTGGTCCACAGCCGGGGCAGCAAGACCAATCCGACTGCAGTGTGAGTTATCCCTCCAGTATCACCGCCAAGTCCTATCTTGATCACTACTGCAGTTACGCCAGTAACGAAATTGCGATTAACTGGAATGCACCGTTTGTTTATGTTTCGGCGGCGATCGAAGCATTGACCCCCAAGCCCTGATACCTTCGCGGGTTGGAGCTATGTAACAAACCTGCGTCGCAATTCCGAGAGCCAGCCCTGTGCTGGCTTTTTTATGTCAAAAAAATGCAAATTTACCCAGCATATAACGACTACTTCAATTTTTTTTACTCTGCTTTTACGTCTTGTGCAGGTTATTGTCAGAAAGGGTAAAGATCCGTTGGCATTTCTGGATAGGCCGTTAGCGGCGCGCTACTCTTTGTTATCGGCTTTGGAGAGAGCCTGCGCGTAAACACCAGAATTTAAAACAATAGAGTTAGCCGTCATGAACGATTCCCTTAATCGCCGTGCACTTATGCGCGGCGCTGTTGCAAGTGCATTGGGGCTTTCCAGTCTTTCCGCACTTGGTGCAGAACTCACATCATCC
>DATIGS010000090.1:0-7452 GCA_035481425.1 Cellvibrio sp. | reverse complement strand
TCATGTCTGTAATTTTTATCACAAGATTCTTGTTTGTTTTTTCACTGTGTTAAGTCCCTTTTAATCTTATTGTCATGAAGTGTCCATGCATGGGCGCTGGAGCATTTGTTTCAGCGCCTTTTTGCCTATGTGTATGGACCGTTGTTGTGCGCAGGGCTGCGTGCGCACATGGATATCGCGGCAATGTACTATCGGCCGTGATTACTGATGACTTATGAGGGAATAACCATGAACAAGTCAATTGATGTTGGTATTAATCTTGAGCTGTTGGGTGTGGAAGAGGGCGATACATTGCCCGGACTTTTTGCTTACGCATTTGATAAGAACGGAAAATTTATCGGTCGTCAGGAGCTTGATGGCGGTAAGGGACAATTGCAATTGCCGGTGGAGATGCAAGGGAAAAGTGTGCGGGTGCTAATTGCCCCTGAGCTGGAAAAAGAACCGGAATTTTCTGCATTGAAGCGCTTGGGGGCGTACGAGACGCGCTTTAATCTGCGCGAGCGACTTCATCTACCTCTGGCATTATCGCCACTGGACTGGCGTCGCCTGTTGTTGTGCATCTGCTATATCACCGGGCGCGTGGTGAAGTCGGTGCGCATGCCTGATGGTACGGTGAAATACCTGCCGATATGTCATGCGCGCGTGACCATCTGTGAGGTTGATCGCTTTCCATTGATTATCAAAGCGCTGCCCGATGATTTGATCTGGCGCCTGCGCGATAACTTGCTGCGCGCACCTGAATTTCCGCCTGAGCCACCAGAGGAGATTATCGGACCACTGGGGCCTTTGAATTTATTTAACTCCCTTACCGTCGATGCAAAACCTGTAAGCGCAATCAGGTCGGCGAGCTTCGCATTGAATAGTGCGAAAGTTGCAGGGGATGTGCACGAATGCGAGTCGTGCCAGAAAAGTGAAGTGATATCGACCGCGAAGGAAACGGCGGCTCTGCGTGCTACTGAAGCCGCTGTCTTCGCGCCGTTGAAATCCATTGCGAGCGTTGCACATTTGCGCGCTACCTTGATCGAGCTTATGCCGTCGTTATTGCCGCGTTTGTGTTTGATCGATTGGTTGGAACCTTATTTCCTGCATCACAAGCATTGTTTCCGTACTGTAATGACGGATGATGATGGTCGTTTCCATGCGCTGATGCGCTATCCCTGCAATGACATTCCGGATTTGTATTTCTCGGTTGATCAATGGTCTGGCAGTAGCTGGAATAGTATTTATAAACCTTCGTTGCGCTGCGGCACGCATTGGAATTACCGCTGCGGTACCGAGGTGACCTTGGTCGTGACCGATTCTTCTGCCGTGGCGTGTTCGCCCGCAGATCCTGTCGATGCGCCTGATGGAGTGGGTACCTGGGTGATGCCCTATATGGTGGGGGCTATGCCAATTTTCGGTGAGCCTGGCGCTGGTGTGGCGCCGGATGGTTGGGTGAAACCCAGTGGCTATGTCGATTATTCAGCCGGTAGCTTGGGGACTCTGAGTGACGCTCCTTTTGGTGGCACCTTGGGGTTCCGGCTGGGGTATTCCCAAAATATCCCTATGGCCGGATTGAAGTATTACCGTTTTTCTTATCGTAAGGTGGGCGCGATTGATTGGTCGCAGATGTCAGCGGTTGTTAGCCGTCATTATGTACATGAAGTGCCGGGTCAATTACCTAGCTTTCCTGTCTATCCATTGGGGCCTCACACCTTGAATAGTGAGGCAAATCTATTCGAGTTCAAGCCGGATAATCCACCCGCAGCTGCGCCCGGCGATCCCGCGGGGACTATCACCTATTGGCCGGAGGACGATTGGTTTGGGGATATTTACTCTGCCTTCCTCGATACCAATGCGTTACCGGGTGGTGTTTTGGCGGCAGCTGGACAGTATGAAATCAAGGTGGAAGTATTCGATAGCGCAGCTAATCAGGTGCCTGTTGGGAGTATCTTCAGTTTTATTGTCCCCAAAACCGTGACCGCCAGTGGTGCTACTGCGCGCCTCGCCACAGCAGGCGAACTGGATGCAAATGGCTTTGTATTTCGGCTGCGGATCGACAATAACCCCTCTACGGCGATCATTGATGCTCCTGCCATTAGCTCTGTCAGTGTGACCGATAGCTGTGGATTCTTGCGTTATACAAATCCACTCAATCCGGTGACCCTGGCATTTCATGCCCGGCATCCGAATAATCAGGCGGTATTTGGTTTGGGTGTAATTCGCGGGACTGTCGGTGTAGCAGCTGCTTCCGTGTCTGGCTATCCACAAGTGGGTACTACACCTGCGAGTGCGTATGTTTGCGATGCCGCTGGTAACTATGCGCAGAGTTTTCCGGCGGCAACATTGCTGGGTGGTTGTGACAATGCCGCATACGCAATTACGCTGGGCGTCTATGGCAAGGCAACTAACGGCTGGGGGCGTATTGGTTACGATGCCGGTGAGACACGCGCTTTTGCGCTGGCACAAATGCCCTGATAATGTTTTGTAGTGTGTGGTATTAGACCAAACCGGCGAGTGGCATTTCGCCGGTTTTTTTTATGGTGCGGCACTTTTGTCGTTAACAAACCGGAAAACAATATGATCGACTTCGCGCAAAGTTCTGTTGTAGTTGCCGCGCAATTAATTGGCTGTGAATTTCTGGTCAATGGTGTTGGCGGTATCATCGTTGAAGTTGAAGCTTACGATCAATCCGAACCTGCATCGCACACCTTTTCTGGCCCCAGCGTGCGCAATGCCTCCATGTTTGGCCCGCCCGGTTGCGCTTATGTCTATCGCTCTTATGGTATTCACTGGTGTTTGAATTTTGTGTGTTCGCCGGAGGGACATGGGGCGGGAGTATTGATCCGCGCGATCCAGCCAACCCACGGATTGGAAATCATGCGCGAGCGCCGCGGTATCGAAGCAGAAAAATTGTTGTGTTCCGGACCAGGACGGGTAGGGCAGGCGTTGGGCATTGTCCACGCTTTTAACGGCCGATCCCTCGCCCAGAAACCATTCAAATTATTGCCCGCGATTGCACCTGTCGATGTAGTGCATGGCCCGCGTATCGGAATTTCCAAAGCCATGGATTTGCCCTGGCGGTTTGGATTGGCCGGTTCGCCCTTTGTTAGCAAACCGTTTCGTTGACTGCTTTTGTAAGCCCACGCGGGTTGCTCATATTTCCATTTATTTAAATAAAGTGCTTTATTTTATAAAGTGAAAGGTTTAGAGTGTGCCTATTGCCACATATGGGGCATTCGGTTCGGCGGAGTCGGATGCGAGGTTGGCAAGGAATTGATGATCTGGAGAAAGTTATGGCTGATTTGTCGCGGTTAAAAGCGGATATTGATTTTGTTAAAACGCTGGCGGTGGAGGCGGGTCAGGTGCCGCTAAATGCCGGTTTCCCATTATTCCTGGCTGGACTTGTTTTTGGCGCGGCAGCGCTGTTGCATTACGCAGCGGTGCTCGCGGTTTCGCCGTTTGCCGGGCTCTCGTCATTTGCAATATGGGGCACTGCCATGTTGGTGTATGCGGTGGTGGGAATAGGATGGGGGATGAAGAATCGTGCTGCGCTAAAGGTGCAGGGAAATAAAAATCGGGTCGTGGGGGCGGTTTGGGGAGGAATTGGTTTTTCGATTTTTTTATTCAGTGTGACCTTGGCCATTCTTAGCTATCGCTTACAAAGCGCGCAGTTGGGTGTATTTATGATGCCGGTGGTCTTGGTGTTATATGGATTGGGATGGATCATAACGGCTGAAGTCTCTGCCCAACGGTGGATGACCTTGATCGGCGTTGGATGTTTTATTGTTGTACCGCTCGTGGCTTGGATGTCATTGCGCCCCGAGCAATTGCTGTTGTACGCACTTGCTTTGGTTTGTTCAGCCTTGATCCCGGGCTGGTTGTTGATGACCAAAGAGAAAGCCCTGCAATGAGCGACCTTTTTTCACTGGATTCGGTTGACGATGTGATTCATGGTCGCTTGCGGCTTGGTGTTATGGCTTACCTGATCAACTTGGGTGATACCGATTTTGCACAATTGAAGGCCAAAACCGGCGCAACTGATGGCAACTTGTCCGTTCAGTTGCGCAAATTGGAGGAGGCCGGTTATGTGGAAATCAACAAAAGTTTTGCCGGGAAGAAAACAGTAACGGGAGTTCAATTGACCGAGTCGGGCAGGCAGGCGTTTATTCGCTACCTGGACAATATGCAGCGTCTGATCAATGAGGCAATGGCTATCCGAGAGGAGGAATAGCGCCAGGCTCCCGTAACTGGCTCCAAAACGCATTCACAATCGGGCTTTTCAACCGTTTTTCCATTACACAAATGCCGGTGTCGTATGGCCCTAAGTCCGGTTGTGGATCAAAGCGTTTCACCTTGTCAGCCAGAGGACTGTTGTCCACTACGATTTGCGGCGCGACACCGACACCAAACCCGAGGCTCACCATACTGACAATCGCTTCGTTACCTTTTACTTCTGCGTAAATATTCGGCTTGATACGAAGCGAGCCAAACCATTTATCCAGCCGCTCTCTTGCCAGCCCCTCTTCGGGAATGATCACCGGAATTTCCTCCCAGCTTTTCCCCTGCCAATCTTCATTATTCGCAGTGATAAAAATCAGCGGTGAGCTATTGATGGGTTTGAAGCTCACGCCGGCGGGCAATTTTTCCGGCTTGGCGGCGATGGCAATATCTTCTTCGCCGGCGAGAATATGCTCAATCGATTGCGCCGGGTCGCCGGTGTGCAGTTTGATTGCAATGCCGGGATGCTTAACGCGGAATTCAGTGAGAATCTCATAGAGGAAGCTGTAGCTGGCGGTGACTGAGCAGTAGATGCTGAGCTGTCCGCGCAGCTGGTCGGCCTGTGCGAGCAGGGATTCCTGATAAGTCTCCCACTGCTGGATAACTTCTTTGGCAAAGGTCTGGAATTGCTCGCCCTCATGGGTTAGCACCACCGAGCGGTTGTCGCGCATAAATAGATGAACGCCCAGGTCGTCCTCTAGTTGTTTGATGTTGCGGCTCAGGGTCGATGGGCTGACATGGGCACTGGCGGCAGCGCGGCCAAAATGCAGGCTGTTGGCCAGGGTGCAAAAGAGACGGAGTTTGGTGATATCCATAGGTATTAATAATAACCGTGTTGCATAAACTGAAATATTGAATTGCGAATATATCATTTTACGCGATGCCAGTGTTTCTCTACACTGGCGGCCTTTTAATCAACCGGCCTTTTACCGATTGGCTGGTATCAATCACCTCAAGCAGGAGTTAGCTATGCACGTTTATTACGATAAAGACGCCGATCTTTCTATCATCCAGGGCAAAAAAGTAGCCATCATTGGTTATGGTTCACAAGGTCACGCGCACGCGTGCAACCTGAAAGATTCAGGTGTTGATGTGGTTGTTGGTCTGCGTACTGGCTCTGCAACTGTTAAGAAAGCAGAAGCTCACGGTCTGAAAGTAACTGATGTTGCTACCGCTGTTAAATCAGCTGACGTAGTTATGATCCTGACTCCGGACGAGTTCCAATCAAAACTCTACAAAGAAGAGATCGAGCCAAACATCAAGCAAGGCGCTACTTTGGCGTTCGCTCACGGTTTTGCTATCCACTACAACCAGGTAGTTCCGCGCAAAGATTTGGACGTGATCATGATCGCTCCAAAAGCACCGGGTCACACTGTGCGTTCTGAATTCGTACGTGGCGGCGGTGTGCCTGACCTGATCGCGGTATTCCAAAACGCATCAGGCAAGGCGAAAGATACTGCTCTGTCATACGCATCAGGCGTAGGTGGCGGCCGTACCGGTATTATCGAAACCACTTTCAAAGACGAAACCGAAACCGACCTGTTCGGCGAGCAAGCTGTTCTGTGTGGCGGTGCGGTTGAGTTGGTAAAAATGGGTTACGAAACTCTGGTTGAAGCAGGCTACGAGCCAGAAATGGCTTACTTCGAGTGCTTGCACGAATTGAAGTTGATCGTTGACCTGATGTTCGAAGGCGGTATCGCCAACATGAACTACTCAATCTCTAACAACGCTGAATACGGCGAATACGTGACTGGCCCTAAAGTGATCAACGAAGAGTCGCGTAAAGCGATGCGTCAAGCGTTGAAAGACATCCAAACTGGTGAATACGCCAAGAAGTTCATCCTGGAAGGTCAAACCAACTACTCTTCAATGACTGCTGCTCGTCGTAACAACGCGGCGCACGGTATTGAAGTTGTGGGTACCAAGCTGCGTGCGATGATGCCTTGGATCCAGGCGAACAAAATCGTTGACCAAACCAAGAACTAATGGTTTTTTCAATGCTCATAAAAAACGCGGCCTAGGCCGCGTTTTTTGTTTCTGACTGTGTAGAATGACGCTCCCGCAACTGGAGAAATGATTATGAATCAGCAGGATAACGACAACTCCAAGCTAGACCCGGTCGATAACGAGGGGCCGCTGCCATTCGGTGACCTGGTTGAAGAGGTTTCCGAAGATGGCAAAAAAGTCCGCCATCGCGGCGTCTATCTCCTTCCGAATCTCTTTACGACTGGCGCGCTCTTTTGCGGTTTTTATGCCATTGTCTCTGCCATGCACGGCAATTTTGCGCAAGCTGCTATCGCCATTTTTGGCTCGATGCTGCTTGATGGGATGGATGGGCGTGTGGCGCGTATGACCAATACCCAAAGTGCATTTGGTGAACAGTATGACAGCCTTGCTGATATGGTTTCTTTCGGAGTCGCGCCGGCATTAGTGGTGTTTAGTTGGGTGTTGCACGATCTTGGTCGTTGGGGGTGGGCTGCGGCATTTATCTATACCGCATGCGCAGCATTGCGTCTCGCCAGATTTAACACGCAGATTGGTGTGGTGGATAAAAAATACTTTATGGGTTTGGCAAGTCCGGCGGCGGCCTCGATTATCGCTGCAACTGTTTGGGTTTGGTTTGACTCCCGACCTGAAGGTATTTGGGCTGCGGGAATTGCACTGCTGACGGCGTTTACCGGTTTGCTGATGGTGTCGAATTTTCGCTACACGAGCTTTAAGGGGATCAACTTCCGCGGTCGCGTTCCTTTTGCATTTATGCTGTTGGTGGTGCTGGTATTTGCATCGCTCATTATTTATCAGCAGCAGGGTGTATTGGCGATTGCAATCATTTATGGCTTGTCTGCCCCAGTTATTTGGTTGTTTCGCCAGGTATTGGGTGGTTCAAAAACGCCTAAGGCGCCCGAATAAAACCCAGTTAGTTTATTAGTTGATCGCCTCAATAATTAAATCGCTGTAATCCCAAAAAGAGCTTGCATGGGTGGGGGTGGATTCGTATAGTGCGCGCCCTTGCCGAGCCGGGGTCAGCTGCGAAAGCGGCGCGATGCTAACGTTCGGCAGTTTGTAAAAAATTAATGAAATTAAGGGTTTACAAACAAAAAAAATAGCGTAATATGCGCGCCTCGCTTAACGGCGAGCGGTGAAAGAAGCGAAAGCAAACAGCTTTGTGTGAGTCACCGGCAAGCGAAATCT
>DATIGS010000089.1:0-4947 GCA_035481425.1 Cellvibrio sp. | reverse complement strand
TTCATGAAAAATTACTCCGGTGATTTCCCTGCAATGTTGAAAACCCACGTACAAACAATTGCGTCGCACTTTAGCGGTAAGGTTGTGAGCTGGGATGTAGTCAACGAAGCCATTGCGGAAAATAGTGATAGCAATGCAGTTAATGGTTTCCGCAACTCTGTGTTCTATCAAAAGATGGGCGTGAACTTTATTGACCAGGCATTTATTTGGGCCGATGAAGCTGACCCGGTGGCAGATTTGTACTACAACGATTTCAACACCGAAACCAACGATGCAAAAACAACGCGTATGCTGGCCTTGGTTGATGGCATGAAAGCGCGCGGTGTGCCTATCGATGGTGTTGGTTTCCAAATGCACGTGCTGCCGGATTGGCCGAGCATCGCCAATATCGAAGCCTCATTCCGTGCAGTGGCGCAACGTGGTTTGAAAGTAAAAATTACCGAACTGGATGTGCGTGTGAATAACAAGTACAACTCGTCTGCGCCGGTTTACACCAGCTTGACTCCCGCAGCAGCGACGATGCAAAGCGAACGTTATCGTCAAATTGTTGCAGCCTACTTGCGTGCAGTACCCGCAGCACAACGCGGCGGTATTACTGTATGGGGTATGTGGGATGCGCAAAGCTGGTTTGCGAAAGATCCGGATTGGCCATTGTTGTTTGATAACAACTTCCAGCCCAAGCCAGCATTGCAAGGTTTTGCCAATGGTTTAACCGGTCAGTAGTGGCGATTAATCTTGTAATAAGGCTGTAATACAGAAAATCCCGCATGCAAATGCGGGATTTTTTTTTGCCAAAAAATTGATAGAAATGAGATCTCCTCGCGCGGACAATTTTTAATCTTTTAATAAAATCTTATTTATAAGCCGAATCACTTTTGGATGTTAGTAGCAGTATCAACATGACATCCAAAAGCAGTGTTCAAAAAATAATAAAAAGCAGATGTAAATAATAAATATTCGGTGATGTTCGGTCTCTATCTACAATCCCACTTCAGCTCCCCGGAGAAACTCTATGAAACTTCCGAAACTCAATCGTTTCAGGATGGCTTTCTGCTTGAGTATGTTTGCTGCGGCTATATCGCAGCAGGCATTGGCGCAAACCGCTAGCTGTAGCTACTCGATTACCAACGAGTGGAATAACGGTTTGACAGGCAGCATCACAATTACCAACACCAGCAACGCGGCGATTAATGGTTGGTCAGTGAACTGGCAATACACCACCAATCGTATTAGCAGTAGCTGGAACACTAACCTTGCGGGTTCAAATCCCTATACCGCTACTAATCTTGCGTGGAACGGTGCGATTCAACCGGGGCAGTCAATCAATTTTGGATTTCAGGTGAATAAAAATGGTGGCGCTGCAGAAAAGCCAATCATTAACGGTAGTGTGTGTGGTGGTATTGGTGCGAGTAGCTCGAGTCCGCCAGCATCTTCTAGCGCAGCAATTTCCAGCATTGCGCCTTCAAGCAGTTCACTCGCATCCAGCAAAAGCAGTGCAGTAGTAACGAGCATCGCAAGCAGCATTTCCAGCGCGGTTAATACGGCGATTAATTTGGCGCTGACGGCGACGGCATCTACGTCCTATGTCTCCTCTTGGGAGACACTGGCGGCAGTAAACGATAATTCACAGCCAGCCAATTCCAACGATAAATCCAAAGGCGCTTACGGCAATTGGAATAATCCCAATAGTTACCAGTGGGTCGAATATCAATGGGCTACTCCGGTAACAATTTCATCGACCGAAGTTTATTGGTTTGATGATGCCGGCGGCGTGCTTACCCCTACCAGCGCCGTGCTGGAATATTTCAACGGCGCAAGTTGGGTTGCGATTGGCAATTTGCCGGTGGTGATCAATCGATTTAATGTGCTCGCCGTTCCCAATATCACTACCAATCGCGTGCGTGTGCGCATGATCAACACACAACAGTCCACGGGGATTTTGGAGTGGCGTGTATTGGGTGCGAGCCAAACAGGGCCCGTCTCCAGTCAATCTTCCAGCAGAAGTTCGGTTGCAAACAGTTCGTTAATCAGTAGCGCGATAAGCAGCTCTGCGCGTTCATCAGTTGCCAGTTCGGTGGTGAGTTCTGCTGTATCCAGCTCGCGCTCACCCATTGCATCATCAACCGCAAGCAGTTCGTCCAGTGCAGTGCCACAAGCTTGTGTTGCCCCAAGGGCCGATAATGTGTGGGCAGGTTCGACCTGTAATACTCCGCCCGCAAATAATTGTGTAGCCGGTAATTGGGTAGCGCCTAAAGATGGTGGCGAAAATGGTGGGCCATTGCGGTTGGAATCCGAGCATTTTGCAATTTATTGGAAAGACGGAACCAATATCACCACCGCAAATGCGCAAGCAGCGATTACAACACTCGAAGCGATTTGGGAATCCTATTTCGGCGCGCCGATTTATTTCCCTCAGCCTTATTGCAACTCAGCGCAAAAATACAAAGCAGCAGTGCATTTTGATAATGAATATCCACTCTGGGGCGGTGGTTGGTCGCGCAACGGCATCAACTACATGGGCATGTGGATCGGGCCGGGCGCAGCGAATGATCCCTGGGGCTTAGCGCACGAATTTATGCACGGCGTGCAATCCATGACGCAAGGCTTTGGCGATTGCGGTGGTGTCGGTTGCTGGATTTATGAATCCCACGCGAACTGGATGCCGCACCAAATGTTTAACAACAATGTGCACTGTTCAGAAATGTTGGTGAACACACCGCACTTGTATTACGGCAATACCCGCAATCGTTATTGCAATTGGCAATTCTTTGAATTTATCAAAGACAAGTATTGCCACAGCGCGGTTAACAATATGTGGGCATACAACGCACCTGCAGGCCAGCGCGATCCCTGGCAAAAATTAATGCTGAGCCAGAACTGGAACATCGAACAATTGAATGATCGTTTCGGTGAATGGGCGATGCACAATATCACTTGGGATTATCAAAATCCGGATGGCACCGACCAGGGCGCCATTTATCGCCAGAACTATGGCAATGTGAATGCGGATGCAGGCAGCTACACGGCGCGTCGTTTGCGCTTAACGCAGCTCGAATCGCTGGACAGTAATTTTGCGCAGAACCGCCGTTTTGTATCGCCATATTATTGGGCGCCGCAGCGCTGGGGTTATAACGTTGTGCAATTATTTCCCGAGGCAGGTGCAACCAATATCAAAGTCAGTTTCCGTGGTGTTGTACAAAGCGGTGCAAATTCCGGTTGGCGTTGGGGCTTGGTATCAACCAACAGCAGCATGACCCAAGCGCGTTACACCGAATTGCAGCGCGGTAGCGATGGCGAATTAAATTTGTGTGTAACGCCGGGCGAAAATGTATTTCTCGTAGTGACCGCAACGCCAACGGCTTACCAAAAATTGACATGGGATAATCCCGGCGATGGCAAAGCCTATCCATCGATTTATCGCTACCCGTATATGGTGGAAGTGCAGGGCGCCTGGCCGCAAGGATTTAAAAACGGCGCGCGCGATGCATGCCCCGCAGGCACTGTACGTCACAGCAATGGCGGTGGTTGTGCACCGAGCGGAACACCGTCAACCGTGTTTGTTGGGCCCTACGCAAAAATCCTCGGCGGTAATGTGACTGGCAATGCGCGTATCGAAAACCAGGCCACCATCATCAATGGCACTGTATCGGGCGGCACTGTGGGCGCGCTGAGTTTATTGGGCGTTGCCAGCCATCAACATCATGGCGCGAGCAGTTTTAACGTGAGCGGTTCAGCCAAAGTGCTCAGCACCTTTTATCCCATGGGTTGGTTCGGCTCCAATCAAAGTGCATCAGGCACAGCGACGCTGATCGGTGATCTGGAATTTGTCTCCAGCGGAAAATCCGCCAATACCTTTTACGGATTTGTAGCGGATGATTGGAATGGAGTCACCGGCAGCAACGATATAACCATTGCTCCGCCGTATGTGTGGCGCCCCTAGTGAATTAAACCAATAACAAGGATGTTAATGACTGAATGGCAGCGGGTTTCTGTTCCCGGTAATTCGCTGCTTTTTTCCGCTAAATATTTGGCGATATGCATGGGCTATGCTATTTATTACTGATTCCGCCCACGGAGATAGGGCAGGTGTACATCAGGGATGCGCTTCCAAAGCCAATAATAACGGAGAATCGCCATGCCATTTTCGCCCGAGTTAGTTGCAGAGATGCAAGTACTGCGCATGTTTGACACCAGCACCAGCCAATCCGGCTTAAAAGTCCACTCAGATGCTTCAGCAGAAATGATCGCCGCTACGCATCGCCTCTTTGAAAAACAATTAACTACCCAGGCCGATGGTGGTTATTTAACTCCCCTCGGTTACGAATGCTCGGTGCATTTGCAGCAGTTACTGCAAATACTCAATTCCAAACCACTGCTGTAAAATTCCGGTCGTTACAACCACAATAAAAAAGTGATATCAACCCTGTGCATCCATATCCAGCGTAGATAATGCTGCACATGCAAAAAACCTACAAAAAAATTCAGTGAGAGAGCAGACATACCCATGAAACTTATTTTTTTGCCAAGGATTTTATTGCTTATGTTGGTATCTTCAGCACTCACGGTGCACGCCGAAGTAGCGCGCATCCCCTTAACAAACGGCACTGTTGCTATAGAAATTACGCCGGATATTGGCGGGCGTGTCTTATCCGTTGGCTTACAGGGGCAGCCAAACTTTTTAAAAATTGGCAGCGCGGTTATCGATGAACCCAATCCGCACGTGAGCCCCACTGCCAATAATATTGGCTATTTTGGCCATGAAGTATGGGTGGGCCCGCAGAGCCAGTGGTGGGTACATCAATTAGTGAACGACGAACGTCGCGCGGCAAAAGCAGTATGGCCGCCAGATCCTTTCCTCATCCTTGCTAAAAATGCAGTGCCAGAAAAAAGCGCGCAACAAGTGGTATTGCAAAGCCCGAACAGCCCGGTGTCGGGTGTGAGCATGCA
>DATIGS010000088.1:0-9353 GCA_035481425.1 Cellvibrio sp. | reverse complement strand
GGGTACGGCCGCGGCGACTGCGCCAATCGTTGCGCGCACTGCGCAACTCCTGCACGATTTTATTGAGATCCCAACTTGCCGCAGCGGCAGACGGAAATTCAGTTTCGTTATTGATATTAATAGTCATTGTTGAGCCTTAACCGTTTAGTCCTGAACCGCTTAATCCTGAACCGCTTAGTCCTGAACCGCTTAATCCTGAACCCAGGGCAGCCCACGCTGGCGCCAGCCGCCGCTCGCGCCGCGCTGCTGGCGTTCATCCAATTCGCCTTCAAATCCTTCGCGTACGTTAAATACGTTTTTAAAACCGGCAGCTGTCGCATTGGCAGCAGCGGCCGCTGAGCGTTTACCGCTGCGGCATAACAACAGGATCACCGCATCTTTAGGCAGCTTGTTTTCCAACTCACGCAAAAAGCGCGGGTTTTTAATCAGCGCCGGGCCGGTCTGCCAGGCCACATGCAAGGTGTTGGGAACATGTCCCACAAACTTGCGCTCTTCTGCCGCACGTACATCCACCAGATGCGCCTGGCCATTGATAAATAATTTCCAGGCTTCATCCGGTGCAACAAGCCCTGCGTATGCCAATCCCTGCGCCTCGGCTTCCTCTTTCGCAATGCGCAACACCTCTGGCAATTCCACATGAGCGGCTGGTGCACTGCTGGTATTTAATTGAATAACGGCCATAACGGTTCCTCATTCTTGTCATGCGCTAATTAACATGCGCTGTTCCAAAGTGTTTATTTTTAAACACTGATCAAATTGGATTCAGGGGATCTGTCGACATAGGGTTAATCTGTCGACATGGTGTTAATCACTCGCACTAGCGGCTGATTAACGGCGTGTTGGAAGGAAATATAATGATGGCTATGGGCAATTGGAAAGAATATATACGTCTATCCTTATAATCGATAAGTAACTCCCCCGGCATCAAACAGACGTTATAAGCTGAGAATATTTAATTATTTTCTAAAGTTTTTTCCCCTCTCTATTATGCGCATCATTAGCTATTTATTTTTTTGCCATTTTATTGCCCATGCAAGGTTGCGCGATGCCACTTACAGAATTGATGAATTATTTTAATGACCAGCTGCAAACCCAAGCGCGCACAAAGTCATTACCCAAAACCGGGTTCTTTAAAGTTGACAATAGCTACTGGGGTCGCTTTGGCAATCTCATTTTGGGCAGCCGCTTCCAGCCGATTCATACATTTGCAAACGATACATTGATCGGCCACAACAGCGATTTACTCGTGCGCTCGGCAACCGGAAATTCTTTGGATATTGATAGCATTTTTAATTCGCTCGATAGCACCGACCAAATTATCCATTTAGACCGCTTGGTGCGCACATTGCACTCATTGAATTACTTGCAACAATTTGATGGCCGCAAAGATTTGCTTTCACTGCAAGTACAACCGCGCCACATCATCAGTGTAGTGAGCGACCACGGTAAAACGTTTGAAAAAATTCTTAGCGATTGTGGCCTGGGGCCAGAGCGGGTGTTGTTGCACACTCGATTATTGGATGAGGCTACCTTGCCTCACTTTCAACAGGCATTAGCAAGCTATCGTTTGCGCGGCTATAAAATTGGTATCCATTTGAGCGAGTCGGCCAACCTGGATTTGCTGTTAAAACTGGGGCTAACACCGGATGTAATTTTTGCTGATCATCCAGCCATCACAACACAATTATTGGATACACCGCTACCCGCTACATTTGATCCGAGCTTGCGAATTTTGATTGCCGCCAAACCAAAAGCAAATGTACCGGCTGATGTATCGGCTATAGACACCCGGACCAGCAGCGCATTGGATGGCTATTTATTTAACACTGAAGACCCACAGGTATTGCCGCAAGCCGCAATATCCTGATTTGAAAAGAGAACCTGAGACCAACATGTGCCAGCTATTAGGAATGAGTTGCAAACAACCGACCAGCATTGGCTTTTCCTTTGAAGGTTTCCGCGCGCGCGGCGGCCTTACCGATGAGCACAAAGATGGCTGGGGCATCGCATTCTTCAATGACAAGAGTGTGGATATTTTTGTCGATCACGAACCTGCTGCCGAATCAAAATTGGCGGAACAGGTACACAGTGCCGACATCAAATCCAAAACCATCATTGCACATATTCGCAAAGCGACTGTTGGCGAAGTCAAACTCACCAATTGCCATCCATTCCAACGCAACCTGTGGGATAGCGAATGGGTCTTTTGCCACAATGGGGATTTAAAACATTTTAATCCACCATTGAATGGACAATTCCTGCCGCAAGGTGAAACCGACAGCGAATTGGCATTTTGCTATTTGTTGCAACAACTGGCGCAGGCTTTTCCGGAAACATCGCCAGATGCAGATGAATTATTTTCGGTGTTGGATAAATTGAGCCGTGAAATTGCCGCGTATGGAACATTCAATATCATCTTGTCCAACGGCGAATGGCTCTATACCTATTGCTCAACCAGCCTGGCCTATGTGGAACGCAAATATCCATTCACCACTGTGACCTTGATTGACCGGGATTTGTCATTGGATTTAAGCCAACACACCACCGAGGAAGACAAGGTCATCCTAATCGCTACCAAACCATTGACCTTAAATGAAGAGTGGAAAATTTACGGCGAGCATGAATCGCGTTTGTTTAAAGAAGGTGAATTATTATTGGAGCGCAGCCAGCTCGCGCTTGCTCCTTAATAACCTAAATCCAGGCTGGCTTCCGGTGCAGCAACAATAACCCAGGCAAGCAACGCCGAGATAATCACAATCAACACCAACGCCAACCAGATACGCGATGAATCAATCGTTTTTGCCTCGGCCAAATCCCTTGCGGGCTTCTTTCCTGTCACCATCGCCTTGACCAGGTTTTCACGTTTAACAAATACATAAAATAAAACCGCTGTAACATGCAGTACCACAGCGCCGAGAATCCAATAAAATAATTCCTTGTGCACCGCCGTCAGCTGTAAGCTTAATTCGTGGGAGACATACCCATAGAGCGGGCCAATATTGAATATTTCATCATTGGCAAACAAGCCCGTCACCGCCTGCAACAGCAGCACTAACAACAGGGTTAGCACCATCAAGGCGCCGAGCGGATTATGCCCGGGATAGGATCTGGATTTTCCTTTTACCAACTGGAATGCGTATTTCACGCTCTCTAACGGATGGCGGACAAAATTAATAAATTGGGCATGATGGGTGCCTACAACCCCCCAGAGAATTCGGAACATCAATAAGATGACAACAAAATATCCCGCCCATAAATGATAAGTAAAGTAGCTGACTCCCAACCAATTAGTGATATACGCCGCCGCAAAAGAAATCACCAACAGCCAGTGAAAAACACGCGTCGGCAAATCCCAAATTTTTAATTCTGCAGCATGGCGTGTTGCAGCTTCGCTGTTCTTATCAGCGATAGTATCAATTGTACTGGCGCTATCAGCTGGATCGATAAATTGTTCGCTCATACTCTGGCCTTAGCCCATCACTTATGAAATGAAAACTGAAAATAAATCGCCCTTGCCGTTACACCAAACAAGGGCGATTGTGTTACCAAAGCAATACTATTTTACTTTGTATGCATCGTGGCATCCTTTGCATCCTTCAGCGACGGCTTTTGCTGCCGCTTTAAAAGCATCCGATGCGGTCGACTCTTTTGCTGCAATCTGTGCAAGTGCAGCGGCATTATCCTGGAACTCCTTAATTTGTTTATCGAAGTCCGCTTTGTCCTTCCAAACTTCCGGTTTGGATTTTGTTTCCGGTGTCCCCAGATTAGAAGCATCCGGGAAAGTGCCATCCAATAACAAACTCAGGAACGCAACACGCTCTGCACGTTTGGCAATTTCGGCCTGGTTATAAGTTGCCTTGCCTTGTAGCACCTCGCCGATGGGTTTGAAGTTGTTAGCGATTAACGTAAAGGCCGCTTTGCGCACAGCGATAGCCTGCTTCGCCGCCACCAAATCAACGGCTGGTTTGGCTTCATCGGCGGCGTAAGAACCACAGCTTAACCCCAGCAGTAATATTGCACTGCAAAGTGTTGCGGGAACCCCCAAGATTTTTTTAAAGTTTGATACACGAGTCATTAACCACTGTCTCCTATTGACTATTTATTAAGGCTAACCGGTGAAACGATCACTTTTGCCGCGTGAAATTAATTATGAGTGGAATTAATTATGTCAGCCATCCTGCAGAGAATTTTTACATCACTTAATAAATCCGCAGTAGCTACCCAGGAGAGAGCAAACATCGCGCCATACTTTTAATTTTTATATCGCTGGTACCTAATTCATTGTAAAACCAAAAATTACTTAAATATCAGCAGAAAAAAGCGATTGCAGATCCATATTCAAACACCAGTAAAATAATGTTGGTTTTTAAGCAGGAGTCGATCTGTTTAAAATAAAACACCTATCAATAAACATTTCATCCCAGCTGCTTTAAATAAAACAATTTCGTCACTTAATAAAACAAACCATAATGAAATAAAAACATCAGCTATTTTAATTTTATTTATTTTTAAAATGGTATACCGCTTGCAATCCCCCGAAAACCATTACGGCTAATGATCAACGGGACAGATTATGAAAGTGGACAATACCAGTACGCGCACACAAGCATTCACCAAAAAACCATTAGCTGCTTTATTTGCCAGCTTTATTTTGATAAGCCCCGCGCTCTACGCCCAAGAAGCGGAGCAAAAAGAAGATGAAGAAATCAATGTTGAAGAATTGCTCGAGGAAGAACCAGCCAGTGCAGGAGGCCAACGCGCCGACTTGCTTATAGAAGAAACCCTGGTGCTCGGGTTGAAACAAAGTGCGCAAAAAAATCTGACCAGTGTGCACCATGAGCCCTTCTCGCAATCGATCATTGGCGGCGAAGTGCTCGACCGCGAATTGGGTCTCGATTACGAAGCCATTTCCAAACGTCTCGCCAATGTCACCTTTAACCAGAACAATACCCGCGGCGCGTCGCTCTCGATTCGCGGTGTAGGCAAGCGCGCATTTGCGGAAGTACAAGACCCCAGCGTATTAGTGGTGCAGGACGGCGTTAGTTTTGGTTTGACTGCCCTGGGCAATTTTGACTTTTATGATATTGAAACCGTTGAAGGATTCCGCGGCCCGCAGGGTACTCTCGGCGGTAAAGGCGGCAGTTCCGGCGCCGTGTATGTGAAAACCAAAAAACCTACCTTTGAATCAAACGGCGAGTTGAGTGTTGCCTATGGTGAGCGCGATTCGGTAATTGTGAAAGGCGCTTATGGCAGCGCGGTGATTGATGATTTATTGGCGTGGCGCGGTTCGTTTATTGTGGATAAACAACGCGGCTATTATGAAAATCGTTACGAAGAAAATTTCAGCATGTACAATAAAAATCGCACCAGTGCGCGCGTGCAATTATTGCTCACACCAACGCCGGAACTTAACGCACTGCTGAGCGTGGATGTAGAGCCGCGCGCAGCACAATTGCAAAACGGTTTGACCTTTTATCACACCCAACCGGAACGCTATGCAGATGGTTCACTTACCGATCCATCCGGCACTACAGCAAAAGCGAAACTGGATGGTTTTACCAATGCCAGCGGTGTATATACACCCGCGCGCGGCTGGTTTGTCGGCCACGATTTTGGTAACAACAATATTTATACCTACGATGATTACATCGCCAATGAAGCCGATGAATCAGTTTATTTTAATGAGACCCGCGGGCAAACCGTCTCCAACAAGGGTGCATCGTTAAATATTGATTACGCTTTTGAAAAACATAGGTTCAATTCTATTACCGCATGGCGCAATTACACCTTTGATGCGCGTAATGATGAAGGCACACCGTTTGATATCAGCGTAGATGGCGGCGGCGGTGTCGATTACAAACAATACAGTCAGGAATTCAGCATCGAATCTGAACGCGGCGGCGCATTTGACTATATCGCCGGGATTTTCTTTTTCCAAACTGAAAACAATATTATGTCCAAAACCGGCTGGGGCTCTGATGCGGGCGCCTGGTTTGCGACTACCGCGCAATACAACACGCTTGAGCGCAATGCCGGTATCAATCGTGGAGCTGGGCAAATTTTGCTGCACGATTCACTGGAAGACGCGCGCAAGCGCGGCAACACCTGGGTAGAAACCGAAAGTAATGCCATTTATGGCAATGCCAATTGGCATTGGCATGATGCAGCAACACTCACCGCAGGTTTGCGCGTAGGCTCAGAAGATCGCACCACTACCGATCAGGTGGTGCTGGAAAATAATGGTAGCGGTGGAGCCTTAAACCCGGTCTCAGTGCGCGGTTATGATTTGGGTGGATTTAACAATGCCATCAACAATAATACCGTTGAACAAAAACAATTGGCCGATAGCGTTGCCTACGAATATTACGGAGCCACCATTACCACCACACCGGGTGAGGCATACCAGAACTTAACGGCCGCACAAAAATCACAAATTGCAGCAGCCAAGGCACTGCGCGCGAGCCAGATTGGTCAATTGATTCCACGCATTGAAAGCCATTACGACGATACTATTTATACCGGCTTCCTCAGCCAGTCTTACGAATTCAACGAAAAAGTGCGTGGCTATGTGAATTGGCAATACGGCGAAAAATCCGGTACCGCTTTTAATATCAATGGTGAAACCGCGAATGTAAAACCGGAAAAAACCAACGCCTATGAAATCGGCTTAAAAACATTTTTATTTGAAGACACGCTGACCTTAAACGTCGATATTTTCTCAATGGATATTGATGATTACCAACAAGCTATTCGCGTTGTCGATGAATGGACTACACAAGACAATATCAACAACGGCATCGCCAACCCCACCGCTTATACCACTGCGCAGGGCAATGTGAACGAGGTGCGGGTTGAAGGTGTCGAGTTTGATGGCACTTACACCGGTATCGAAAATTTAAGTATTCGTTTTAGCGGTGCATTCAATGATGCCTATTACGAAGATTTTAAAAATTCGCCCAAACCGGCGGAGCTGACATACCTTACCGAACCCTTTGTCGACCAGACGGGGAAAAATTTACCCGGAGCATCCAAATGGACAGCGAACCTGGGCGTTGAATATCGCGTGCCCTTCTCAACATCTGCGGAATTCCACACCAGTTTCAATACTGCTTATTGGAGCGATTATCTCAACTCCGACGATTTATCGGACTATAGTTATTTTCCAAGCGGTACGCGCACCGATGCATCGATTGGTGTAAGCACACAAGACGGCGCTTATGATGTAAGCCTGATCGTGAAAAACGCATTTGATGATCGCACCCATGAAGAAGGCTGGACAAGCTATGCACCCTGGCCATATCCGCGCTGGATTGGAGTTGCATTCACCGGTAAGTTTTAGTGATGATCGCTTTACTTCACTACCATTATTTGCAGGAATATACATGACCGAATCACTCAGGATTCCCCACGAACATCTCTGCCAACAACTCACTCAACGCCTGCACCACGCAGGCGTTTCACTTCAACAAGCCGGTGTCGAAGCTCGCATCATGGCCGAAGCCGATCTGCAGGAAGTCCCCTCCCATGGTGTACGCATGCTGCCCGGCCTATTAACCGCACTGGATGATGGCAGAGTAAAAGCATCACCGGAATTTTCACTGGAGCGCGAACTGGGGGCGATCTGCGTATTGAATTGCGATAACGGGCCAGGGCGCTATGCGTCGCATCTGGCAATGGAACACGCAACCCAACGCGCACGCGAATTTGGTGTTGGTATTTGCCTCGCAAAAAAAACCACACACTGGGGGCGCGCCCGTGCCTATGCGAGCAGCGCTGCGCAACAAGGTTTTATCGGCATTTGCACCACCAATGCAATTCCCACTATGGCAATTGCCGGCGCAAAGAAAGCAGTCATTGGCAATAATCCCCTGGCGATTGGCATTCCCGGAATTACTACCAATGAACCTGTGGTGTTGGATATGGCCATGAGCCAAGCGGCTGTAGGCAAAGTAGGAACCTGGTTGCGCGAAGGAAAAACCTTGCCGGGAAATTGGGGTATTGATAGCCAGGGTAATCCAACCAATGATGCCAGCGCTATTCTTGCCGGTGCGGTTTTGCCGATGGGCGAACACAAAGGGGCTGGGCTTGCGGTGATGCTGGAATTACTCACAGCGGCATTGGCAGGTGCTGCATTTACCCAGCAAATACTGGCTGGCGATCAAAGCGGTATAGATCCGGATTCCAGCAAAATTTTTATTGCGCTTGATGTGAATGCATTTATTGAACCGGGCGAATTCCAACAACGTGTAGAATTTTTTATTCATTATTTGAAAAGCGAAGCAGCACCGTTTAATTATCCCGGTGAGCGCGGCTGGCAAGTGCGCCAGCGTAATTTACGGGATGGAACACCGATCCATCGCGATATTATTGCGCAGCTGGAGAAAGTAGACGTAACCCTGAAGAATAAATAGGCGTAACTCTGAAGAATAAATAGGCGTGACGCTGGAGACTTAAACAACAACGCCCGGAATTTACCAACTTGTAAATTCCGGGCGTTGATTATTTGCAGGTGAGATGCCTTACTTAAACGATTAACTGGACTTGGCCAATTCCTGTACTTTTTCCAGCGCCGCTTTTACATTCTCCGCCGGCGTCACTCCGCCAATAGTCGCAGCGATTTTTCCATCCGGGGTGATAACAAATGTAGTGCGTTCGGCGAATCCGTGTTCAATGGCTTTGCCACGTGAATCCACTTTACCTTCAGCTGCTTCACGTACATTTAACTCAAACGATTTGGCTACTTTGCCGTCCGCATCGGATGCAACTGCAAATTTTCCAGCGCAGTATTCCGGATCGGCAGAGAAATCATTAAGCCGCTCAATGCTATCCAGTGATACACCAATAACCGTCGCACCAGCTGAGGCAAATTTTTCACTGTTTACCGAAAACGTGTGAGCCTGAATATTACATCCGCCGGTATAGGCTGAAGGATAAAAATACACGACTACCGGACCTTTCTTTAAACTCTCCGCAAGTGAAAATTGAAATGGTTTGCCGGCGAGAGAGGCTTCCAAATTAAACGCGGGGGCTGCATCGCCTGCTTTTAACGCGGCCAGTGTCGGATTTGAAAGTACCATAGATATGCCTGCTGCAATACCCAGTGTTAATAAACGCTTCATAATTAGTATCCATTTACGTTAAGACCTGTCGCTGTTAAACGGCATGCCATTAATAGTTAAAGACTTGAAAGATAATCGACTAAAGCGGTTAGTTCATCATCGCGTAAATTAGCGGTGACTTTATTCATAATACCATCGGCGCTATTCGCGCGCTCGCCATTGCGCCAATCGCGCAATTGCTGGTCCAGATAATACCAATCCTGCCCGCCGATCACCGGAATAAATTCCAATTCC
>DATIGS010000087.1:0-4486 GCA_035481425.1 Cellvibrio sp. | reverse complement strand
ACGCAAACACCCAACTCTTTTTCATCGTCAGTTAACACTGAATAACTTGAAGCGAGCTGCTCCAGAATGATGTCTTCCACTTCAAGGCCGCAGCGACGAATACATTTTTCGATGTTTTGGGCCGCATTCACCGCGCAAGTGACCAAATGCACTTTAGCTTCAAGGCGAACACCTGACATTCCCAGCGGCTCTTTTACGCCGTCCTGATCATCAATCAAAAATTCCTGCGGCAAGATGTGCAAGATTTTCTGGTCTGCCGGAATCGCCACTGCTTGCGCAGCATCGATTACTCGTTCCAAATCCTGCGAAAACACTTCGCGATCGCGAATCGCCACAATGCCGTGCGAGTTCAAACTGCGAATATGGCTGCCGGCAATACCGGCGTAAACCGAATGGATTTGGCAGCCAGCCATCAATTCCGCTTCTTCAATTGCGCGCTGGATCGACAGTACAGTCGATTCAATATTTACCACCACGCCTTTTTTCAAACCATTGGAGCGATGCGAACCAATACCAACAATTTCCAACTGGCCTTCCGGGGTAATCGCACCAACAATAGCGACAACCTTGGATGTGCCAATATCCAGGCCTACAATCATTTTGTTGTCGCTAACGTTTGCCATTCATAAACCTCATTTGCCAGTAGTCTGCCAATTCAAGCAACTGGCGATTTTCTTAATCAATTAATTTGTGGATTAACCGAAGCCGCTGGAGCGGGTAACTTTACTTGCGTTTGACTTTTTATATACTTTTTTGCCATCGCAGAGTCTGTTACCCAACGCACCGCAACTCCATTTGTGTATCGTAAATCGATTGCTTTTACATCCAACCAAACACTACTCAAGTGCGTATCATATACAGTAACAAATCTACGCATTTTTTCCATCACTTGATCGCGTCCAAGTGCAATTTCTACGTGATTTTTTATCGTTAATCGCCAAGATTTTTTGTTATCGCACTTTAATGCAATCACTTCCAACCCGCGCGAACGCAAAAGCTGGGATAAATCCTGATATTGCTGCAAAATTTCTGGAGCATCAGCTTCGTTTCCTTGCAACCAAGGTAAGCCGGAAAGTTTACCGGCATCGTCAATCAACACTATTTCACCGCGCTGATTTAAAAATCCGTCGCCCCAGCGAGCAATCGGTTTTTGCTCAGAAATTTTAACCACCAATGTGTCAGGCCAGCGGCGATTCAATGTTACTTTTTCTACCCAGGGATCACTGAGCAATGCGTTTTTCAGTTGCATCAGGTCCAGTTGTAAAAAATCACCATCGATTTCATTCCCGATCAGTTCTGTCGCGCGCTGTTTGGAAATAAAATTGAAATCGCCTTCCACCACCACGCTTTTAATTGGGCGCTCGAATACTTTGGCCACAGGGCCGCTAATCCAATAAATCCCGAAACACAGACCAATTACAAAAAGAACAGTGCCCAATTTGCGATTAACCCAGGAAAAATTCCACGCCTGCCAAAATTTTTTCCCGGGGCGCCCGGCTTTTTGTCCGGATTCACGCTCCCTGCGCCCTTGTGGTGATGCTTTGGTATAACCACGCTCACGTTTTGTTGCTCGATCTTGACGGGCGATGGGCAAATCGGGAGCCACATAGCGCGATGACGGTCCTTCCATTAACACATCGCGCACCACACGAGTTTCCGCGGCGGAGTCGGTGCGACTATCGCGAGCCTTTTCAGCACTGCGATTAGGTCGCGCTGATTTTGCCTCTCCGGTATCCGCCTTATCAGCGCCGATCCGCGGCTCGATGCGCTCGCCTTTCATATCACGCATGCTGAATCACGCAGCCATTAGCCATACTAATTACACTTTCACCGCGAGACTTGCGCGCAGCACAGTGAGCACCAACTCGGTAAATGAAAGCCCTAATGCGTTGGCCGCCATAGGTACCAAACTGTGACCAGTCATTCCCGGGGCGGTATTCACTTCCAACAAATAAAAGTTTTGTTGTGCGTCGGCCATCACATCTACCCGGCCCCAGCCACGACAACCAATTGCATTAAATGCATTCAGCGCGAGTGTTTTTAATTCCTGTTCTTTTTCTGGAGATAAACCACACGGGCAAAGGTAGCGCGTGTCATCAGCAAGATATTTGGCGTTGAAGTCGTAAAAGCTGTGATTGGTTTCCAGCTTGATTGGCGGCAATGCCTCGCCATCAAGAATTCCAATTGTGTATTCACCGCCAACAATCAAGCGCTCCACCAAAATGCTGCCTTGGTATCGCGCTGCAGTTTGAAACGCAACCTTTAGATCAGCAGCATTATTCACGCGCGACATGCCGATACTTGAACCTTCATTGGCAGGCTTCACCATTACTTCGCCGCCCAAGGTTTCCAATACTTTGGCAAAATCAGAATGCTGATTCAGTACCGCAAACTCGGGCGTCGGCAAACCTTGTTGGCCGTTAATATCTACTCCGCGCCACAATTGTTTGGTGCGCAACTTATCCATTGCCAAAGCTGATGAAGCGACATCGCTACCGGTATAGGGAATATTTAAAAATTCCAGCAGTGCTTGTATGTGCCCATCTTCACCGCCGGGGCCGTGCAGGATGAGAAAAGCGCGATCAATATTTGCCGCCTGGATATCGGCGACAACATTTGCACCCACATCAATAGCAACATGATCAATACCTGCCTCGACCAAGGCTTCAATAACTGCAGCACCACTTTGCAAAGAAATTTCGCGCTCGGCAGACAAGCCGCCATAGAGCACGCCCACGCGGCCCAATTGTTGTTTAAATGATTCACTGATCGGCAGTGTTACTGCTTGCATCGCTTGGTTAACCTCTAGCGCAATTGTCGTTTTGCTAATTCAGGGGAGAGAACACCCACATTACCTGCGCCCTGCGTAATGACGATGTCGCCCGCGCGCACTATGTCTTTTACTATTGCTGGAACCCCATCAACAGTTTCTACAAAAATCGGTTCAACTATTCCGCGCGCACGAATGCTGCGGCAGAGATGCCGGCTATCCGCACCGGGAATTGCGTCCTCACCTGCACTGTAAACTTCCAGCATGATCAACGCGTCCGCGGTTGATAGGACTTCAACAAAATCTTCATAGAGATCGCGCGTGCGTGTGAAACGATGCGGCTGATAAATCATTACCAGACGACGATCCGGCCAGCCGTCACGCACCGCTTTAATAACGGCAGCGACTTCGCGCGGATGATGACCATAATCATCAACCAACATAGCTTCACCATCACCCACGGGGAAATTGCCGTAAACCTGGAAGCGACGACCAACACCCTGGAAATTTTCCAGGCCGGATTGGATTGCTTCATCACTAATACCTTCATCGGTTGCAACTGCGATTACCGCCGTTGCATTCAACACATTGTGGATGCCAGGAATATTGATGCGGATATGCAATGGTTTGTCATGCCCCGGGCGCAACACATCAAACTCTGAATGCATTTTGTCCTGTTTGATATTGATTGCACGGAAATCGCAATGTTCGCCAAAACCATAAGTCAAAATCGGGCGCGCTATTTCCGGGATAATGTCGCGGATCACCGGATCTTCGCCGCAGAGAACAGCCAAACCATAAAACGGCAGGTTGTGCAAAAACTCGATAAACGTTTTTTTCAATTTGGAAAAATCGCCACCATAGGTTTCCATATGGTCGGCATCAATATTGGTGACAATTGCCACCATCGGCTGCAGATGCAAAAACGACGCATCGCTTTCATCTGCTTCGGCAACCAAGTAACGGCTCGCACCTAATTGCGCATTAGTGCCGGTGCTATTTACCAAACCGCCAATAATAAATGTTGGATCTTGCTTCGCGGCCGCAAGAATGGAAGCTAACAAACTGGTAGTGGTTGTTTTTCCATGAGTACCCGCCACCGCAATACCGTGACGATAACGCATCAATTCACCCAACATTTCCGCGCGACGCACAATCGGAATACGCAATTCGCGTGCGCCCAACATTTCCGGATTGCTGGCATTCACTGCACTGGAATTCACCACCACATCTGCGCCGCGCACATTTTCAGCCGAGTGGCCGATAAAAACGGTTGCGCCTTTTGCCACCAAGCGCTCGGTCACGCTGGATTCTTTAATATCCGAACCGGAAATTTCATAACCCTGGTTCAACAACACTTCAGCAATGCCGCTCATACCTGCACCACCGATACCAATAAAATGGATACGGCGGATGCGGCGCATTTCCGGAACGCAATGCCCCGTGGCACCATTACCTGTGGCGCTTTTACCTATGGATACCTGCGTAGATTTATCCACGGGCCACCTCCTCACAAATATCAGCCACTTGTGCAGCAGCATTAGGCTTAGCCAACTGCTGCGCTTTTTCCGCCATCGACATCAGATGATGGCGGTCAGCCAATTCGGTTAACAACAAAGCAGCCAATTTCGCTGCCGTTAAATCTTTTTGCACCAGCGCAATACCCGCACCGGCTTGCGTTAAATTTTTTGCATTAAATGTTTGGTGGTCATCAAT
>DATIGS010000086.1:0-2653 GCA_035481425.1 Cellvibrio sp. | reverse complement strand
TCTTTTAATTCCTTTCGACTTTGTTGTACCAACAGCGATAACTCTTTTGGATCTTTGCTGATTGCAATAGCTGCATGTAACAAGCCTTGGTCATGCTCGCGAAAAATATCGATCGCGCGTTGGGATTGGCCTTCGGTATAGCCCACCTCATTTAGGGTTCGCACGGCGGCGCTCAGGCTGGACTCATAAATTTCGCGGATCGGATTTTCCACACCCAGTTCAGCCAATTGATACGCATGGGCGCGGTCGCGTGCGCGCACAATTAACGTGATGTGCGGAAAATACATTTTTACCAATTTGGTAATCGCAAGCGATGCTTCAATATTTACCAACGCAATTACCAACACCTTGGCTTCACGAATGCCTGCCGCCTCCAACAATTCAATCCGCGTGGCATCGCCGTAGTAACTTTTCACACCGTAATTTTTTAGAAATTCGATGTGGTCGGGATTTTTGTCCAATGCATTAAACGGAATATTACTAGCGGTTAAAATCCGGCCGATAATTTGGCCAAAGCGACCAAAGCCTGCAATGATCACTTCGGCTTTGTGCGCATCGGGTTCTGCCAACTCCTCAAATGAATGAGTCGCCTGCTCAGCTTCATGGCGTGCTTTTTCCTGAATAGTGCGCTTGCGCGTAATCGCACCATGCAGCATTACCAATGGGCTGGTTAATGCCATGGACACCCCCACTACCAGCACCACATAATTAACAATATTTTCCGGAATAAACGTTGTTTGCTCCGCAGTAGCCATAACGACAAATGCAAACTCACCGCCCTGCGCGAGCATAATTCCCACCAATAAGCCTTCTTTTATTGGAAATTTGCGCAGGCGCAAAACAGTCGCGACAACCGCAATTTTTATCAGCATCAAACTTAATGCCAAGGCCAGAATCAATAATGGCTCTGCAAACAACAATTGCAAATTTAGGGACATGCCAACGGCGATAAAAAACAAGCCAAGCAACAAACCTTTGAATGGTTCTATGTCTGCGGCTAGTTGATGGCGAAAGGTCGATTGCGCCAATAATATGCCGGCGAGAAATGCTCCCATACTCATTGAGAAGCCGGCCATCTGCATTAAATAGGCAACACTTAATACAATTAATAAACCCGCCGCGGTGAGAATTTCACGACTGCCATATTTGGCGACGACTTGTAATAAAGGATTAAAAATCCGCGCGCCGGCCAATAATAAAAATACCACCATACACAAACCAACCCACCAAGGCATTTGCTCTTCGGTATTGGTGTGCGGTGCCCAGGTGGCAAGCAATAATAAAATCGGGATTACCGCGAGATCTTGCAGCAGCAAGATTGAAAAACCCTTACGGCCAATCGGTGAACCCATGATCTTATATTCTTCCATCAGCGGAACAGCAAATGCCGTCGATGAAAGCGCAAGCGCGAGGCCAATCATAAAACCTTGTTGCCAGCTCAAATCCAGAAACATCGCAAGCGCGCCGGTTATCAGGAGTGCCGTCAACATCATTTGGGCACCGCCTAGCAGCCCTATATCCAGACGCATTTTCCATAACTGCTGCGGATTTAATTCCAAACCAATTACGAACAGCAATAACACCACACCCAATTCCGAAAATTGAAATGTCGCCTCTGGTCGATAAATAAGCCCCAATTCGTAAGGCCCGATAATTGCACCGGCAACCAGGTAGCCAAGGATCGCCCCCAAACCAAAGCGTCGGAATAAGGGCACGGCAATTGTTGCCGCGAGCAAGAAATAAATAGCGTGTAGAAGGGTTTCCTGGTTATGCATGAATAGGGCCTTGTATTAACGAGCGGGTTGCTACAGCAGCAATTGCCAAGCGGTTGAATATAAAACGGTTTTTCGGGATCGCCCCCATGAGTGCAAAAATTTTTGCATGGCCTGTCGATTTTAGCCAAGGCCAATCGACTAGTTTATGAAACCACCTGATTAACCTGGCGAATATTGTAACGAGGAGAATTGAAATGACACATTACATTGATGGTTTTCTTTTACCCATCGCTCCGGAAAAGTTACCGGAGTATCAACAAATGGCCAACAAAGCGGGCGCTGTGTGGAAAGAACATGGCGCCATTGCCTATTGGGAATGCGCAGGGGATGACCTGGATATTGCAGAGATGACATCCTTCCGCACCGCTGCTGGCTGCAAAGACAATGAAACAGTGGTGATCGCCTGGATTATTTACCCATCGCGCGAAGAGCGTGACCGTATCAACGCGCTGGTGATGGCTGATCCACGCCTCGCGGACATGTGCGATAAAGACAATTCCCCATTTGATTTCAGGCGCATGGCTTATGGCGGGTTCAAAGCTATAGTGCGCTACGAATAATGAATAACATCAATAATTAAGGAGATCGATTATGCCAACGCAAGTATTTGTTAATTTCCCGGTAAAAGATTTGGAAAAATCCAAAGCGTTTTTTACCAATCTGGGTTACACCTTCAACGCCCAATTTACCGATGCCGACGCCGCTTGCATGGTGATTAGCGATACCATTTACTCCATGCTGGTGACCGAGCCCAAATTTAAAACCTTTACTTCCAAAGAAATTGCCAACGGCCACGCCAGCAAAGAAGTGATTGTGTGCTTATCCTGCGAAAGCCGTGCAAAAGTGGATGAAATGATTAGCAAGGCGGTCGCTGGCGG
>DATIGS010000085.1:0-16973 GCA_035481425.1 Cellvibrio sp. | reverse complement strand
GCCATCAGCGGCTGATCTGGCGATGCGCATCACCGGTGAATGTTGCTCGTCCGGATATTCCCCGAGTTTGGCCGAAACCCAGGCATCCCATTTAAATGCATATTTTTTGTCGGCAAGTGCGCTGAAAGTGAAAAGGGATGGCGCGGTGTTGCCGCTAATGCATGTGTCAACTGCGGCACGAATATAGGCGCGCGAGAAGCGGCCATGTATTTCGGGATCGTCTTTGATGTAAGCATCTATGGCTTCACCGAAATCGGCGAGGCATTTGTCAAATACCGCATCGATCAACTCTTCTTTGGATGAATAATGGTGATACAGACCACCTTTGGTAAAGCCAGCCATGGTGGCAATTTCCTGCATGCTTAAATCTGCCAGGCCACAGCGGGATGCTCCTTCGACGGTCGCTTGAAATAAAGCCGTTTTTGCCTCATCGGCTGCGCGCCGCTTGCTATTAATGGATGTCATGGTCAAGCCTCCATCGGTAATAAAATTAAACTAGCAAAAGTATGTATCAGACAGCGTACTTTTTTAATTGCGCCCGACAACCTGCGGGTCATTAACCCAATTGCCGCCCAATGCTTTAAACAAAGCAACCTGCGCAGTCGCCTTATTCGCATGTGCCTCTACCGCAGAGACTAATGCAGACCAGGCGGAGCGCTGCGCGTCCAGATAACGCAGTTGGTCATCGATTCCGGATTGGTAACGCAATTCCGTCAGGCGCTGTGTTTCCAGTGCAGACTCTGCCTGTTTCTTTAATGCATCGGCTTCAATTGCGTTGGTGCTAATGGCAGTGATCGCGTTGGCAACATCACCGAATGCAGTTTGGATACTCGCTTCGTAATTAGCGACGGCAATATCTTTACGCAAGTTTGCAACATCTACATTCGCACGCAATTTTCCGGCGCTAAAAATCGGCAAAGACACCTGGGGTGTAAATGACCAACTCTCTTGTCTGGATTGGAATAAATTTGAAAACTCCGTGCTGGAAGAGCCATAAAGCCCGGTAAGCGTGATCGACGGGAAAAATGCTGCGCGTGCTGCACCTATATCGGCATTGCGCGCTTTCAGCTGATGCTCAGCGGCTATTACATCCGGGCGCGCCAGCAATACCTCAGAGGAAACGGCCGATAAAAATGATTCGTTGACTATATCGGTGCGATCCGCTGTGGCAGGGAGGAATTCGCTAATAGAACTCACGCCTGCCAAAATTTGCAGCGCATTGCGCGCTTGCTCCAGTTCGCGCGTGAGCCGTGCATTTTCCGCGCGGGCATTTTCAGCCAAACCCTTTGCGTCCTGAAATTCCAGTTCGTGGGCGATGCCGTTTTTTTGCCGTATAAGGGTTAATTCAAAAGCTTGCTCGCGCGCGCTGAGCGTCTGTGCTGCAAAGTCTTTTTGTTGCAGCTTGCTATTGTATTGAATGTAGGTGTTGATAACTTCGCTCACCAAAATCAAGCGTGCGGCATCAGCATTGGATTGCACGGCGAAATATTCTTCCTGCGCCGCGTTGGACAAACTCGCGAGCCTGCCAAATAAATCTACTTCAAAACTGCTCAAGCGAACGCCGGCAGTCGCGCTTTGAGTAATCTGTGAATTGCTTGTTCCATTTAAATTAGCGGGCGTACGCTGCCGCGTGTTATCGGCACTTGCCGATAACGACGGAAAACGATCAGCGTTTTGAATACGATAAGTTGCGCGCGCAACGTCTACATTCAACATGCTAACGCGCAGGTCGCGATTATTTTCCAGTGCTGTTTCAACCAGCGAGCGTAATTGTTCGCTGAGCACAAAACCATTCCAGCTTTGTTGGAATTGTTGTGTGCTGGCTACAGCAGCCGAGGTATTACCAATCCGGTCAGCGACCGGACTGGAGGGGCGCTCATAAGTCGGTGCCATCGAGCAACCGACTAACAGCATACCCAGGGAAATTGCGACAAATAAACGTGTATTTAACGATGGGATTTTCACTGTGCTTTTACCTCTGCTAATTCAACCGGTTTTTCATTGCGCACATTTTTTTCGCTCACATACAAACGCGATAATACCCACACAAAAAATACCGGCACAAAAATAACGCCGAGCAATGTTGCGGTAATCATTCCACCCATTACGCTGGTGCCGATCGCTTGCTGGCTGGATGCACCGGCGCCAGTGGCAATTGTTAACGGCAGCACACCGAGGATAAATGCCATGGAGGTCATGATGATGGGGCGGAAGCGCAGCTTCGCCGCCTGGATGGCAGCATCAGCAAGGGATGCTCCAGCCGCGTGAAGTTCTTTCGCGAACTCAACAATCAAAATCGCATTTTTCGCTGCAAGCCCAATAATCGTAATTAATCCCACCTTGAAATACACATCGTTAGACATACCCATAATCGTTACCGCCAGCACCGCGCCGAGCGCACCTATAGGGACGATCAACAATACCGTCAGCGGAATCGACCAGCTTTCATAAAGCGCAACCAAAATTAAAAACACCACCAGAATCGCGAGGCTAATTAATATTGGCGCTTGCGAGCCGGATAATTTTTCCTGATAGGAAAGTCCGGTCCACTCGTAGCCAATCCCTTTAGGTAAGTCAGCAATAATGTTTTCAATTTCCGCGAGTACTTCGCCGCTGCTGTAGCCCGGTTTTGCATCGCCCGCAATTCTGAAGGTGGGGTAACCGTTATAACGCGATAATTGCACCGGCCCAAAATCCCACTCGGCGGTCACAAATGCGCTGAGCGGAACTTGTTGGCCAGAGGTAGATGTAGGCACATGCAATTTCAATAAGGCTTCCGGTGTCATGCGCGCGTCAATATCGGCTTGTACCACCACGCGTTGTTGACGGCCTTTGTTGTTAAATTCGTTAATCGTTGCAGAACCAAACGCGGCAGAAATTGCCTGGCTGATCACCGGGAAACTCACGCCCATGGCTTCGGCTTTATCGCGGTCGATACTGAGTTTTAATTCAGGAGCATCCTGCAAACCTTCCAACATGGCGTAAGCCATAATCGGCGATTGATTTGCACGGCTCAGCACTTCACCAAGAGCAGCAGTGAGTGCATCGCGTCCCAAACCACCGCGGTCTTGCAGGCGTAGTGAAAATCCACCGGAATTACCCAGACCTTCAACGGGTGGTGGTGTAACAGCCATCACCATGCCGTCGCTGACGGATGCAAAGTTGCTGTTAAATGCACCCACTTCATCGGCAACCGATTGACCATCACCGCGCTCACTCCAATCTTTTAAGGTCGGGAACATCAAGCCCGCATTTGGCCCCATGCCCGAAAAGCTGAAACCCAGAATCGAGGTAACTGAATCCATGCTGTCGCGACCAGCCAAATAATTTTCCAATTCAGTAATTGTTTTACTGGTTCTGTCGGTAGTTGCACCTGCTGGCAATTGCACGTCCACAATCATGTAGCCCTGGTCTTCTTGCGGCGCGAAGGCTTGCGGCAAACGCACATAAAAGAAGGCGAGTACCAGTACGATGACTAAATAAATCACCATGTATCGGCCGGTTTTGCGCACCAAACTATTATTGAGCTGAGTGTACTTATCGGTAACGTTATGGAATTTTTTGTTAAACCAACCGAAAAATCCGGTTTTTTCGTGATGCCCAGGATCAACCGGCTTGAGCAAGGTTGCACAAAGCGCAGGGGTAAGTGTGAGCGCGAGAAAACCGGAAAACAAAATCGATACGGCAAGCGACACCGAAAATTGTTGGTAGATAACACCGACCGAGCCACTCATTAATGCAAGCGGAATAAATACGGCGGACAATACCAAGGTGATGCCGACAATCGCGCCGGATACTTGTTTCATCGCTTTGATCGTGGCTTCTTTTGGCGGAAGATTTTCCTCCACCATTAAACGCTCAACGTTTTCGACTACTACGATGGCATCGTCCACCAAAATGCCAATCGCCAACACCATGCCGAACATGGTCATCATGTTGACCGAGAAACCAATCGCGTACATTACCGCGAGTGTTCCAAGCAAACACACAGGCACTACGATGGTTGGAATCAATGTGTAGCGAATGCTTTGCAAAAACAGCAGCATTACCAAAAACACCAATACGATTGCTTCTACCAAGGTGTAAATCACTTTGGTAATTGCTGCATCAACAAAACGGGATGTGTCGTAAGGAACGGATAATTCAATATCGTCCGGAAAATTCGCAGACAATTCATCCAACCGTTTTTTAACGGCTTCCACCGTTTGCATCGCATTGGCGCCCGGTGCCAATTGCACTGCACCAATTGCCGAAGGTTTGCCATTCAAGCGCGATACGAAGTTGTAGTCCTGCTGGCCAATTTCAATGCGCGCAACATCTTTCAACAAAACGCTTGCACCATTTGGCAATGTGGCCAGAGTAATTTTGCCAAACTCTTCCGGATCTTTGAGCGTGCCTTTTACGGTGATATTTGCTGTTAGTTCTTGCTCGGTGCTCATTGGTGTTGAACCAAAACTACCGGCAGGTACCTGGATGTTTTGTGCGGCAATCGCACTGTTTACAGCGTCGATACTTAAACCATAACCAACGAGTTTTTGTGGATCAACCCAAATACGCATCGCGGCTTCTGAAGCAAAAAATTGCAACTTGCCCACGCCATTTACCCGGCGTACTTCATTGTTGATGTAACGCGCTGCGTAATCGGCAAGGCCAACAACTTCTTTATGTTCGCTGCCATCTTTGTAGGTGAGGGCGTAGAACATTAGAAAGCCGGCGTTAGCTTCTTCCACTTGAATGCCTTGGGTAATCACCGCTGCCGGTAAACGCGCCTCGGCTTTTTTCAAGCGATTTTGCACTTCCATCTGCGCGAAAGAAGGATTGGTGCCGGGCTGGAATGTTGCGGTAATTTCCGCGATGCCATTGGAGTTACTGGAGGATTCAAAATACAACAAGCCTTTGGTGCCGTTGAGTTCTTCCTCAATCACACTGGTAACCGAATCCACCAGCACTGATGCGGAAGCACCAGGGTAGGTGGCGTACATAACGATTTGCGGTGGAGCAACAACGGGATACTGCGCAACCGGCAGTTTGGGTAGTGCCAGCAAGCCAGCGAGTGCGATAAAAATCGCCACGACCCACGCAAATTTGGGGCGCGAAATAAAAAAATCAGGCATGGTGCGGTTTCCTCAATTAAACGCCGGTTGAATGGGTTGGCTTGATCACAGGCTCGACTTTGTCGCCCGGTTGCAACATGGCGTTGCTACCGACGATCACTTTGTCGCCCGCATTGAGGCCGGAGAGAATTTGCCATTCGGAGCCAATCATTTTTCCGGTTTGGATCGCACGCACTTCGACGCCTTGTTCGCCCACAACCAATACTTGTGGCTTGCCGTCCGCACCGCGGCTTACCGCGCGCTGCGGCACCAAAAATGCGGAGGATTGGTTTTGCAGGCGGGTCAGCACTTGCACATACATGCCGGGCAGCAAGCGGCCATCGGGATTGGGGAATTCACCGCGCAGTGCGATGGTGCCGGTGGTCTGGTCCACCGCCGCATCCGCAAATTTCAGTGTGCCGGTGAGAGTGGTGGCCATGCCCTCGATCCTGGCTTCGAGCACATCACCGTCCGCAAGATTGCCATTGAGGCTATCCTGCTGACGCGCCAATTCATTGCTTAGCGAGTGAGAGAAATCGACATACACCGGATTCAATTGGTGAATGCGCGCAACTTCGGTGACTTCGCTTTGGCCCACCAACATGCCCTCGGTAACCAGGGCTTTTCCGATTCGCCCGGAAATCGGCGCGGTAATGCGGGTGTACCCCAAATCCAGTTTTGCGCTTTCCACATCGGCTTTTGCCGCCAACACGCCAGCGCGTGTACTGCCGAGTGTGGCGCGGGCACTATCCAGCTCCTGTACGCTGATGGCTTTTGCTTTAGCGAGGTCTTCAAAGCGTCCCGCTTTGGTTTGTGCCTCGGTATAAATGGCTTCAGCGCGCGCGAGTTCAGCGGTGGCTTTTGCCAATGCAACCTTGTAAGGCGCCGCATCCAATTCAAATAGCAGCTGGCCTTCTTTGACATCGGAGCCTTCTTCGAAATGTCGTTTCATCACAATGCCGGCGACTCGCGCGCGCACTTGCGCTTCCCGTATTGGCGTTACGCGGCCGGGTAGGGAGTCGGTCACCATCAGGGCTTTGGGTTCAGCCACTACTACTTCTACCTGGCGGATAAATTCCCCGCCTTGGGCTGCGACTTGCTGTTCGCCACAGCCGGTCAACAGCGCCAAAACGGTCAACCCGATAAGGGAGAGGCCAGTATTTGCAAAGACGGGTTTCATCATTAATAAGCTCCAATAAGGCTGATTCCAAAGTTTGGCGCATAATACATTTTTAACTAAAATGAATCAACATTGATTCATTTGATTAAAATAAGTATCTTATGGTTCGTCTGGACATTGACATTCGGTGCCGTAGAATGGGCGGCCTAATAATCAGATGCTTACTAGCGAGAGGCTTACTAATCAGGGGCTTGCCAATCCGAGGCCTACTGATTCGAGGCCCACAAATCCGAGGCCTACAAATCCGAGGCCTACAAATTCGAGGAAAGACCGGTGACAACAGCAACCAACCAAACAGACTCATTACTGCTGCAACTTGCAGTGGCGCTGGTTAATCAGCCGAGAGCTAACCTACAGGAATTGGCCAAGGCTGTTGGTGTGAGCAAGGCGACCCTTTACAGGTTTTGCCCAACGCGTGAGGAAATAATCGAACGCTTATTGGACGAGGCGACGCTGACAATCACCCGGTCTTTAGAAAGTTGTGACCTGGAGCATGCACCGGTTGAAGATGCGTTCAAAGCGCTGATCGCCAGCGTGTTGGACTCTAAAGAATTAACCCAGTTTTTGATTTATCACTTTCGCCCCGAGTTTTTGCTGGAAAGCAATCCGGACCGGCGTTGGCTTGATATCCAACGAGTGTGCGATAAATTTTTTCTGCGTTGCCAACAGGAAGGGTTGCTGCGCATTGATATAAGCGCAGCAGCATTGAATGAAATTTTTTTTGGCATAGCCTGCTCTTTGGTAGAAGCAGAACACCGTGGGCGTGTGCCCAGATCGGGAATGGCGGAATTAATTGAGCAAATGTTTTTGCAAGGCGCCGCAGCGCCACAAAAAAACTGAATAATTATTAAAAAATATCTTCCGCCAAAAATATCTCCAGTTTTTTGAGACGCACCAAAAACGAACTTAGGGTGTGTGCTGTCCACCGGTTACGCCAATAACTTCGGCGGTTATATAACTGGATTCCTGGGATGCTAAAAATACAAAGGCTGGTGCAACTTCTGCCGGCTGGCCTGGGCGCCCGAGAGGAACATTTTCACCAAAGTGCGCGAGTTTTTCGGGTGGTTGTCCGCCACTTTGTTGTAACGGCGTCCATACTGGGCCTGGAGCTACCGCATTAACCCTGATGCCTTTTTTAATCAACATTTTTGCAAGGCTTTTAGTAAAAGCTGTAATGGCGCCCTTAGTGGAAGCATAGGCCAGCAACCCCGGCGAGGGTTGGTAGGATTGAATTGACGTATTGTTGATGATGCTCGCGCCTGGCGGCATGTGAGGCACCGCCGCTTTGGTAATCCAGAAAATCGAAAAAATGTTGGTCTCAAAAATTTTCACAAATTCACTGGATTCTATATCTTCCAATTCCGGCACAAATTGCTGCTTCGCTGCGTTGTTAACCAGAATATCAATTGAACCTAAGACCTCGACGGTTTTTTCTACCAGCTTCTTGCAAAAAAGTTCATTGGTTATATCGCCGGGAATTCCCACGGCATTTACGCCGCAATCCTTCAGTAACTTTATGGTGTCTTGCGCGTCATCTTCTTCACTGGGTAAGTAGTTTATAACGACATCCGCTCCTTCTCGAGCAAATGCAATCGCGGTGGCGCGACCAATACCTGAATCACCACCGGTGATTAACGCTTTCCTCCCTTGCAAGCGCTGCGACCCTCGATAGGTATTTTCGCCGTGATCGGCTTGTGGTTTAAGGATTTTATCCAGCCCGGGTTCTGGCTGCATTTTATCGTCGGGTGCGTGAATTGGCGGATACTGGGTGCGGGGGTCACACATGGTGTATTGATCGTTGCTAGCCATAATTTTCACTCCTTCTGAAAAATATCAGTTCATTGTTGGTGATCCAGGTGACAATCATTTTTATTGCGTCGGTTAACTCCACCTATAACTGGAGCACTTCGGCAATGTGATGAGAGAAGCGGCTTTCTTTTACGGACATCGCTGCCTCTTTAAAAGTTCAATGGCAGCGGGTTGGTGGTGGATTTTTTTTGCTTTGTCATTGATTTTTATAAATTTATTTTATTATTTTGAGTATTTATTTTTTCAAAAAAATAACTATTATTTTGGCTGGTGATTTGCTCTTTACCTAAAAATCTGAAAACTACTTTTTGTTTTTCATTGGCGTGTGAATCGTTGATGAAAATCGAGATTATTTGCGGAATTTGCGGAGGTGGCATGATTACTTCAAGGTCAATTGGCGGGAACGAAATTTATTCAATAAATCGTGTTGAGTGTAGGGATGCCAAAGGTGATTTTGTTTCAGTGCACTACGAAATTATGGATTTATTCAGGAAGAAGCCGATTGCAGTTTGCAGCAGCCTGAAAGAGGCAAATAAAAAGTTCGACAGTATGTTCACGCCATTGCATGAACCGGTTCCACTTGTTAAACGATAGCGCTCCGGTTAAGAGCGCTTTTCTGCTATAGCCAGCTTGTTGTACAGCCGGTATTTTTCGTCGCCAATAAACATGAAAGGTTTAAACAGGATTTTCTTGTCTGCTATCGACAAGCTCCATTCTTGCGCTGTGTTCTGTTTTGCGTTTAATAGTTGTGCGCTGGTATAGACATTGTTTTCTGAATTGATTGGAAACAGTACCAATGGGCCATGTAGTAAAGCAGCCAATTCAGGATGACGCTTGTTGAGGGACTCCAAACGCAGCCCCATATCAAAATTTATCTCCACTATGTCACCTTGTTTCCATTCACGGCTCAACTCCAAAAAGCTACCGGGGATTACCTGTGTATTGCTCTTTTTCCCGTTAACGACAATGTGTGTTGCCGCACCTGCCCAGGCGGGTATGCGCAAATGCACACTGAACGCGATTGGTTTTGGTGTATCAATTTCAAAGCGACTGGTTTTTTCCAGCGGATACTGAGTGACTTGTCGAATAGCAACTGTTTGTTGCGCAATGTTTAAATCAACCCGTGAAGGAATATAGAGGTTAACAAACACGCCTTTTTCATCGTGCAAATAGGCACTGATTCCATAATCAGCCACCAGTTGAATAAAGGTGCCGGAGCAACAGGGCCATTGTTCACCGCGATAAAATTTGCTGGCGTCATGGCTGTAATCAGAATAATAAAAGGTGCTGCCATCGGGTAGGGTAGGTTTCGCACCTAGAATGGTGTTGTACAGCACGCGCTCCATACTGTCCCATAGGTGCTCTGCTTGGTGATTTGCAGCAGGCTGCGCGCAATTTTGAAATGGCCATAGACGCCACAAGGTGTTTCAAATGAGCGATGGGTGTCAGTCAGGGAATTAAAAAGCGTTTCAGTGTCATCGGCAGCAAGCAATTCTTCATTCGGCCCCCAGCCGCCAGTTGCGTAAGATTGTTGTACAACAAAATCGAAACCATTTTTTGCAGCGAGCAAATATTTTTGTTCACCGGTCGCGTAGTAAGCCTGGATCGCAGAGTTCAATGCATTGACATGGCTGTAAGCGTGCTTGCCTTTTAGCGGGCTGATGCCTTTTGCCATTGGATCAAAAAGCGCCTCATTTTGCATGTAACGCAAAGCGAGCTTTTTATATTGCTCGCCCATGCCCAGTTGCCAGGCTAAGAATAAATTCTCTGGCAGGGTATAGGGTTCGTCCCAAATTTCAGCTTCCTGTGTATAGGGCCGCGCGCGTCGTTCCTCGCGTGTTAATGCTTTTTCCGGCAGAAACGGCAGTACCACATCGGTTAGTTTTGCCAGCGCCGTTTTCGCTTCGACTACGCCTACATATTGATAAGCATCTATAAGTCCAATTGCCAGTTTGTCGTAGGTGTATGCGGGTAAATAATATTCTTCAAAAAATGTTTTTGAGATGGTTGGAATATATTGCGTGACTAAGTCTTTTACTTTTTTAGCGGTGTTAATGTCGTTGGTGATTGCAAAACTGCGCGAAAGCCCGGAAATATATTGGCCAAAACTGTGCCCGGGAATATAACCGTGCCAATTCGCGGTGCTCCAATCGTTGGGATCAATATGGAAATCGCGCGAGTCATCATACCAGCCACCCATATCTTCGCCCGGTGCAGGTTGCCCCGCGCGCGATCTGAACGGCTTTAATAAGTTGTCGTTATTAATGCCCATGAATAAATTATGCTGGTATTGAAACTGTTCGCGCAGCTTGCTTGCATCCAATTGCACATGGGCGTATTTAAACAATGTCAGTTTGGTCTTTGCTTTAAGTTTTAGTCCAGCACCAGGAATGGTGGCATGGGTTGAAGCGGCGCAAGCGCCGGCAAGCAAAAGTGAACTGTTTAAAAACTGACGACGCGATAGTCTGGGCATAATGTATTTACTTATTGTGATTTATTAAGGGTGTGTGCAGCGTCCTTGCACTACAACATTTACAGTGCGCGATATTTAAAATCGCGCACTTGTACTTTGCCTTCTCCTGCGCAATAGAGAGCAACTTTCAGGCTTAGGAATCCGCCAAATACATTGTGGTTGATTCCCGACACTTCCATACGTGTGCCGTGTGTTGTCCAGGTGCGTCCATCATCCTGCGAATAGGCGTAGGTGATGACTTGATTGTCGTTAATCAAGCGTAAGCGCAATTGCCGTGTCTTGATGGGGACTCGCGCCCAGCTGTGTTCTTCAGCGTATTGAAATGTTTTGATGGTTTCTGCGTTAAAACCCAAGCCCACGAATGCTTTGTGATTGTAAAACAATAATAAGCCCGCCTCTGCATTACCTTGCAAGGTTAAACTCACTTCTACCTGATAGGCGCGGTCGCCTACACCACAGGTGAGGGGCGATGAATCTGCGGGTGAAGTGCCTGCACCTGCAAGTTCCAGCCTATTTTTTTGGTACTTGATACGCTGGATTTCTTGCGCGCCGGGATTGTGGAAATTCCATTGGATTCCAATTTTATTTTTCGAAAAATCGTCAGACAGCGGCATGCCCGAATCACCGCGTGAATCTGGCTGGGGTTTTGGTAACGGGCGGGAAAGATCGCCACCTTTTGCGCGGAACCAACCATCATCTGTCCATTCAATAGGTTCCAAAATGGTTTGTCGTCCAAGGGTTCTAAAACCATTTTCATAAGCGTGATAGATCATCCACCATTCGCTTTCTTTTCCCTTAACCGCAGGGCCTTCAATTAATGTGGCATGGCCGCGCGACCACCAGGGCTCAGCTTCAGATTGTGTGCGCACCAGTGGATTATGCGGGCAGTGTTCCCACGGGCCGTGAATGGAGCGCGAGCGCGCTGCAATCACCATGTGGCCGGTCACCGGACCTGCGGTTCCACCGACTGCGGTTACCAAATAAAACCACTCGCCGCGGCGCAACAGCTTGGGGCCTTCGGGTGCAAAATTTTCTACGATCCAATCGTCGGGATAGCGCCAGGGGCTATAGGCAGGTTCGATTTTTCCATCGGTCGCCAAGCCGTCATCTCGTAAACGAATTTTGCGAATGCCATTTACAAATAAATAACGTTTTCCATCTTCACCCAGGGCGTGACCAGGGTCGATGCAACCATCAATGTGTAAATTAATCGGGTCGCTCCAGGGGCCTTTAATATCATCCGCCCAAATAACGTAAGTTCCCCAGGGTTTGCCTTCGGGTGCAGCGGGAATATAAATGTAATAACGATTACCGTGTTTGCATAAATCCAATGCCCACACTGTGCCAATATTTTTTTGCAGGGCGGGGCCGATAGGAACCCAATTAACCAAATCTTTTGAATGCCAAATCACAATGCCGGGATAAGAGTTAAACGATGAAAATGTCATGTAGTAATCATCGCCGTCTTTCAGTACAGTTGGATCCGGATGATCGCCTGCAATAATAGGATTTAAAAAAGTCCCGTCGCCCAAATCAGCTTTGCGTTGGCCTTCGATGCCGCGTGCCCATTGCAGTTTATTAGCGGGCACACATGATTCTGCGCTGGATTTTGTTTCTGCCGCCTGGGTGCGGCCAATTAATCCCAGTGGTGATACGGCCGCGGCGGTCAAACAAACTTTGAATAAACTTCTTCGTGTTTCATCAAACATAAATGTTTCCTGTATCGAATTAACGGATGCGATTCAGCGTCACCAAATACACATCATTTTCACGCAACGGCAGTGTTAGCTCGTAATTGCCATCTTTCGCGATAGAGATCGTTTTTTCCTGATTTGGTTTTCCAGTAGCAGTGGCTTTTAGTTTGGCAACCTGTTGCTTGGTTAATTGTGTTGGTGAACCCATGCCGATATAGGCAGTAAATGCGTCATTTTGTTTGTAACCAACTTGTGAAATAGCAAGGGTATATTTGCCTTTTTTCAAGCCGGAAAGTTGGATATTAATTTTGCCCTTATCGGCTGGTGGCAGATCTTTAATGTAATACTGTTGATTGTTGATGCCATCGGGCAGGGTGTGTGTTGAATCCCACAGGAGTAATTGCACATTGCCTTTTTTGTCCGTTGTTGCGAAGGATTGTGCATCGCTATTGCTGAGTTCAAACGGCGCCAATTGGTTTAAAAATTGATAAGCAAAATACGCCGGTTTTTTAATGCCTTGTGTATTCATTAAGCCGAAGCCGCCATGAAATGCTTCAAAGCGTGGACCCGGTTCTTCAAAAATATCGGTAAATACCCAATAGGACATGGATTGGGCCGCGCTGCCAACTTGTTTCAATTTTTGCAAAATATAGGCGGCTTGATGATAGGAGTCGTGAGTCGGGTCGGCCGGTGTGTAGGAGGAGCTCCATTCAGTGTAGTGCAGCTCCAGATTGGGCAGGGCAGACGCGGTAATTTCGTCGCGGTTTTTCAGCACATCGCGCGCAACAGCAAGTTCTTCCGCTGAAAGTACTGTGCCGGTATTGCCATATTCATCGAGAAATCCTTGGTTAACACCGTAGGAATGGGTGCTGACAAAATCCAGCGGTACTTTATTGGTGGTGCAATAGGCAATCATTTCCGGAATCCAGGCAGCGCCAGCCGTTGCAGGTCCACCGACTTTATATTTCGGGTTTACACTTTTAATTGCACGCGCGCTATGTGCATAGAGTTTGAAATATTCCGCTTGGGTTCCCGCCCAAAACCCTTCAAGGTTGGGCTCATTCCAAACTTCAAAATACCAACTGGAAACTTCCTCGGCACCATAGCGATTGGTCCAGTGTTCGGTCAGTTTTTTAATCAGGTTTTCCCATTTTTCATAACTGTGTGGCGGTGTCACATTGCCGCGCCACCAAAAAATGGTTTTGTCGCCGCTTGCCAATGCCGATGGCATAAAGCCCAATTCCACAAATGGTTTCATTCCAATGCTGAGGATGTAATCGTAAAGCGCATCGATATATTGAAAGTTGTAGTGTTCTTTTCCTTGAGCATCAATTTTATAAACCCCCATATCATCGGTGAGCAAACCGTGCATGCGAATGTAGCGAAACCCGGCATCCTTTTTTATTTCTGCTAATTGTTGTTGCCAATCTGCCCGCAGGCCTTCATTGGCACGCCCGGCGCCAATGCTCAAATTAAATGCGGTATTTAATTTTCCCTGGACGTTGTTGACATCAATTTTGATGTCGCGGTCTTGAACTGTAGTCGGCGTTTGCGCGTGCGTTAGCATTGGTAGTGCCAAACAGCACCAGAAGGTAAAATGGAGCAGAGATTTAATTTTCATAGTTTTAATGTCAGGTTTGGCTGTTGTAGTTAGTGTTGTTGGCCATTGTAGTATGGCCACAAGGTTTGTCTTTTTATCTTGATATGTAATTACATTTTTAACTAGATCGGCGCCTGAATTTTTTCAGCCGCGGCTATTCCCTTTAATCCCAGATGCAATGCTTCCTGCGATGTGTGAACCGAATTATTTTTGAGCACCAAATCATAACCAAATTCAGGCGATGAACCTAACACGAGTATGGAATCGGTCAGTGCGTGAAATATTGTTTTCCGCGATGGTTGATCAAGGCGGCTTGCCTGACTGGAAAGGTTTTTTCCTTCTTCTGTCTGTACATGGCCGCTAACAACCGCTGCCCACGAAAATTGATGATTTAACGGTAGTTCAAATTTCCACTGCTGTTGGGCTTTTAAACGGACGACAAAATAATTAATTAGTGAAGGGTAGGCAAACTCACCACGGTTTAACCCGTGCCAGCCCATTAATACCTCGACAGGATTTTCTCGCGTTGTTGCAGCCGCTGACAGATAAGCGCTTTGTGGTGGTGAGTTTTCCAGTGCGGGTGACAATGCGATGCACACTTGTACCGCGAGGAATTCCGGTGTTGTTGGAGCGATGGAATAACCAATGCCTGAACCCGCCAGCATCCACGACCATTCATTTTTTTTGAGCATGCCATGCTTGCCAGTGGTATCGGAATAGGTGGCTTCGCCCGATATCACATAGGTAATAATGGCAGAACCTGAAGCCAATGTTTTGGTTGGATTGGTAAGGTACTTAAGTGAAACAAACGGTCGGATGTTCGCCTCGTTAGTCAGGCCATCAATTAAATTATCCTGGCTGCGTTGAAACGTTTCTTCAGCAATAGGCGATAAATTATTTTGCGAATTATTCATAACAATTCTCCTCACTGGCGGGGTCCTTAGGTTTTTCTAATTTAGCAACGCCCGTCTGCGGAAGGGCGGACGGGCGTTAACTACCTGTAAAACGATTTGAAATCCAGGCTTGTCACTGGGCTAATTCAAGCGTTGCGCTTTTGATTGTGACGGTGCCTGTATTGGCAAAAAATTGCATACCTATACGCGCACCTTCAGGTTGTGTATTGTTTTTGGTGAAGGCTGAGCAAGAGAATGCAATATCTTGCCCAGCTACCAACGCTTTCCAGCCGGTCCAACAGGTGTAATCTGAAGTCCAACCGGTTTTCTCAAAAGCGACAAATTGTAAAATACCAGCCATACCACCACTGACGGCTGTGACAAATGCGCTATCGAAATTGAACACTACAGTGAAGGTTGATCCCACCAAATTAATGGGGCCGTTAATGTTGTAAAAAATTTCCTGATTTGCGGCATTGAGGGTTAATTGAATATCGCTACCGTTTTTATTCATTATCACGCCGGTACCTGGCTCCCAATTATTTGAATTCACATCTAACGTGAGCACGGTAGTAGAGCTGCTGGATGAAGAGCTGGATGAGCTGGAAGAACTCGAGGAACTGACAGAACTCTCTTTATCTGCACCAAGCAATAACGCATCCAAAACTTGTTGGTCGCTCACTGTCAGCGCTCTGCGATTGAATAAACTACCTGTATCCCACACAAACGGAAGGAGGCCTGTGGTCCGCGCGCGTTCTGTTACATAGCGGAAATAGTAAGCGCGCGAGGCGAGATGCAAAGCCAAGTCGTCACCGGTGAGATTGTCACGGCGCATTGCACTATATTCGCCGAGTACAACCGGGATGCCCTGATCAACAAACTTGGTTTTCATGGAAGTGAACAATTGGTCTATTAAAGCTTCTTCGCCCCATGTGGCATTATGTGCGGTATCTGTAGTTGAGTGGAAACCATTCCCCCAGTAGTAAGCTTGTGTTCCCCAGCTTTCATCTTTAGTCATTAATGTGAAGTTGAAGGGGGTATAGAAATGCACTTCTGCCATGAGTTTATTAGCGACGGAATCATCCGGCATGCCGTTCCACAGCTTGTCCGTTTTTTCGATGTCGGTAACCGGCCCTTGTAAGACCAGCACTCGATACGCATTTTTGCCTCCCGTTGCGCGAACGGCATCCACAAAGGTTTGATGGTAAGAATCCAGTTGAGCCATTTGTACGGCATCTTCAACATCGGGTTCATTCGCGCTGGCGAATAACACGCGCTCGTCGAAATCACGTAATTGAGTTGCAATCTGCTCCCAAAATGCTTTTTGTTTGGCGTTCACGGCTTCGCGCTTAGCGGGGGTGATATCGTTTTCCAGCCAGCCGCCGTCCCAGTGGATATTAACGATGACGTACAAGTCGTTATCCACGGCGTACTGCACTACTTGTTTTACCCGGCCAAGCCACTCGGCCTTGATTTCAGCGGTTTCCTGATTGGCGTACTGATTCCAGGATACCGGCAGGCGAATCGCATCAAAACCATGGTCCTTCACCAGCTTCATTTGCGCGTCGGTGATTAATGGATTGCCCCAGGCTGTCTCTCCGCCGGAAGCTTCCATAGTGTTGCCAAAATTAAACCCTAATTTGATATGGCTGGCGATTTCTACTGCCGTACTGTTCATGCCAGTGCTGTCGGCCGGCAATGGATTTTTGTTGTAACTGGGATACATCCCTACAGAGGAGCTCGAGGATGAAAGCGCGACACTCGATACAACAGATGAGACCGCTGCGGAACTTGAAATAATTGAAGAAGAACTGGACGAAGGCGTTGACCCATCGCCACCGCCGCATCCCGTCAATGACAGGACGCAGCTGGATAAAACTAATGCATGAAGTATTTTCATATTGACCTCTGAGATTTTTATTTTTAGAAGCTACGATGAGTTATGAAGATGTTGTGAGGGAGCTAGAGAAGAGCTGTGGTGTTCAAACAACCTGCACACCCGCGCACCCCAAAGGATTGGAGAGCTCCGGGCGGGGTGGCGGGCGTGTAAGCAGGGGGGAGTTTGCTTAAAATCAGCGCTAATGGTTAACGCTTGCGCTAAAAACATTACCACTTTGCAAATAGTGGTAGTTTTTTTACATTAAGTTGAAGTGGGCTGGATTATTGCGGGTCGGTCGTAGCAGTTTTGTCACACAGGCTTTTGTAAGTTTTGGGCGTGCAGCGATATTCTT
>DATIGS010000084.1:0-4159 GCA_035481425.1 Cellvibrio sp. | reverse complement strand
GTTACATAACATGGAGCGTCACTATGAATATTAAATTGTCTCTAATAATAAGTACAATTATTAGTCTTTTGGCAATGTTAGTCTCGTTAAAGGTGTTTATGGGCTCATTATCCAGTGAGCATACCCTTAGAATATTCCTGGCATCTGTAGGGCTTGCAATTTTTTCGTCAATGTTTCTTTGCAGCACTGTTTTTTTATTTAAAGAGTTATTTCTTTCAAAGAAACGCTGAGCTACAAGTGTAACAAACGATGTTAACTGCTGATGGAGAAGCTATAGAATTCTATAAATCTGTTGGTTTTATTCGTGCCGGTAAGACGGGACCTATGTGGGTTTATGCAGGTACAGAACATTAGAGAATGAATGTTATTGTTGTTTTATGTACAGCTTAGGCTGTTATGAATTGATATATCTTTACCCTTTTCGGTTTGTCTCGCTGCTATAGTAATGTGACGATTATTACTATTGAGTCTATTTCACCTGATTTAAAACCGGAATTTGGGGGAAATTTGTGACGGGAAAGATCCGATTTGGACAGAAGCTGAAAATCGGCGTAGCTGCAATTCTGCTTTTTATACTAGGGCTTGGGTTCACATTGGGGGCGTTAGCCCTTATCTCATGGTCTGCATGGCTTTTCTTCTGCTTTATTATAGTTGTCGGAATTATTGCACTTCCGTTTGCGTGGCTAATTAATAAAGTATTTTTCTATCGACCACCTCATGCAAAGGTCCGGCTTTTTAACTGTGCGTGGTTCGTCCTGATACTGCTATTCACTACGCTTTTGACTTTTCCCTATTTTTATCTCGCTGTTAAAAGTGAAACAGACCCATTGGTGCTGCCGCAAGCAGTACTTAGCGATGGCAATAAAACTGTCATATTTCAGGGGATGGTGCATGTTGGGTCCGAGAATTTTTATAAGTCGGTGATTTACGATTTGGAAGAAGCGCTTGATGATGGCTACAAACTTTATTATGAGGGGGTATCACCATCGACCGACGACGCCAATAAATGGTTCGCTGATACCTTCTCCGGTGGAGTTTCATTATCGGATAACTATCGGAAGCTGGCCGATGTTTGCGGCGTAAAATACCAGCTCGATTACTTTGCATTAATGGTGCACGACAGCCAGGCGCACCCGGAGCGCCACGCTACTGTGGATGTCACCACCTCCGAATTAAAGAATCAGTACGATTCGATGCTCAAACAAGATCCTCAATTTGCTGCGGCGATAACAAAAGAAATGGAGGATAAAAGTAAAGCTGAAAGCATGTCTGATGATACTGCCGATAAAATCTTCAGCTTTATTCAACAAGCCAGCCCGAATCAAAAAAATATGATTGGCACCCTGTGCCGTGGCTTTTTTGTATATGCCTTAAAGACCAATTCACATAAAAAACCTGGTGCCTTTGATCCATTGCTGATTGATTTCCGTAACCAACATCTCGCCCACCAAATCGAAGCCGAAACTAATAATAAAATTTATATCACTTATGGTGCAGGCCATTTGCCGGGGCTAATCGAGATACTTCAAAAGAGCAACCCGAAATGGGAAGTGAAATCAATCAAATGGATTCGTGGTATGACGGCGCCGGAGCATCTTGAGGGGCAGTTGTAATTGGTTAATGCGTAATTGGTTTAATGGGAGGAATGTATGCGCTTAGATAAATTGTGTGGCCTGTTATTAGTGATGTCATTAACCGCTTGTGTTTCCATGAAGGAGAGTACAGCGGTAGCATCGCGTGGGTTTGAACAAGGTATTAGTGTTGTGCACGAATTGCCGAAAAACCTGCCTGGAGGTGTGTCGCCTGTTCCGGGTGTCCCTTATGTTTTTATATTGCCTGATTCGGCTGCCACGCTGCTGGTGCCAGTACCCTTTATCGGCGAAGCGGTTGTCGGCCAACTGCATCAAAGCACAACGAACACTTACAAAAATAAATTTACCTCTGCTGACCCCTACTATTATGCATTCGATAGTTTGCAAAAAACGCCTTTTTACAAGCCGAACAATGCGCCTTACAAATTGTATCCCTACGTCGTTATCCAGGAGGGTTTCGATAACGTTTATCGTGCGTCCCTGGTGTATCACATTGAGGGACCGAATTGGGTAGGGCGCTATCTTTATCATTTGCCAACTACTTATCCTAAATCCCAATTTGCAAAAACGCCTCCTTCAGAAATAAAGTCTTTGCAACAGGATTTGTCTGCGGGCGCCGATAAATTATCGGAGCTGCTAACTCGCGACGACGAAGGTGATCTTGTCGCGCACGGCAAAAAAGCCAAATTGGGCAGTTTGTTTCTTGTTAGCGGAAAAATCGCTGGCCTGGTATCGCCTGATGTATTGGCTTATCCGAATATCGATATTATTGAAGAGAGTAGCGATCATGTTATTGCGCGCATTGCGGGTGATATAAAAACTGATGGCCAGTCAGGTGGAATGATGTTTGGAATACATTATTTTCATAAAAACCAGCTGCATACCTACACTGTAACGGCAGAAGATAAAAAGTAATTTTTGATGTATGGTTTGATTATTATCGATGTGACTTTATTAACTTAAGGAGATATATATGCGCTTGCTCCAATCGAAATTGGCGGTGGCAATAGTTATTGCGGGTCTTTCAACTTCTGTGGTCGCCGCTAAAAAAGGCGACCTGACCCAGATCGATTATGGTGTTGTGGAGAAAGTCGAAACTGTAAAAGTCGATTCCAATATGGGTAAGGGTGTTGTCGCGGGCGGCGTGATAGGTGCTGCCACCAGCGGTAAACATGATAGTAAGCACGATAAGGCAAAACATGCAGCTGAAGGTGCAGCAGCGGTAGCAATATTGACCGCTATTGCAGAAGGAAAACGCAAAGCCCATCAGTATCAAGTTAAATTGACATCGGGTTCGGTAGTGAAGTTGGTTTCTGAAAGCAAAGAAGTAACCGAAGGCGACTGTGTTGCCGTTGAGCGCGGAGAAACTGCCAATATTCGCCGCGTATCTTCTGTCTATTGTGAAGCGCCTGATCATGAAGCCTTAAAGCATCCCTATGTGCGCGCTGCTGCTTATGAAGATGCGGCTGAGTGCCACACGGCAAAAAAAATGGCCATGCACGCTAAAACCGAAACAGAAGTGAATATCGCACTGAAAAAAGTGCAGATATTCTGTGACAACTAAGGGCGCGACCTTAGTTTTTTGTTAGATAAACCAAGCCCTGCTCGCCCATATTATCTTGGGCGAGCGGCTGCAGACTCGAGTGTTATCAGGTATAAAAAATTGCTCAATTTTATAGACGCCGAAGCAAAGCACACCGAGCTTCTTCGAGATACATTAATCACATCAGCTTAACCTTAGCCAATCACCCCCGCGCCAAACATTTAATCGCTACCGCGGCCGCTGAAGTTCTATTTTCCACGCCCAATTTTTTAAATATTTGTTCCAGATGTTTATTCACGGTGCGTGGGCTCATTTCTAAAATCTGGCCGATTTCGCGGTTGGTTTTGCCGTTGGCGATCCATAGGAGTACGTCGGCTTCGCGGCCGGTGACTGAAAATTGTTGTTTGAGGGATTGGGTATCGTCAGCGGGTTTGGGTGGATTGGTGAGGCGGAGTAGGTATTCTTTGCCATCAATTAAATTCAACATTTCGACATTGAGTTCTTGCGTGACTTGTTGCAAGGGCAATTGGCGGCCGGTTTCAGGTTTGTGGTTTATCCACTCGCGCAATTGTTGGCTAATGCTGTGGGTGAGGGCGATGGAATCGGCTGTTGCGCCGGCGCCGTCCAATAATTGATATACCTGGGGTGTCGCCCAGACTAATTGGCCGTGTAGATCGATGGTAAATAAATACTGGCCAGCGGTATCCAACGCGGCGCGTGCGCTTTGCGTGATGCGCGCGTTGGCGAGGTGCACGCGCATGCGCGCAATTAATTCGTCCGGGTTAATGGGTTTGGTTACATAATCAACGCCGCCCGCAGTTAAACCCATCACTACATGTTCGGTGTCACTTAGCCCGGTCATAAAAATAATCGGTACATCGGTGAGTTGCGGGTTGAGTTTTAAGTGTTTGCAGGTTTCAAAACCGTCCATATTCGGCATTATGGCGTCGAGCAAAATAATATCCGGGCGAATGTTTTTGGTAATGGTAAGCGCCTGCGCGCCTTCCAAGGCGACGAGTACAGT
>DATIGS010000083.1:0-13358 GCA_035481425.1 Cellvibrio sp. | reverse complement strand
CCATCTGCGCCAGTTCCTGCAAGTCGTGGTAGCCATCCGCCGGATCCACCCATACCCGCAAGCGCACATGGGTTGCGCCCGCTTCTTTAAGGACTTTTAAGGCCGACACTGGCTTGGGCTTGTTCTGGCCAGCTGGATAATAAACCCCGCCCAGATCCTCCGATTTTTTCAGGCTCGATACATCCGCGCCGCGCACCGGCACCTTTACCTTGCCGGTTTCCAGCGTCACTTCGTCAAAGTTGGTCCACTCATTGGCAGCCGCGTCTGTGTGCAAACCAATCCGGCATTCGCCTTGCGCTGACGCTTTGGCAGATACCGCTACCTGCACCCACTGGCCAGACCAGGCGGCAGGCAGATCCACCCGCTCCGCGCCCTTGCCGCAATCGAGTGTCACATACGCCTGGGTCACACCGGTACTGCGGCGCCCCCAGGCTTTCAGGGTATACCAACCGTTGGCCAGACCCGTCACGGTTTGGGTGGTTGCGACCGAATAGTCCGATCCCGCCCAGTGGGATAACCTATAGGACTCGGCCGCTGCTTGACCGCCCCATTCAAGGAAGTCCGCATCGCTATTGCCGAGGCTGGCCCAGCCATAGGGTGATGCAACACTGGCGCCGTCGGCTTCAAAGCCGGGATTAACAAGGGAGATCGGTTGGCCGGGAGGCGGCCCCGCGTGGACAGCGAGTGCGCAAGCAGCGGCCAGTAGCCCCGCACCGCAGGTAAATAGGTGTTTAGTCATAATCCTTTCCTGAGTTGATAAGTTATAGGGGGGCGAGTTCCGTGTAGAGCTCCTGAGAACAGATCTCTACTAAAACGCCTAAAATAATATAAATGCTATTTTTATTTAACCGTGATTTGCCGCAAAAAAAAACGGCAGTCGTGACTGCCGTTTTGGTCGTTTCCCGAAGGCTGCGCTATTGACGCTGGATATCAACAAAGGGGCTATACACACCATTTTTATCGAAAGCGGCGATTTGGAATTCATAGTCGCCTTCCAGCCAATCGAATTTGTAGTCCATCGTCCAAGGATCGTTGATGGTCACATAGGTGTAGTTGACGTCCGATATTTTCTTGTAGCGAATTTCATAGCCACCCAATTCATCGATATACAAGTCAGTACCGTTTGCGCGTTTGGTAGGAGCGTCCCAAGTAATGCCCACGGGCCCGGCAAATCCTGTGGTCGGCGCGCTCGATGAGCTTGATGAACTCGATGAACTCGATGAACTACTGGTCACGGCAGGATTCGAAGATGAGCTGGAAGATATAGCTGTAGGCGCCGAACTGGACGATGAAGACACGGCCGCCTGGGACGATGAACTGGATGAACTCACTGCCGGTTTGGACGATGAGCTGGATGAACTGGACGAGATAACAATGGGCGGAGTAACCGTACCACCACCTCCGCTTGCGGTGACCGGCTCTACTTTGAACCAATTTACGTTGAACCCGCCATTTTGCACATAGAGCTGCAATTTAGCCGGCCCGGCCGCAAAGTTAACCGTTTGTGTCACATCTACCCAGGTTTGCCAACCGCCGGTTTTGGGGATGTTGATGGTATCCATCACTGCCCCGGTGCTCAGGTTTTTAAGCAGCATTACGCCTCCCGCATCGCGGTTGGCAACGCGGTAGGTGACTTTATAAGCACCGGCAGCGGGAATATTCAGGTTTGCGTTTTCATAATTGAGCCAATCGCCTGTATCAAGGTAGGAGATATTGGTCCCACCGCCGGCATCCTTGGTGTTCTCAGTCTTGACACCTAACATGCTTGAATAGCTTTCCGCCTGGATCAGTTTGGGAAAGGCCTCAGGGCTCGCATCTTCGATCTTGAACCAATTGACGTTAAAACCACCTACCTGGGCTGCGAGCTGGAGTTTCGCAAGACCTTGGGGCAAGGTAATGGTGCGCTCTACATCAACCCAGGTTTGCCAACCGCCGGTCTTGGGGATGCTGATGGTATCCAGTACCGCGCCGGTGTTTATATCTTTAAGCAGCAACACCCCGCCAGCATTGCGATTGGCCACCCTGTAAGTGATTTTATAGGAGCCGGTTTTGGGGATAACGAGATTGGCATTGTCGTAATTCATCCAATCGCCGGCATCAAAATAACTAATGTTTTGGCCACCGCCGACGTCCTTGGTGTTTTCAAGCATGACGCCCTGCATAGTGGAATAGCTTTCAGCCTCGATTGTCGTCGGCGCTGCGCGGGCGATATTAGGCATAAACATCATAAAAGGTGCACAAAGTGCCATCGCGATGGAGACATGGCGTAAACGCTGTTGCCAATTCAAACCGCGCTTCAATTGCAGTTGGTCGATAAAACCCAGCTCGATTAATATTTCACCTATGGGTGCCACTTTGGCTGCAGTATCGGCCGGATCAAGCAGTTTTTTTCGCCTGCCTTGTTCCTGTATTGCGATATCAAGTTGGGCCTTGGTGATTATTCCCTTGTCGACTAACACGTCCCCTAAGCGGGTAAGCTGTTCTTTTTTCTTGAACATGATTCCTCCAACACTACAACCGCCTGAAAAGTGCGAGCCGAGTTTTGTCTGAGATAAGCGTTAATTTCACTTTTCAGTGTAGGAGATAAATGCACAGCGTGAAGACGCTCGTCCCTGCGGATATAGCAATATTTTTACATATCAATATCCCCTCATATGACGAGTCACCATTCCTCCCCGCATGGATTTCAATTGGAACCAGCTTCATCAAATAACTGGTCATTTGGCGCTAATCGCATCATTAAACGTAAAGTTTGTTCTTATCCTGAAAGCCAACTGCTACCTTTATGTATGGATACGTGTGCGTCGCTCATTTAGCGACTGCCCATAACCACTCCTGTTTTTTTTCGCGCTTTGCTTGATCTCTTGTTTGATCCTTGTTTGATCTATAGGTCCCCCACATATGAACAATAAATTACCTCTGCGCTCGCTGGTGTCGAGTGCGGTTTTAGTAAGCCTCTTAATCGGTTGCGACTCCAAAACGACAGACACTTCCACCACCACTACAACACCACCACCGGCGGCTACTACTGAACCGGCAAAAGTAGAATGGCCAGCCATCGCCAGCGCGGTTAAAAAAGACCCGGCGGTAGAAGCGCGCATTGATGACTTGCTCGCGCGCATGACGCTGGAGGAAAAAATCGGCCAACTTATCCAGCCGGAAATCAAAGACCTTACCCCGGAAGATGTGAAGCAATATCACGTGGGTTCGGTATTGAATGGCGGTGGCAGCACTCCCGGCGGCAACAAGTACGCCTCGCTGCAAGACTGGATCACCATGGCCGACGGTTTTTATAACGCTTCGGTAGACAAATCCAACGGCCGCATCGGCATCCCGATTATGTGGGGTACAGATGCGGTGCACGGGCTAGGCAATGTCGTCGGCGCCACCCTTTTTCCGCACAATATCGCGCTGGGGGCGACTAATAATCCCGAGCTGCTCAAGCAAATCGGCTGGGCGACCGCGCGTGAAATCGCTGTGACCGGTCTGGACTGGGACTTCTCCCCCACTGTTGCAGTAGCGCGCGATGACCGCTGGGGCCGCACCTACGAAAGCTGGTCGGAAGACCCGCAAATCGTCGGCGATTTCGCCGGTGAAATGGTGAAGGGTTTGCAGGGCGAATCCAGCACCAATAACCTCTTCTCCAACGAGCATGTCATTGCCACCGCAAAACATTTTATCGGCGATGGCGGCACCCTTAACGGCGTTGACCGCGGGCCAACCCAGGGCGATGAAGCGCAGCTGCGCGACATCCACGGCGCAGGCTACTTCAGCGCCATCGGCGCCGGCGTACAAGTGGTGATGGCCTCTTTCACCAGTTGGGATGGCACCCGCATGCACGGCCACAAATACCTGCTGACCGATGTACTCAAAGGCCAGATGGGCTTTGACGGATTGGTCGTAGGCGACTGGAGCGGCCACAGTTTTATCCCCGGTTGCACCGCGCTCAACTGCCCACAATCGCTGATGGCTGGCCTGGACATCTACATGGTTCCCGAGTCCGGCTGGAAAGAGCTATACAACAACCTGCTCACGCAAGCCAAATCCGGTGAAGTCACTGCCGAGCGTTTGGACGATGCAGTGCGCCGCATTTTGCGTGTAAAAATCCGCGCCGGTTTGTTTGAAAAAGGCGCCCCCTCAACTCGCCCACTCGCTGGTAAAAAAGAAGTACTGGGTGCACCGGAACATCGCGCCATCGCACGTCAGGCAGTGCGCGAATCATTGGTGTTGCTGAAAAACAAAAACAATTTGCTGCCGTTGGCGCGCAACCAAAAAATCCTGGTCGCGGGTGATGGGGCCGACAATATCGGCAAGCAAGCGGGTGGCTGGTCAGTTACCTGGCAGGGTACCGGCAATAAAAATTCCGACTTCCCCGGCGCAACCTCCATTTACGCCGGTATCAATGAAGTGGTCAGCGCCGCAGGCGGTAAGGCTACGCTCAGTGTCGATGGTTCATTTACCGAAAAGCCCGATGTTGCCATCGTCGTTTTTGGTGAAGATCCCTACGCCGAAATGCAAGGCGATGTGGGCATGCTCGCCTACAAACCACGCAACCCGAGCGACCTGGAATTGCTGAAAAAACTGCGCGCGCAAAATATTCCGGTAGTGTCTTTGTTTATCACTGGTCGCCCACTCTGGGTCAACCGTGAGCTCAATGCCTCTGATGCGTTTGTTTCTATTTGGCAACCGGGTACCGAAGGTGCAGGTGTGGCGGATGTGATTTTCAAAAATGCCGAAGGCGCGATCAATTACGATATGAAAGGTCGCTTGAGTTTTTCCTGGCCGCGTCACCCGGATCAGACACCGCTTAATCGCGGCGACAAAAATTACGATCCGCTGTTCGCCTATGGTTTTGGTTTGAGTTACGCCGACAAAGACACACTGGCGGATGATTTGCCGGAAGATGGATTAAAAGCCGCTGAAGCATTGGATGTGCTGGAAATTTTCAATCGCCGTCCAATGGACCCATGGCAGCTGGAAATTATCGGATTCCAAAATGATGTAGTGCCGATGAACAGCAAAGAAGTCAAAGCCTCCTCCCTGAGCATCAACGCGGTCGACCGCGATGTACAGGAAGATGCGCGCCGAGTACGTTGGAACGGCGCCGGCAGCGGCCAAGTTGCCTTGTCAGTCGCCAATCGCCAGGACTTTATCAACTACTACAGCAGCGATTCCGCGTTAGTATTTGATATCAAAGTCGATGCAGTTCCGAGCGCTACTACTTACCTGCGCCTCGGTTGCGGCTCCTACTGCGCCTCCGACATCGACCTGACCGAAAAGCTCAAAGGTTTCAACGGCCAAGGCTGGCAGACAGTCACCGTACCCTTTAAATGCTATCCAAAATCCGGCGCAAACTTCGGTGTAACCCAACCACCAGAAGAATACTGGACCCAAATCCTGCAACCTTTCTCGCTGATTACCAGCGGCACTTTGGATATCACCTTCTCCAAAGTGAGCGTAGTAAAAGGCGCAGGTAAAGATGTGGCTTGCCCGTAAGTAAATAGTTACACGCGTAAATAAAAAATCCTCGCCAGTGAAAGCTGGCGGGGATTTTTAATTAGTTATTTGAATTTTACATCCTACTTTTTAAGTCAAAATAACATTGAACATCACCAACAGCTCTCTATACAAAAACCTAAGAAGGAATTTTTATGGCAGACATACAAACACAGAAGTTGCTTTATCATCTTACAGATATAGAAAATTTACCCAATATACTTGCGCGAGGATTGCTACCCCGCTCGCAGTTAGATAATTTTTCTGATGTAGCCGATGATGAAATTATTGTCTCACGGAAAAGGTTGAACCTTGAAGATTACGTCCCGTTTCATTTTTATCCAGGCAGTCCATTCGACGGTCGGGTTCAGTTAAATAATCGGCAAAAGGAATTTGTACTTATTGCAGTCAGACGCGATGTAGCCCAAGCAAATGGCTGGAAGATTATTCCTACCCATCCCTTAGCTGCTGCAGATCTTCAGTTATTAGATTACGCAGACGGCTTTAATGCAATTGACTGGGTACAAATGAATAGACGCGACTATCATGATACCGTTAGTAGAAATGCATGTATGGCAGAATGCCTTTCTCCACAGGCTGTGCCTGCCACAAAGTTTTTTAGCATTTACGTCGCGAATCAAAAAACTGAGGCGCAAGTAAATAGTCTGAAAACTACCTATAACTTAGGCTTCCACGTAAACGTTAATCAGAATATGTTTATGGTGCTTTAATGAGTTATGACTATAGCGCCAGTTTAAATCCGAATAAGGCACTAATTTTTCGAATAGTGCACAAAGACAACATACCTTGGATTTTGAAGAATGGCTTGCACTGCGGTAATGACGTGAACCAATCCCCTCATTGGGTGCATATAGGCAACCCAGAATTAATAGAAAAGCGGGCGAGACACCCAGTTCCTGCGGGAGTAGGTGGGGTACTAAATGATTACGTTCCCTTCTATTTCACACCTTTCTCGCCCATGATGGCCAACATTCACAGCGGCAGAAGTGTCAAGCAACACCCCAATGCCGAGATTGTAATATTGGTTTCCAACTTATACCGCGTTCGACAGTTAAACCTAAATTACATATTCTCCAATAGTCATGCCTATTATAACTGGGCTAATTTTTATACCGATTTGAAGGATTTGGATAAAATTGACTGGAAAATACTCCAAGCCAGAGATTTCAAGCGCGATCCTAATGACCCTGCGAAATTCGAGCGCTATCAGGCTGAAGCCCTAGTGCACCGCCATTGTCCCGTGTCTGCTCTGGAGGGTATAGTGTGCTATACCGACAGCGTAAAATCGCAAATAGAAACCTGGCTCATACAACATAATATCCAGTTGCCAGTTCACGCCCGTTCAGGATGGTATTTCTCATGATCATTTACACAACAGGGAACCTGCTTGACGCACCAGTCGAAGCGCTGGTAAATACCGTTAATACCGTAGGTGTTATGGGTAAAGGCATTGCCCTAATGTTTAAAGAACGCTTCCCCAAAAACATGAGCGAATATGCGAAGGCATGCAAAGAAGGCAGAGTAAAAACTGGTTCTATGTTTGCAACAGAAACCGACGAACTGATGGGGCCTCGCTGGGTGATCAACTTTCCAACCAAACAACATTGGAAAGGTAACTCTAAAATAGAGTGGATTGAAACCGGCTTGCAAGATTTGCGTCGGTTTCTGGTTGAAAATCAAATTAAATCGATTGCGATCCCCCCACTGGGGGCAGGCAATGGCGGCTTAGAATGGCAAGCAGTTAAACCCAAAATTGAACAAGTATTAGCCGATTTGGAAAATATTGAAGTATTGGTGTATGAGCCAACCAACAAATATCAAAATGTAGCGAAAAAAGTTGGAGTGAAAACGCTCACTCCCGCCCGGGCGCTAATTGCAGAATTAATTCGCCGCTATTGGATATTAGGTATGGAATGTAGCCTGCTTGAAATTCAAAAGCTCGCCTGGTTTTTACAGCGTGTAATTGAGCAAGTGGAAATAAAGGACGAACTTAATTGGAAATTTGAAGCCAATTTTTATGGCCCATACGCCAATAACTTAATGCATTTATTAAATGCGTTAGATGGCAGTTATTTACAGTCAGATAAACGGATACCTGACTGCGATCCATTAGATGTTATTTGGTTTAATGAGCAGGAGCGTGACAAAGTTATTGCCTATTTGAATTCAGAGGCAAAAGCCTATTTACCTGCACTCGAAAAAGCGACCGAAATAATTGATGGATTTGAGTCGCCCTATGGTATGGAGTTGCTCTCAACTGTGGACTGGCTGTTGGTACAAGAAGGCTGTAAGCCAGATTTAGCAAGCGTCAGATTGGGAATTCGCAATTGGCCTGCTGGTACCAAATGGGCAGAGCGAAAAAATAACTTGTTTGATGATAAAAGCATTCAGCTTGCTATTGATCGACTTCAAATTCTTGCTGCGTAATTTCAGATAAATTCTTAGTTTTCATGAATGCACAGAAAGCTACCTTTTTGTGCATTTTTCATTTCACGTTTTACTTAGTCGCCCGTAAAAAGGTTACTTCGCAAAAATAAAAATCCCTGCCAGTGAAAGCTGGCGGGGATTTTTATTTCAGCGTTTTTTATTGCAGTTAATAAATAGTTTTATTTTCAGTAATCGATTTTTATCTACACTCCTCCGCCAACACTCCTGCCAGCAATGCCTTGACCGCTTCGAAATTCATGGGTTTGGTCATGTGGTGGTCGAAGCCGGCGCGTTTTGAGGTGGCGCGATCGTGTTCGGCGCCCCATCCGGTTAAGGCTACGAGAATAATGCGATTGGTGGGCGGATCTTTTTTTATCGCGCTCGCCACGTCGTTGCCATTCAGGCCGGGCATTCCTATGTCGAGAAATGCAATATCTGGTGAGTATTCGCGCGCGGCATTTAGCGCGGTAACGCCATCGTGAACCACGTAAGTTTCATGGCCGATTATCTGGAATAATTTTACCAGCGACTCTGCGGCATCCACATTATCGTCCGCCACCAAAATGCGTAGCGCCTTGTTATCGTTTGTGTGCGTCAATGCCATCTGGGTATCAGGTTGGAGTTGATTCGAATCACTAAAAATAGTTGTGGGTAATCGCACAGTAAAGATACTGCCCTTGCCGACGCCGTCGCTGCGCACGGCGACAGATCCACCGTGCATATCCACTAATCTATTTACCAAAGAAAGGCCGATACCCAAGCCACCTTGGGCGCGGCTCATATTGAGGCCGATTTGGGTAAACATTGTAAAAATGAGGGGCAAGGCTTCAGCGGGAATGCCGATTCCATCATCAGTCACTGCGATAACCAAATCGCCATCAACAATTTTTGCAGAGAGCGAAATGTTGCCGCCCGTCGGTGTGTACTTGGCAGCGTTGGTGAGGAGGTTGGCCAGTACTTGTGACAAACGCATTTGGTCCGCATTGAGAAAAATAGGTTCTTCAGGGACATCAAGCGTCAGGCTATGTTGATTCGCATTGATGTTAGGCATGCTGGTTTCAACTGCATGGCCGATAATTTTGCTCAATGCTACGCGCGCGATCTTAAGTTCCAATTTGCCATTACTGATGCGCGCGATATCGAGCAGATCGTCAATCAAATGCACCATCTGGTTTACCTGGCGCTGCATCATTTCACGCACTTTACTGAACGTCGCAGGATCATCCGCGGTTAAACTAAGCACTTCCAACCCATTGCGAATGGGCGCTAGTGGATTTCGCAATTCATGCGCAAGGATGGCAAGAAATTCTGTTTTATGTTGATTCGATTCCGACAGTTCGCTCGCCAATTTACGCAGGCCGTCTTCGGCGCGCTTGCGCTCAGTGATATCAATTCCATGCACCAGAATGCCGGAAATTTTTTGGTCCGTATCCTTTAATGGCATATAGACAAAATCCAGGATGCGTTCTTCTTGCGGGCCATGGGCATGGCGCTGCAACATTATGTGTGCGCCAGTTGCAACAAATGATTCGCCACTGAGATAAACATTATCAAGAATTTGCACGTAACCTTGTTCAAGAACCTCTGGCAAAGCGTCGCCGACGGTTTTCCCGATGACATCGCGCTCGCCAATAAGCTGGAAATAATTGTGGTTCACGTTTTCGAAAATGTGTTGCGGCCCTTTCAAGGTACACATGAAAGCAGGTGAGTTTTGAAAAATATCATTCATTTGTGCATGCGCGACTTGCAACTGTCTAAATAGATTTTCGCGTTCGAGCTCTGCAATTTTGCGCGCGCTGACATCTTTGAAAAGAACCGCTACAAGCGCGCTACCCTCACCACCAATACGAAATGCATACACATCAAACCACCGGCTCATACTCGGTGCGTCCAATACAAATCGCGTAGCTTCGCCGGTCAATGCAACCCGGCCATAACGTTCACACCAATGTGCTTCCAGATTGGGCACCAATTCTTTTGCGGTTTTTCCAACGGGATTATGCAAGCCCGTCTGCGCTTCAAAGATGGCATTTACTTCCAAAAACCGATAGTCAACCGGTTGATGTTGTTCATCAAATAAAACCTCAACCGTACAAAAGCCTTCGTCGATTGAATTGAACAGGGTTTTATAACGATCTTCGCTCAGCCGCATTTTTTCTTCTGCTTCGCCAGCGTTGTGCAATTCAATAAAGTTTTTCACCTTGGAGCACAACACCACTGGCAAAACGGGTAATGGAATATATTCAAATTTTCCAAGTGCGTAGGCTTTCTCTAGCGGAAAATTTTTATGGGATAAGTGATCGAGAAAAATAATCGGTATTGATGTTTGTGTACGGACAAATTGTGCAAACGATAAAGCGCTATCCACCGGTTCCTGCAGGGTAACGATAATGACTGCAAAATCCACGTCGGCAATTTTACGCTGGGCATTATCGTATGACCGGGCGATGACCAGGTTTAACTGCAGCGATGCCAATGCTGTGCGAAGGAAATCAAACTCTGTCGAATCTGAATCGATTATCAGGACATCAATCAAACACGGCGTTTCCATTCAGACTCCTTATATAAAAAAATCCCTAGCCGTAAATTTACAGTCAGGGATTTGTGTGAATCAGCAATTTACTATTTCGACCTTTATCGTTTGGTTTTTTTATTTCCGCAGCTTAAACAATAACAGCGACCGATCCGTCACCACGAATTTGTGGCCGAAGCGGTATTGTTCGGTGTCGCGTTCGTCGGGGCGGTTGGTGTCGACCAGGCAGGTCCAGCTTTTGCCTTGCACGACCTTGGGTAGCACAAAGTCGATAGGTTCAGGGTGGGCATTGAAGATCAACAGCAAGGTGACATCGTCGCCGCGGCGCTGGATGCCGGTGGGTTGGGCGCGGCCGTCGAGCAACATGCCGAGGCACGCGCGGCTGCCATCCTGCCAGTGTTCGCTTTGCAATTCGCTGCCGTCTGGCGATAGCCAGGTGACATCTTTTACGCCCAGTTCCTCGTTGTATTCGCCCACCAGGAAGCGGCCGCGGCGCAACATCGGATAAGTCTGGCGCAGGTTGATCAGGTGGCGGGTGAATTCGAGCATTTGCTCGCCCTGCTCGTGCAGCTCCCAGTTGATCCAGCTCAGTTTGTTGTCCTGGCAGTAGACGTTGTTGTTGCCCTGCTGGGTGTGGGCGAATTCGTCGCCCGCGAGCAGCATGGGAGTACCCTGGGAGAACAGCAGCGTCGCCATCATATTGCGCATTTGGCGCTGGCGCAGGGCGTTGATATTGGGATCATCAGTCGGCCCTTCGGCGCCATAGTTGCAGGAAATATTGTTGTCGGTGCCATCGCGGTTGTCATCGCCATTAGCTTCGTTGTGTTTGCCGTTATAGCTGACCAGATCGTGCAGCGTAAAGCCGTCGTGGGCAGTGACGAAATTCACCGAGGCGGTGGGGCGACGCCCGCGCTGGTTGAACAGGTTGCCCGAGGCTGTCAGGCGCATGGAGAGCTCCGGCAACTTGCCTTTGTCGCCGCGCCAGAATTCGCGCACTGTGTCGCGGAAGGAGTCGTTCCACTCGCTCCAGCCGGGCGGGAAACCGCCGACCTGATAGCCGCCCAGACCGCAGTCCCAGGGTTCGGCAATCAACTTCAACTGGCTCAATAACGGATCCTGCCGACAGGCAAGGTGGAAGCCGTGGCGCTCGTTAAAGCCTTCTTTTTCGCGCGCCAGAATAGTCCCCAAGTCAAAGCGGAAACCATCGACACCCATTTCCTGCGTCCAGTAGCGCAGCGAGTCGGTCACCAGCCGCAGCACGCAGGGGTGGCTTAGGTCGAGGGTATTGCCGGTGCCTGAGTCGTTGACGTAATAGCGGCGGTTATCGCCGACCAGCCGGTAATAGCTGCTGTTATCTATGCCGCGCATCGACAGGGTTGGCCCCAGTTCGGAGCCTTCGGCGGTGTGGTTGTAGACCACATCGAGGATCAGCTCCAATTGCGCGTTGTGCAGGCGCGCCGCCATCTCCTTGAACTCGTTGAGATGGCCGTAGGCGGCGTAGGGCGTGTGCGGCGCAAAAAACGCCAGGGTGTTATAGCCCCAGTAATTCTTCAGGCCTTTTTCCAGCAGATGGTTGTCATCCACAAAGGCGTGGATTGGCAGCAGCTCCACACTGGTCACCCCCAAATTGCGCAGATGCCGCAGCATTTCCGGATGCGCCAAGCCGGCATAGGTGCCGCGCAATTCCTTGGGAACACCCGGATGGCACATGCTGATGCCGCGCACATGGGCCTCATAAATGATGGTTTTGTCGGCGGGCACGCGATAGGCCTTGTGCTTGCCCCAGGTAAATGCCGGGTCTACCACCCGGCATTTGGGGATAAACGCGGCGCTGTCGCGCTCATCAAAACTCAAGTCCAGGTCGGGTGAGCCGATGGTGTAGCCAAACAGGCAGGGCGACCATTTCAATTGCCCGACCAACTGCTTGGCGTAGGGATCGATCAATAGTTTGTTGGGATTAAAGCGATGGCCCGCTTCCGGCTCATAGGGGCCATAGACGCGATAGCCATAAATCTGCCCGGCGTGGGCATCGGGCAGGTAGCCATGCCAGATCTCGTCGGTGTACTCGGGCAGGACTATGCGCTCCAGTTCCACCTCGCCGGTGCTATCAAATAAACACAGTTCGACCTTGGTCGCGTGGGCGGAAAAAATCGCAAAATTCACCCCCAGACCGTCCCAAGTGGCTCCCAGTGGAAAGGGATTGCCTTCGGTGATGCGCGAGCGGGTTTTGCTCGCGCAGATAACATTGGTGGTTGCGTTAGTGCTTGTATCGGTAGTGCTTGTATTGATGCTTGTATTAGCGGTTACGTTTTCTTGAGCATTCATCACTATCTTCCTCTGGCGGGACACTATTAGTGCGCTTGGTGGTGTAGCAACAACAACGACCGCATCGGTCGTTTCAAACCGGCTCCGGTTTAACTCATTTGCGGTTCGCTGCTTTTAATCGGCTCAGGGCTGTTAACTGGCTCAGGGCTGTTAACTGGCTCAAGGCTGCTAACCGGCTCAAGGCCGTTAAGCGCAGGCTCGGCTTTTTTTGCCCTGCTTTTGCGCGCCGGTTTGGTTGCGGCGGAGGGCGCCGCTGCCGGTTCATCGGCCTGCGGGCTGGCGTTCGTTTTACGGGTGCGCGGCGTTTTCACCGGGCTCGCTGCCGCAGGCGCTATCGACTCTGCCACCTCAGGTGTGGCTGCTTCCTTGCGCGCTCTTGGCTTCTTGGGCGCTTTGGCCGCATCGGCGGTAACCGTAGCCACATGGGCAGGTGCCAGGCTTTCAGCCGCCAGCTTGCAGGCGATATCCCAATGGCGCGCTTCCTGGCCGTGGGGTTTGCCCTCGGATTCCCAGATTTGATAAGCGAGTTCGCGGATTTGTTGTTCAGGTAAGCTCA
>DATIGS010000082.1:0-22864 GCA_035481425.1 Cellvibrio sp. | reverse complement strand
ACAATATCGCCCGGCTCTACTTTATCGAGCCGGGTAGAGATGCCGGATCGCGTACCCAGTCGGCCCCAATCAATCATGCTTCGGCTCCACAACACTGTTGTCATTTCTTCTGCATGAGTTTGCATTTGCATCCCTCTGCATAACCGGCCAAATGGTGGCCGAAACCACCGCGGCGTAACGCCGAGGATATTTTTAATAACAGCATTCGCTCGAACCACTTCTTGTTTCGCATTTTCAAATGACGTAGTCCACGGATGGCGATGGCTATAACTGTGATTCCCTACGGAGTGCCCAGCCTTATACATTTGTTCAACAAGATGAGGGAATTGTTCTGCGGCCTGCCCCAGAACGAAGAATGTGGCTTTCACATCGTAGTCTGCCAATAAATTTAATATCTTTGGGGTATATACAGGATCAGGACCGTCATCAAACGTTAAACAAATAGGACGACTCATACTCTGTTCGTTCGGATCGCTTTTGGTCAGCTCTCCAACAGTGCGTACAGGCGAAGGCAAGGCACGGTCGAAAAATGGCACTACAGACAATTTACTGCTGCTTAATAAGAAACTCATTCTCGTGCTCCGTAGCGAAATTTTTGATTAGATCCCGACGACTCAACCAATAGGCGTGAGGGTGAATACTATTTTTTGCTGCGCTGGCAATATGTGGAAAAAATGTTTTCAATAAAACTTTAAAATACAACCGCCTAATTTGATTCAGCATAGAATCCGGAAGTCGCTCAATTCGAAAACCCAGTTTTTCTCCATGGGGTGGTAACCAACTAACGCCGTGGAACGCTTTTACCGGACCGAATTTTTCATCTGTATTAATAACATTGGCCAATTGCCCAAAAGATGACAAGAGCAGCTTCCTGAAGCGCAAGGCATTACGGATGTAGTCTTTGGGGTTGGCCGAGGAGCCGGTAAAACACTCTCGATTGAAATGCAATATGGCTAAACAATCTCCCGGCTCTATTGCGGTTCCATCATCCATAATGAAACGATCTCCCGCATATTGTTCCAACGAAAAGCTCAATAGCTCATCAAATTTTTCTACGCCATGCTTGCGGCGCCAATAGGCGTCGTACCAACACATGAAGCGATAAAATAGCGGGGTCCTAATCATCTTAGCGCTAATCCCCTAAAGCAAATCATCCCAGAGCGCCCGTTGGCTCAATAAACAGATCGTCATCTTGCTGCATAATATTTTCCAGTTCTGCAACAATCGCCATAGCAGCATCCGGCTTGCCTAATTGATAGGCATTCCTTTTCATGCTGCGCAACAAGTCGCGATTGCTAAATAGCTCGCTTAGAGCGCCGGGCAGCTGATCAAGCTCAACTTGCAAGCCCGCGTTATTTTCCGTCAGGAATTGGACGTTGTGCGCTTCTTGCCCGCCTAAACAGCAGGTCGCAATAAAAGGTCTTCCGCACGCGAGGGTTTCACTCAAGGTTAAACCGCCCGGCTTACCAACAACCACATCGGCAGCGCAAATCAGGTAACTCATATCCTTACACCAGCCATACACTTTAAAACGATCCTGGTGATGTTTGACTATTTTCTGCAAGGCTTCCATGTCGACCGAATTCGTTCCTGCCGCAACCAGTATTTGATAATTATGATTTTTGTCATTCAATAATTGTTGTGCGGCCTCTGCTACTCCGATGCTGCATTGGCCACCGGTTATCAAAACAGTGGGGCATGACTCCAACCCAAGATGAGCACGAGCCTGGGACTGGGTGGGAATACTGGAAAATGCGGGAACCAGAGGGATACCCGTTACTTTAATTCGATCTTTCGCTATGCCCTGCTCACGCAATTCTTCAGCAATTTTTTCATGGCTCACACAATAAATATCTGTGGTATTCCGCACCCATGCACCATGTAAACCGTAATCTGTTAACACGCCGATTATCGGCTGCTTAACCAATCCATTTTTTTTGGAATGTGATAGCAATGCATTAGGGTACATCTGGGTTGCGATCAGGACATCTGGCTGGCATTCATTTACATATTTTCTCAATCTGGCTGACAAAATGTTGTAAATCAGGATTAATAATCCCTGAGTGAGCAACCGGCCCACGGGAATTTTGCTCCGGTTACAAACGCCATTGATCAGGGTGTTTAACAATGCGCTATCAAAACTCTTATACAGTGCCGGAAGAGGAAAGCGCGAACGTTCGGCGACTTCGGGAAAAGAGCGGCGCTGTTGCTCCTCAAGAAAACTTATTAAATTTTTATCCGCTGGAATTTTCCCAGCCAGCTGACGATAGAAATTTTCGTCCATGTCATATAATTTTTGATACAGCTCTGGCTGTTCAGCAGTCATTCGCAAATATCCATCCTGAATGGCATCACTCACTTGAGCATCGATAAGGCTGGTGATGTTCAAATATTCCGTTTCAATGCCGGGATAGCGGCATTTCAATACCAAATCGATCGCCTCTGCAGCGCGAGTATGACCATAACCGGGACTCGAGGTGAGAAATAAACACTTCATAATATTTCCTTTTAGCACAACAAATTTCTTAGCAGGCTGACCGCCTTGATCCAAATGCGCTATAACCCCCGGGCTTGCCAAATAAGCCCTAAGTATTTCGGCAAAGAATGCAAGGTTAAATGCCTCATTCGTCGGCTTCGGTGCGCCAAGTAACATATGAACCAGCCAAGGGAAAATGCCGTGGTTATGGCGTCTACGGCCTTACAATTCATTCTTATAGGTTAGGTACCACACGGATCCCTCACGCATTTCTTGCCATATTCAAGCCTCGCAGACTCGAGCTGATTTAAGCGTTTTAAATCAGATTCATAAGGATCAATCTGAAAACAGAGGTATTGATGATGAATATCAAAAAATTACTCGCCTACACCGCACTCGTTAGCTTTTCTGGTGCGATGTCCAGCTTGACAATCGCCGCAGACAAAATTGATGCGGATGATTTTGTTGAGGAAGTTTCAGCCAAAGGCATTGCTGAAGTTGAGGGCGCCAAATTGGCGCTGGAAAAATCCAAATCTCCCGATGTGCAGGCGTTTGCGCAAAAAATGATTAGTGATCACACGGCGGCTAACAACGAGCTGAAAAGTATCGCAAGCCGGAAAAAACTTGAAGTTTCCGATGAAGCCGAACTGACAACCAAAGCCAAGAAATTGATATTGGAACAACGCGATGGTGAGTCTTTTGACGAAGCCTATGCAAGGAATCAGGTCGTAGCCCACGAGAACACCATCGAGCTATTTCAACAAGCCTCCATTTCTGATGACCCGGAAATTGCTGCATTCGCCAAAAAAACCTTACCTAAATTGCAGCACCATTTGGAAATGGCAAAAGCGCTTGAGGCTGCACACGACAAAGAGTAAACCCGAAAGTGCCTTCTATAGCCGATGATAAATAGCGGTTTGGAAGGCACGATTTTCGATAACGGAAGCTAATACCCTAAACAACCAATCGAGCCGTAGGCAAATTGCGACAATAAGGGCTTTGTTATGAATTTCGACTGGTCAGACCATATTCCTGAATTGACATTTTTAGCTACAGCATTAATTACCGTCATTGTGCTTTCAGTAATCGCTCCCGGAATTACATTTTTATTAACCCGTATAGCAGCGCCCTTTTCATTTGCACGTGATCTACTGGAACGAATTAAACCGCCACTACATTTTTTAATCCCTCTCGTCGGCTTGCAAATCGTGTGGCGTTCTGCACCGGACACGTTGCCCTTTGCAGGAGCTATTGACCACCTTATAACACTGGCGATTATTGCCGTGATTATTTGGCTGGGCCTACGGGTTGTCGATGCAGGACGAGAGGTGATTTTCAAACGCCACCCCATTCAAGTTAGCGACAATCGCACGGCACGTAGAATTCACACCCAGACTCAAGTGCTGGTACATACCTTATCTTTTTTTGTCATTTTATTTGGCTTCGCCGCGATGTTAATGACCTTCCCCGGCGCAAAACAAATAGGCGCGAGCTTGTTAGCCTCCGCGGGTTTAGCGGGTTTGGCGGTTGGCTTCGCTGCGAAACCGGTCCTAGGTAATTTAATCGCAGGCCTACAAATTGCGATTACCCAACCACTGAGTCTCGACGATGTGGTGATCGTCGAAAACGAATGGGGCCGCATTGAAGAGATCACCAGTACCTATGTTGTGGTAAAAATATGGGACGAACGCCGGCTTATAGTGCCGCTGCAATATTTTATCGAAAACCCATTCCAGAACTGGACAAGGGAATCCACCCAAATATTGGGCACATTATTTTTGTGGGTCGATTATGCGATGCCGCTCGATCCACTGCGCAGCGAGCTAGACCGCTTATGCAAAGAAGTACCCCAGCTGTGGGATGGCCGCGTCAGCAATATCCAGGTTACAGATACGAGCGATAAAGCCATTCAATTGCGCGTACTCGTCAGTTCCAGCAACGCGGGTAACAACTGGGATTTGCGCTGTTTTTTACGTGAAAAACTAGTGCAATTTATTACCACCAATCACCCGGACTACTTACCCCAATTACGCACCAATTTTTTTGAAGATCAATTAGTACAGCCAAAAGCGATGCAGCCAAACGAATCGCTGCCTTCAGATGCAGAGAGGGCGGCGACGGAAATACAAACGCAGCACGATGGACAACCCAAGGAAAAATAACGTTTCACTTAACAATTACCCCCAGAGATTGGCAATTACCACCAAAGAAATACATGGAGCATTACATGATGAACTTACACCAACAACCTATCCGCGAGTTCGCCCATCCAGTTTGGGAGAATCAGGGCTTTCTCTTAGAGCATGAACATCGCCATGGGAAAATGGACTGGAGGTTAGCGGAGTCCGAAACCTGTCCACTTCTGCAAGAAAAAGTCACCGGTCATATTAAAAGCATTATTGCTCCGGATGAGCCTTTCGATCCAAATCCGAAACCCGAAGTTGATCCCGCTCCACCTGAACCAGAACCCGCTACACGCCCTAATATTCCAGTAGAACCGGTCGGTTCAAAAAATACTTTTTTGTTAAGTTAAATGTCACACAGAATCCGGCCGAGCCGAAATTTTATTATCGAAATAATATTCGGCAAGGCGTTAACACTGGAACTGATTGCCGTTAACAACGCTCTTTAACTATCAACGTAGAAGGTAACTGCCATGTCAATTCTATCCGACACTGCCAAATCAAAAGCAGACAATAGCAAAGACAATATTCGTGATGCATCAGAAGAGATTGCAAACGAATTCAAAATTTTTGTTGCTGATATTGAACGCTTGGTTAAGGAGACTGCGTCACTAACGGGTGATGACCTGGCCCAAGCCAAGATTAAAATTAACCAACGTATCAACGCTGCCAAACATCGCATCAACACGGTAAGCGATAATGTGATGGAGCAGGCTCGCAAGACTGCTGCACGCACCAACGAATACGTACATGAAGAGCCTTGGGCCATTATTGGCACCAGCGCATTTGTAAGCTTTGTGTTGGGATTGCTGCTGGGTCATAAACATGAGAACTCGCCCAAATAGTTAAAGGGGGAGCATCAAGTCTCCCCTCCTATAACTTACCCCTCCTATAACTTACCTTTCCTATAACTTCCCCCTTCCTTTAACTTACTGAGCCTTTAACTTACTGCCCCGTTCTTGCCCTGCTCAATAGAAGGCGCCCACTACATGCGTCGCTTTAAATGGATGAAAGTGGCGGCTAATGCATCGCCCTTACCCAGACGACTGATACCACTTAGTCTTTAGTTTTCAGGACTTGGGTACAACTGGTTGTAGAAATCCTCTCAAATAGTGTGATCGATGCCCAGACCAGGGAACATCTTGCTTCGATTTATTGTCAACCCTGGGATATGTTAACTATCCAACAGACCGGAGGACGGGAATAGTCCGACTATCAGCGAGTTATGGGTTTTATAAATAGATCGGCGAGCATCGTTCGCATCTCCGGCCCATCGAGTCTATGACCTTGCAGCAGAATAGGTTCTATGAAAGCAAAAGTGACCCGCAAGAATATAATTTTACTCAGCACCCCTACGATCATCGTGATGATCATTGCCGCCACCCTATTCTGGCTTTTCGACTGCATGAAAACGGCCGACAAGCTTCGTATGCAAACAACGCTTTCAATAAGCAGTGCTCAAAAAATCCTTTCTTCCATCATGGACTCTGAAATTGGAACGCGTGGATACATATTGACGAGCGACACTAAGTTTTTACAGTCGTATTCAGAGACTCGCGCAACACTTGAAAACCAAATCACACGCCTGCGCGCGATATCTACCACACCTGAAAGCACAGCCCAAATTGATAAACTGGCACCTATCGCGAACGAGAAAATGGAGTTCCTCGCGGCAGCAATTCGAGATGTCGGCACCATTGAAACAGATGATTTATTAGCGCGTTTTACCGCGGGCGAAGGTCCTGAGAAGACGAACTCACTCCGCTCGATATTAAAGGACTATCAGGAGATACAAAATAAAAAGCTTCAGCTGCATAGAAACGATCACCGCAAATACATGAACTACCTGTTCGGTTTTATTGTCCTGGTTAGCATTTTTATGCTGCTATTCGCACAGGCGTTCGCCTATGGAATTTATCGCAACATTCACCAGCGCTTGATGGATCTTGTACATCTCGAAACAAAACGCTCACTCGACAAACAAGAGGTGCTGAATGAACAACTAAACCTTGCCTACATCACTGTGCAAGATAGTGAACGAAAATTAGAGGTGACACTCAATTCAATTGCCGATGCGGTCATAGCGACCGACTGTAGCGGTGCGGTAACGCTAATGAACCATGTTGCTGAACAACTGACGGCCTCCTCCATTGAGAAAGCGGCGGGCAAATCCATTTGCGAATTTATCCATCTCGTTAATAAAGAAACCCGTGAACCCATTTTAAATCCGGTATTGGAGACCTTACTGCATGGAGCATCCCAGGGCGCAAGCAATAATATACTCATGTTGCCCAATGGAGCCGAATACAATATCGCCCATAGTTGTGCGCCAATTCGCGACCGCGACGGCCAAGTCATTGGTGCTGTCCTGGTCTTTCGCGACATCACCGCCGAGAACGCCGCGCAACAAGCGCTGCTCGACAGTACTGAGCGGGTCAAAACAATATTGGATACCGTTAGCGACGGCATAGTGACATTCAATGCACGCACCCAGGTGATTGAAAGCATCAATTCTGCAACCGAAAAAATGTTCGGCTACAAAGCGGCTGAGTTAGTCGGGCAAAAAATTAGCACTATAGTTCCGGAATTAGACAGCACTCCGGGTGCGCTGGATTATTATCAAACTTCTCTCGAAGAGCGCAGCAAAGGAGTTGTCCGCGAAGTGGTAGGGCGACAAAAGGACGGACAATTCCTACCCATGGAAATTGCAGTAAACGAAATGCGTTTGGGTGGCCAACGGTATCTTGCTTGCGTGTTACGCAATATCACGGCGCGCAAACACGCTGAAGCTTTAATGCTCGAATCCGAATATCGCTATCGCAGTCTCTTTGAAACAATTGACGAGGGTTTTTGTGTTGCTGAAATCATTTATAAGAATTATCAACCGGTAGACCAGCTGTTCCTTGAAATCAATCCATCGTTCGAGAAACACAGCGGATTTAAAAATGCGCAAGGCCGGTACGTGAGTGAATTTATTCCCGACTTGGGCCCTGACCTATTCGCTATTTATGACCAGGTGTTACAAACCGGCGAACCGGTTCGCTTCGAATACCAGGTTCCATCGCTCCAACGTTGGTTTGATATTTATACTTGCCGCCTGGGTAAACAAGGTAGCAACAAGGTAGCTATTTTATTCACCGATGTTACCCAGCGCAAAATGTCCGAGCAGGCGCTGCGCGAAAGCGATGAGCGAGTACGCCTTGCGACCGAGGCAACCGGCGTGGGCATATGGGAATTAAGTCTGGCGGATAATCGTATGCGCTGGGATAAACAAATGTTTCGCATTTATGGAGTACAGCCCACCGCTGACGGCATAGTAAGTCGGGATGAGTGGCCGCAGCACCTGATGCCCGCTGACCAAATTGAACAGCAAGGCTGGGACAAGGCTATACATTTACAACAAGGGGGAAGCCGGGAATTTCGTATCAAGCAAAGCGGAAGCAATGAAATTCGATACATACGCTCTGTTGAAACAGTGCGTACTGATGCACAAGGTAAAGTCGAATCGATTATCGGCACCAATCTCGATATCACTGAAATCAAACGCACTGAAGAAACCTTGCGCGAAAGCGAACGCCATTTGCGCGCGGTAATCAATGCATTACCCGTGGCTATTTATGCAACCGATGCCGAAGGAAAATTAACGCACTTTAACCAAACAGCCGTGGAATTTTCCGGTTGCCTACCAGAATTAGGCAGCGACAAATGGTGCAAGGATTTGCGGTTATTCCATCCCGATGGAACCCCCATGCCCTATGAAGAATGCCCAATGGCAATTGCACTCCGGGAGGGAAGACCCTTGTTTGGCGTCGAAGCGATGGCTGAGCGACCAGATAAAACGCGTGTCCATTTCGTCGCCCACCCGACTCCGCTACGCGATACCGCCGGCAAGATTATTGGCGGTATCAATATGCTAATCGATATCACCGAGCGGAAGCGGCTAGACCAGGCCCTATTGGAAAATAATATTGAGCTGAACAAGGCAAAAAATTTGGCAGAAAAAGCCAATCGTGCAAAATCCGATTTCCTTTCGAACATGAGCCACGAACTGCGCACTCCATTAAATGCTATTTTGGGATTCTCACAATTAATTGATGCCAGTAACCCACCACCTACTCCATCCCAAAAACGCTGCGTATTACAAATTTTGCAGGCAGGATGGTATTTGCTGGATTTAATTAATGAAATTCTGGACCTCACGCTCATCGAATCCGGTCGGCTTTCGTTATCCATCGAAATGGTTTCGCTCCCCGGCCTTATGCGGGAATGCAAAGCCATGGTTGAACCGCAAGCGCTCAATCGCAATATAACGTTAAATTTCCCGGAATTTGATTCAGCCGTCGTAGTCAGTGCTGACAATACGCGTTTAAAGCAGGTGCTTATCAACCTCCTTTCCAATGCGATTAAATATAATCGTCCAAACGGTAGTGTGACGGTGACCTGTAAGAAACTTCCATCAGGCCGCACACGGATAAGCGTTAAAGATACCGGCGAAGGCTTAACGCCTGAACAGCTGTCACAACTATTCCAACCCTTCAATCGTCTCGGAAAAGAAAATAGTAACGAAGAAGGAACAGGTATAGGCTTGGTGATGACCAAGCGCTTGATCAAACTGATGGGAGGAAAAATTTCCGTTAAAAGTACCGTCGGCAAAGGCACCATATTCAGTGTCGATTTACTGATGGGTTCAGAGAACAGCTCAGCCTCTGTTGACAATGCTGCGCCCCAACTACCAAATCATATCCGCGCAACAAATAATACATCCAAATACACGTTGCTTTATGTGGAAGATAATATTGCCAACTTAACGTTGGTGGAAAGTATCATGGAATCGCGGCCAGAATTTTTTCTATTGACCGCACGCGATGGTTTTGCAGGAGTCGAGCAGGCTCGCTTGGCCCAACCGGATTTAATATTAATGGATATTAATTTACCAGGAATGAACGGCATGGAGGCGTTAAAAATTCTTAACAATGACTCCTTAACCAAACATATTCCAGTGATCGCACTTAGCGCTAACGCTATCCCCCATGATATTGAAAAAGGTCTGGCGGCAGGTTTTTTCCACTACCTCACCAAACCTATTCGAATTGATGAGTTTATGAGTACACTTGATACAGCACTTGAACTGAAAAACAAAAATACGGCCAACTTGAAAAAAGAGGAAAGAGCATGAAGCTAACTGAAGAAGAAATTCTTAATGCCGGCATATTGATCGTGGATGACCAACAGGCCAATGTCGAACTATTGGAAACCTTACTTGCTGAGGCCGGTTATATCAATGTGAGTGCGACAATGAATCCACTCGAAGTGGCATCACTATATCGAAAGAACAAATACGATTTAATTCTACTCGATCTGCAAATGCCGGGAATGGATGGTTTCCAGGTGATGGAATGCCTTAAAGCCAATATGCAAGATGACTATCTTCCGGTGATTGTACTAACCGCACAACCGGGTCATAAATTGCGTGCATTACAAAGTGGTGCGAAAGATTTTATCAGCAAACCGATTGATGTCATCGAAGTTAAAACGCGTATTCACAATATGCTGGAAGTGCGCTTGCTGTATAAAAAATTGGAAAACTACAGCAAGGTACTGGAAGACACCGTGCAGGAACGGACGGCAGAATTACGCGAAAGTGAGGCACGCTTTCGCAGCCTTACCGAACTCGCGTCTGATTGGTATTGGGAACAAGATGAAAGCGGGAAATTTACTAAAGTATCAGGCCCGGTATTAGAGATGCTCGGCCTTCAGGTTGATACATTAACGGGAAATAATTCCAGTACCGGTTTAACTAACAGCGATGAAAGTGCAGGCTGGGACGAAGACGAACGAAAAAAATTACAAGACATTATCGCTGCAAGGCAGCCTTTTATCGATTTCTCATTCAGCCGTCTCACCACCACCGGAGACCGGCATTTTTACCGTGTTAGTGGTACACCCATCTTCGATCACTCGAGTCGCTTTATCGGTTACCGAGGCGTAGGAATTCAATGCAAACAAACCTCTTAAAAATATCTGGCTGCTTAGCGTTTTAAAAATACTGACTCAATGAAAGGAATTTCTATGCCGACAAGTTTCCTTACAGATAATCAAAAGCCCGAGCAAAACCAAATTCTCGCCGCGTTGGGAAGCGAAGACCGCGATCGTTTACTCAAACATCTTGAGCCGGTTAATTTAAAACTGGGTGATGTTATTTATGGTCCGAACGATCATATTAGCCACGCCTATTTTCCGACGACCTCTATCATTTCATTGCAATATATTATGGACACGGGCGCCTGTGCCGAAGCCGCAGAAGTGGGCAATGAAGGCATGTTGGGATTACCTATATTATTGGGGGGAAATTCCACTCCCAATACCGCCATTGTGCAGACAGCAGGACAAGCCTATCGACTGGATCAACATACATTGAAAGCAGAGTTTAATTCTGGCGGACTTTTGCAACGGCTCTTGCTCCGCTACACCCAAGCAATAATGACGCAGATGTTCCAGACTGCAGCCTGCAATCGCCACCACACAATCGAGCAGCAACTTTGTCGCTGGTTGCTATTAACGCTCGATCGAATCCCGTCGGGCGAACTATTAATGACGCAGGAATTGGTAGCAAACATGCTGGGTGTACGGCGAGAAAGCATTACCGAGGCCGCGCGTGGCTTACAAGCGGCCGGCAGCATACGTTATAGACGCGGCCACATATCTGTATTGGACAGACAGCAATTGGAGTCGAACGTGTGTGAATGTTACTTCGTGGTGAAAAAGGAATTCATCCGGCTTATGTCCAATATTCACTAGCGGTCAAATTCCGACCATCGGATATCGAAATCGCTTGCCCGGACTACCACCCTCCGCCCGCATCAACCGCCCTGTTTTGGTGCGAAACCTCAGGCAAATTTCAGTGAGTTTTTAACTGCTTGCTGGAATTGATCTATCCTAAATGAACGCGCCTCGGCTAATGGCGCATAGAAAATCCCTTGGTCGCCACCGAGCACAAGTCTGATCTGGTTTAAAAATTGCTTATATCCAGATATAAGGCTTTGCCACATCGATCATAAGCAAATGATGTGTTGCTGGTTGTAATACCATTGACATATTTCTGTAAAAAATAAATTGCCTGGTGATGTCATGATCTTGGAAACATTCCGATGGAATATCGAAGTAATGGATCACAGGTGCTGATTGGTTGGGATTACGAGTTTAAGCAATTAAAGTAACCCTAACGGACTTACTGGTTTTCTATCTGTTATACGATTGTCTCTTTGTCGGCGGTGAATGGATTTATGAAACATAAACAACTGTTAGAGCGTTTATACGCTGAAGTTGAAACAGTCATTCTTAATAAACAACACCCGGTTACCGGGCTGCTTCCTGCGAGTACCGCCATCAATAATCACGGTGATTACACCGACGCCTGGGTTCGCGATAACGTCTATTCCATTATCTGTGTCTGGACGTTGGGCATGGCATGCAAGCATCAAGGTGAAGAACACAAAAGTGATGAGCTTGAACAGGCCACCATAAAATTGATGCGCGGTCTTTTGCAATCAATGATGCGCCAAGCGCAAAAAGTTGAAAAATTCAAACACTCGTTGCAAAACGGCGATGCGCTACACGCGAAGTACGATACTGCCACCGGCCTGCCTGTTGTCGCCGATGATGCATGGGGGCATTTGCAAATTGATGCCACATCGGTATTCCTATTGATGCTGGCGCAAATGAGCGCCTCCGGCCTGCGTATTGTGTGCACACACGACGAAGTCGATTTTGTGCAAAATCTGATTTATTACATCGCCAGTGCATACCGCACGCCCGACTACGGTATTTGGGAGCGCGGTAATAAAGTGAATAACGGCAAAACCGAAATCAACGCCAGCTCCGTTGGCATGGCTAAAGCTGCACTACAAGCACTGGATGGGTTTAATTTATTCGGTAAACACGGCGATAAACGAGCAGTAATTCATGTGATTGCCGATGCTATATCCTTAGCCAGAACCACCCTCGCCTCGCTTTTGCCAAGGGAGTCGCTCTCCAAAGAAACTGACAGCGCGCTATTAAGCATTATCGGCTTCCCCGCCTTTGCGGTAGGCAAAGAAACTCTTGCAACACAAACACGCGATTCCGTACTAACCAAGCTCGGTGGTAACTACGGCTGCAAACGTTTTTTGTGGGACGGCCACCAAACCGTTCTGGAGGAAAGTTCGCGCATTTATTACGAGCACGATGAGCTGGGTAATTTTGCGAATGTGGAATCCGAATGGCCGCTGTTTTTTACCTACTTATATATATCCGCCCTTTTTGACGGCAGCGAAGCCACTGCAAAATACTATCGCAAAAAACTCGAATCACTCATGGTTAAGGTCGACGGTATTGGATTATTGCCAGAGCTTTATTATTTGCCTTTGGAAAATATTGAAGCGGAGAAAAAAAATCCGCGTTCGCAAACACGTGTACCCAATGAAAACGTACCTTTGGTTTGGGCACAAAGTTTATATTTGACTGGCTTGATGTTGGATGAGGGATTGGTCAGTACCGATGATCTTGACCCATTAAAAATGCGTCGCCGGTCCACCCGTTTCATCAAATCAAATATCGCGCTGGTTGTCCTGGCGGAAAACGACACCATAAAACAACATCTGGCTAAATACGGCGTCATTGCGGAAAGCTTGCAAGATATAAAACCCATGGGCGTTATTTCTGCATCGAGCTTGATGGAAGCTTATGCGCATATTGGCGAAAACAAAGCCTTGGGCCTTACCGGCCGGCCGCGGCGCCGCGTGCAAAGCCTGGCAACATCACAGACCTACGAAATTAATAATAAAGTGTATTTAAGTCTGTCGTGGCTGCAAAGCGAGCGGGAAGATTATCGCCGGTTTGACACCCAATGGGTCGTGGAAACCCTGACCCAGGAAATACAATTTATTTATAAAAATTGGCTGAGTTCTGAAGTCGCTGTTTTTACCTTGTTGGTGGATCATCGCAATTACAAAGTGCCTAATGCCGAACTACTCTTTGCAACCCTGCGCTCATATCAATTGCGTAACGAGCATGAATATGTGGGCTATGCATCGGCCAATCTTGCGTATCGCGCCTCGCGAGTAAATAGTTTATCGATCCCCTACTTTCACATTCCTTCGCTCAACAGCCAAATGCATGCTACCGCCGGCGGCGAAGCTGTATTGCAATCATCGCAGCTTGAGCCTGTCGCAGCGGCATTATTGGAAAAATTTTATACACAGAGCGACATCATTACCTATCGAAAATTCTCTGTGTATGTCAACACACACAAGCTAACCGATAACATTGGTATTAATGGCGCAGTGATAACGGTAAAAGATTTAATCCGCGATATTTTTTCGCGCTCGCAGAAAGTGAATTATTGGTTGTTATCGCGTTTCTGTTTTTCTCATTTAACTTACACACTGACTGATCTCGGCGATAGCCTGACCTTGTTGGCAGCACGAAACCTGAGCATCACTGTAGGTGACAACAACCATACCGAAATTAAAGTTGACCAATCATTTTCAAATGCCACCTATTTTGAAAGCGTGCGTCAATTGTTTCCTGATTTACTGGAACGCACGTTGGTACAGGAATTAATTTCAGCAATTGGCTCCCTGATTCGCTCAGAACCCAATTTGTTTGACGGTTTGCACTCCGTACAATTACGCAATTTTATGCTGCTGTGCGGCATGGATAAGGGCGATGCCGAAGACGTGAGCATGACCGAGTGGTTAGGCTTGCAATCTCCGGCGAGACTGTACAAGAAAATACGAACCATCCTGACCTCGCGCAAAAAAGTATTTGCCCAAGGTATAAACCATATCACCCCCTATAAAATTCATCACAATGAGTCCCCTGATGATGAGAACCCTGTGCTATCCGATGCGATGGATACAGATTGGCTGGAATGGCGTACTGCTCGGGGCTTGATCACTCATTTCGACGCGAACTTCCTCAAGGATATTTGGCACAGCCTGATGTTTTCCCAAACACTGGTATTCAATAACTTGTCCGGGGGCAGTTTTAATCTCGATTGCAAAACCATCCGTCAATCCATGACCCCGGGAGAGGAAAGTTTCGCTCATTTAATCGACCAACTTACTCACAAACTTTACCCGGCCTACTACAAAAGTGCGGTGGTAGAAGCACTCTATGCCTATACTCAATTCTGTATTAATAATCCGCAGGTTCGCTTTCAAAAACCCGTGGTCTTCCGCGATGTTCTTGAGAGCGCAGCGGTGCGATATATGAATGAGCGCAGGGCACAATTGAGTAGCTTGGGCATAGAAACTGACTTGACTATTTTTATGCAGCAATCGCCCCACATTGTGAACCTGTACGTGACCCTCATCTATGCCGAGATTACGCAGCCGTATTGATTCGGCTGCTGGCGGCCTGGCCCGTACAGGTTTTACAAAATATATATCCCGTGCCCATAGGCTCTCGCCCATGTAGCGTTTAGAATGCGGCCAATTCCCGCATTCTTACCGCCAACAAAAGTTGAGTACTATGAAACTATTAGGGCCTACGCTGCTGATTTTGGGCGCAATCCTGAATATCCTCGCGTTGTTTATGTTGGTGCCGCTGGCGCTCTCCATTGCTTACAATAGCGACAATCAACTCGCGTTTTTTTCATCTGCCACTATTACCAGCCTTTCCGGAATCGCATTTTTATTGATCGGAAAAAAATCGCGCCTGGACTTCATGCAACCCCGCCAGGTGTTCCTGATTACAACCGCCGCCTGGACAGGCGTATCCTTGTTTAGCGCACTGCCTTTCATCCTTATTGATCACCCCTTGACGCTTGCCGATGCGGTGTTTGAAGCTGTGTCAGGCGTTACCTCAACCGGTTCATCGGTGATGGCTGGGTTGGATGTTCTCCCGAAAGATATTCTGCTTTGGCGCTCCATGCTCAACTGGATTGGTGGTGTGGGTATTATCGGGATGGCCATTGCGGTACTTCCCTTTTTGCGAGTGGGCGGTATGCGTTTGTTTAAAACGGAATCTTCCGATTGGTCCGATAAGGCAATGCCACGCGCCCAAAGCCTGATGGCAATGATTATTTATTGTTACATTGCATTGTCCATTATTTGTTTCGCTGCATTTTGGCTTGCCGGAATGGATTTTTTTAATGCCATCAATCATGCGATGGCAACTGTATCAACCGGTGGGTTTTCTACCTCCGATAGTTCGTTTGCCCAGTTTGATAGTTTGCTGATTCATTGGGTCGCCATCGTCTTTATGCTCGCCGGCGCGTTCCCCTTCGTATTGTTTGTGCGCCTGTTGGTAAATAAAAAATTTATCTTTTTTAAAGACACCCAAGTGCGCGGATTGCTCTGGGTTGTCGCCACTACCACACTCATATTGACGGCTCAGCTTATCATCACCGACCAAATGGACCCATTCCGCGCATTAACCATGGCGTGTTTCAACTTGGTATCCGTGATCACCACAACGGGATTTGCATCGGGCGATTATCAACTGTGGGGCCCGCTGGCGTTAATTATTTTTTTCTTCGTCACCTTCGTCGGTGGCTGTTCCGGTTCCACCACCGGTGGAATAAAAGTATTCCGCTTGCAAATCTTTGGTGGTTTGGTGAAAGAACAAATCATGACGGCAATTCACCCGCGCGCAATTATTAGTCGCCGTTACAACAACCGCTTGATCAGTTCAGAAATTATTGCCTCATCAATCTCCTATATGTTTTTAATGACAGCATGCCTGGTTGTTATCGCCGTGATTCTCGCGTTAACCGGCTTGGACCTGGTAACCAGTTTTACCGGTGCAGCCACAGCCGTCATGAACGTCGGACCAGGGTTAGGACCTGTTATAGGCCCTGCCGGGAATTTCTCCAGCTTGAGTGACACTGCAAAATGGGCTCTTTCGGCCGGGATGCTACTTGGGCGACTGGAATTCTTAACTATCCTGGTGTTATTCACTCCTGCATTTTGGCGGGCATAATGAACGCAGAAAAAATTCTTCGTAGATTTGCTTATCCGATTGGGATTTTATTCCCTTGGCTACTCACACCCATTGCGTTTTTAATCACTGATTATTTACCCAAAGCCAATGTCCCATTGCTCTATATAGTGATGGTGGTTTTTATCGCCATCAATGTGACGGTAGAGCTCGCCATTATTAACGCGCTCTCCAGTTTTTTTGCGTTCAGTTTCTTTTTTGCAGAACCCTATGGATCAATCATGATTCATCAGGATGAAGACCTGCTGACCATCTTGTTGTTTTTGCTCACGTCTGTGTTGGTTGGCTATATGGCGACCAAACATAAACACAATATACAAAAAATTCGCATGCGCGAATTCATGACTGATATTGAATTAGAGCTGCTGGAACGTCTGCCGAAAGCCATTGATACAGAAGACGTAGTCGCCGCAATGCGCGATGCATTGAAACCATGGCATGAAAACTGTGTGCTGATCACCCATGGCGACAATTGGGCAACACACCCGATGATCCGGCGCCTCACCAATCTGCGCAAAACCTATCTGGAAGAATTATTAGAGCTGCGTTTAACCCCTGAAGTAATCGCCAGGATTCCAGAGCTGGAAGCGGAACACGATGTTTATTTTCTTTACAACTCTAAACAAGTCATTGGTTTATTACGCATCGCAATTGAGAACATCCAACATCTCCCCAAAGATATCTTTCTCCTGTTGCTACACCAGGTAAATATCTCGCTCGAACGTACCCGGCTGGCTGCGGATTTGGAAAAAGAAAAAATCGCCAAAGAAAATGAGTTATTGCGCTCAGCACTACTTTCATCTGTCTCACACGATTTTCGCACGCCATTGACCACCATGATCGGCGCCACTTCTACGGTTATTGAATTTGGCGAACATCTGGACAAACAACAAACCCGCGAGCTGTTAAGCACGGTATTGGACGAAGCTGAGCGCCTTAACCGTTATACACAAAATTTACTGGATATGACCAAACTCGGGTTTGGTCAGCTGCGTTTGGAGTGCGACTGGGTCAGCGTAGAAGAAATCATGAGCGTAGTAAAAAAGCGCTTGCGCCCCCTGCTGATCCACAATCACCTGAAAGAAGACATAGATCCAAACGTACCCTCACTTTATGTGCATGCAGCACTCCTCGAGCAAGCTATTTTTAACGTTGTCGACAATGCCATAAAGTTTTCCCCAATCAATGCCAGTATTGATATTACCTGCCGCAAAGAGAACGACAGCGTCGTTATCTGCATTTGCGACCAAGGCACCGGTATTCCCGAGGAGGAGCGCGAGAAAGTTTTCGAGCGTTTTCATACCGCGCAAAAAGGTGATAGACGTAAATCAGGCAGTGGCCTTGGTTTAACCATATGCCAGGGAATGATTATGGCGCATGGCGGCAAGGTCAGCATTCACCCCAACCCCAAGCGCATTGGGGATAAAAATAACCCCGGGTGCTGTGTGCGCATAGAATTACCAATCAACGAACAACATGAGCAGCAAGAACTCCCAAAAACAGAAGAATAAAGATTTAACAGGGATATAACACAGCCATAAGCATCAGCTGTTTATACTCCCCTAAAAATGGAGCCCTTATGAGTAAGATTTTAATCATCGACGACGAACCGCAAATTCGCCGTTTCCTACAGATAGGCCTGACCGCCCAGGGCTACTCTATTCTGGAGGCCGATACTGGCAGACAGGGTTTGGTGTTGGCCGCGGAAGCAACGCCAGACCTGATTATTTTGGACATGGGCTTGCCGGATCTGGATGGCCAGGTCGTGCTTAAAAAATTGCGCGATTTTTTTCACCAACCGATCATTGTTTTATCGGTACGCAACCGTGAATCTGAAATTGTGCAGGCATTAGATGTCGGCGCCAATGATTATGTCGTTAAACCTTTTGGTATTCAGGAATTGCTTGCGCGGATTCGCGGATTAATCAAAGCATTTGGTCCGAGCGTGGAGAGCGTCCAAACATTTCAAGATGAGCGCGTGCTTATTGATTTGCAGGAACGCAAGCTCACAGTTGATGGTGAGGTTGCAAAATTATCGCGCAAAGAGTTCGAGTTATTAAAACGCCTGATCAACAATGCGGGGCGCCTGGTTACCCAACAGCAGTTACTGCGTGAAATTTGGGGCGGCACTCATGTAGAGGATACGCATTACTTACGCATATTTATTGCCCGCCTGCGCACCAAGCTGGGTGATGACCCTTCCAACCCGCGTTACATTGAAACCGAGCCCGGCGTAGGCTATCGGTTTTTGCCCAGCGTAGAAAATTAACGGCTGAAAAAAAGCTCGCGATAAAAAAATTATCGCGAGCTACGAAAAATACATCCTGGTACACACACATCTAAACCAGCTAAATACACACACCCTTTCCACATTTAATCAACGACATATCGCCCCGACATTTTCCACCAATCCTGCTGTCGCCTCGCTAATGCAACCGTGTTTGTTATTAATAAACTGTGCGCCCACCATCATATTATTTATGCAGGACGCATCATTTGCCAAAACACCCATACCACCAGAACGAGATATCACCACACCGGTAAACGTATTTCCTGTCGCTGCAGTCGCAGGATCGGCATTCACTTGGGCAAGGAAAATACCGTGCTGAACGCTGTCGCGTATGTGTAAATTTGTAAACGAATTATCGAGTGAGTCGCGCATAAAAATACCAACGGTTTTATTGTCCGTGATGGTGACATCGTAGAATTTGTTGTTATTGAATTTAATATCCGTGGAGATGCCTGCAGCCTTATTACCATACAAGTGGATGCCGGAAAATGTGCTGTCTTCCGTTTCATATCCTGCCAAGCCATCAAATTCATTATCGTAAGACGTGTAGTCGCGGATTGTTAATCGACGGCATCCTAATTCAGTTACCAAACCGCCGGACATAGCACCAAACACAGTTACAGATTGCACCGCGCAATCGATACAACGGCGGATACTGATGCCGTTATTGCGCAGTGGGAATGCATCGCTACAAGGCCCACCCATACACTCCGCCGTTTGATTTGCGCGATTTCCATCAATCATCAAATCGCTGACGCGCACATGATGGGTTGCACGACTGGGCACATTTTCTGCCAGCCCCATGATAATCACCGGCGCGTTGGTATTATCGGCAAGGCGCAATAAAGTCGCAGCGCCGGAGCCCCGCAGTATGATGTTGTTCCGGTCGATAATAATCGGATGGATACACGTATAAATACCGGGCGACAGAACCAGCTCGCCACCTTCAGGAGGTAACAAGTTGATTGCGGTCTGAATTGCTGTGCAGGTTTTTTCGCTGATGGATTCAGTTGCATTTGCTGGCGCGGTTCCCGCGACCATTGACACTAGAAGAAATAAAGCAAGGTAAAATTTGGTACTGGTTTTCATAGCTATCTCTCTCGACTGCAGGAGATTGTCTCTCCACATGTTTAAGATTAGCTGTTTATGGATACGCCACAATAAAAACCAAATCCTTAGGTAAAAAAAATCTAATTTGTCTGAAAGTTCAAATTGCCAGCCATATATGTTGAGTATTACGGAAACAAAAAAGGAGCCCGAGGCTCCTTTTTTTGTTTCTGATGAATAAATTCGATTACTGCGCGGGATTTAAAAAGTTTGGATTACAGTTCTTAATGGTTACCTTTCCTTCTAACAAGGCGCCTTTGGAATATTCACTAAAAATACAAGTATTGGTTTTTGGGTCGTAATTTTCAATCCAGAGGTTTTCATCTTTCCAGGTGGCATTAAGATGTATTTGCCCTTCAGGAACCGAAATCGACATAACGCCGCCATAGTTTTTTACAAAATGTTGCTCGTAGTGGAAGTAATACATAATCCAACCCACTAGCAATATTGCAAGGCCTGAGAATAAACCGACTTTCCACTTCAGATAGCGGCCGACACCCCAGAAAACAAAAATTGCAACGCTGAATACAACAATCCAATACAGGTAAGTAATCACAAGCCGTCCCTCAGGTAGTAAACATTACTTCCTATTCAACAGGCTTTTACGTCCCAAGGCAAGCATGCCCAGCATTAACAAACCGATCAGACCCATGCTGCCACCGCCTCCACCGCCGCCCTTTCCATTATCGGTATCATCGTCTTTTTGAGTGATACGCGTATTTTTGGTTGGGTTGAGGTTTGCGGCCGTATCCGGGTCGGCATTAAGCACCACGATGTTTTCAATTAACACAAGGTGATCACCGGTAACTGGCACCTTGTTGGCACTGTCAGTTGCCGTGTAGTTGCGCAGTGGAATACTCCCAAGAGCCCCACCGTTATCCATATTAAATCGATTGAGCGCTGCTACCGCATCAATAATAGCCATACCATTGCCGCTCACTTGGCCAAATACAGTGAAACCACCGTTTTGGGTATCCAGATTTGCAGAGTTGTCACTCAGGTTAAAAAACCATTGATTGGTCGCACTGTTAGCATCGTTGCCCAGTTTTGCCATAGCAATAGTGCCACGCAGGTTAGAGTAAACAGGTTCGTTAATCACTTTTTGATTTTGGGAGATGGCCACAAGAGAAGTACCGTTGTAAGAATAACCACCACCCTGCACCACAAAACCAGCGACGGAACGATGGATGATGGTGTTTTTATAAGCTTCAGCTTTCACATAGGCCAAAAAATTCTCTACGGTTTTTGGTGTGGTTTTATCAAACAGGTTTACTTCAATATCACCCAACACGGTTTGGAACTGGACTGTAGTGGCAGATGCAACACCCGCCATTAATAGGCCGACACTCAAGCAGGCAGCGGATGCAGTACGTTTGAACAGTTGGGCAGATAAGCGCATGGACAATAGACCTCTAATTATAAATCGGCAGATGTTGTACTTCGGTCTCTGGCACTGAACCAGGATTGCCGCATATTAGCTTGCCCAATTGACGCCAAAAACCTGAAATTTGTTGGAATTTGTAACGCCCACAACGGTAACGATTACTCTTCTTCATCCACCACTTTGGTCCAGTGGCCATTGGCTTGTTGCTTGACCTCATAGCGCGACCATTGGCGAAACTCCGAACGCAAGCAGATCCCGGTGGCATAACCGCCAGCACCGGCCACGACTTTGTAGATCACCTGATCTTTACTGGCATTTTGGTTATCCGCGGCATCAACGACCTGGCGCACACTCCACAGGTTCCCCAATTTACCGTTGCTGTAAAAATGGCCGGCGATAATGTGTTCCGGGTGGGTGATATTTTTTTCCGCGTGCTGCTTGGCCAATTCCAGCAACTGGGTAAGGTTTTCGCTAGTGATATCCACATAGGAATTGAGCTGTTCCATCGCCGCAGAAAAGTCTTCCTGCGTCAGTTCAAATTGTCTCTCCGATGCCACCGCCGGTTTAACAATTTTTCGCTTTACCAGATGGGCCGGATAACGCCGCCAGGGAAAGAGCGCGTTGAAAGCAATCGCCATCAGCATGATGCTCGCGACATTCACCAAAATGGGAAATAACAGGTACCAGTATTCAAGGCGATAAATTTCTGCCCCGCCGATCACCGCCGCCAACGCAGTAGCGCCACCGGGCGGGTGGATGCAACGGGCGTAATGCATAACCCCTACCGCCAAGCCTACGGCCAGAGCTGGCGTCCAGGTTTGATCGGGGAATAGCTCCTGACAGGTCACACCAACAAATGCCGATAATAGATGCCCGCCCATTACAGCCCACGGCTGGGACAATGCACCTTGCGGCACCGCAAAAAGCAGAACGGCAGAAGCGCCCATTGAGGTCACCATCAATAAGGTGCCTGCGGTATGCATAAAACCATCGGGGAAGCACCAGCGAGTTCCCCAATACACCGCCACAATGCCGAGGAAAGCACCCAGCGCGGAAATAAGCTTTTCACCATGACTGGTGGTGCTTCGCTCTATCCCCAAGTACAAACGTATTTCGTGAAGCAGGTGTTTAATGGTCATAATTTATCCTGTCGCACCAATAAAGCGCGAAATGCTAATGGCTTGCACGATTTCGGGCAAATTAAAACAACGTAACTTTTTCTTGACCTTCCAGCAAGGGAAAGGATTAACCTTCCATGGCGTAACCAAACCGAAGGTCTATTGAGGAATGATAATGTCCAACCTGCATGAACTAGATTTGGCAATAGAAGGAATGAATTGCGCGTCTTGTGTTGCCCACGTCGAACGCGCATTGGCAAAGGTGGACGGCGTGGAATCGGTCAGTGTCAATTTAACTACTGAACGGGCGCACCTGAGCTTATC